>JBIJDL010000001.1:0-54036 GCA_044344195.1 Candidatus Hydrogenedentales bacterium
AAGGCTCCCGACGGCACGACCCAGGTCTTTGTCATCGCCTCCGACGGCTCGGATCAGTCCCCGGACCCCGAGAAGCAGCCAAAACAGGCCACGCACCTGCCCGAGGGTTCTTCCGATGGTATTCGCTGGCACCCCTCCGGCAATACGGTCTTCAGTTTCAGCAACAACGGTATCGTGGCCACCTGCGTGAAGCCCGGACCCCTGTTTGGCCGTTCAGTCTTCCTCACGCCTCAGGGTGACAGCCCGGATCGCATCAAGTTGACCAGTTCGCAGGACGGCACCATGCTGGCCTTCAACAAGGCCGTGCCCACAAAAAATGCGGAGGGTCAGCTCGTGAAAGCCTTCGACGGCACCGATATCCTCCAGATCTTCACGCTGCCCTTCCCGGACAAGAATGGTGACGGCATCGTGGACGGCCTGGGCGAGTAGCGGGTCGCTCAAGCGCGATTGCTTCCGTGATATTCCGTACTACTATCCGTCAACATCTTGCTTTTTCAGCAAATTGACTTTCCACTACCCGTCATAAGTCACTTGGAAAAGCGACTTACAGTGTAAAGTAGAGGAAGAGCTATTTTCTGTGTTCTTGCTTGCTCAACTAAAGAAATGCTGACCACGGAGTGCACGAAGGCACGGAGAAGACAAATGAGAGAGGGAAAATGGGAGAGACCATTTCGAACGTGAACGTACCACTACTCGGTACTGGCACCTTTGTACTCCTCTTCTTCTCCGCGCCTCCGTGTCTCCGAGGTCCAATTATATTGGTTGCGGCCAACGTCTGATCCAGGTCCTTCCGTGGTCAGGAAGAAGGCTGACCACGGAAGACACGGAATTTCACGGAATTTTGCTTAAGCGAATTCGCCATGCGGTATCCTTGCCGCTGTTTCGAGAGGTACTTTGCGTTATTCATTCTGATTTTTGGGAGCCACTCATATGAAATCGCTGCTCGTCATCGCGTTGCTGTTCTTCATCGCCCCCCTCATTGCCGCAGAGGATCTCCCCTGGTACCAGACCAGACTCATCGGCATGGAAGTCGGTCCGTCCGGGGCGCAGTGGGGCTCCGACCCGCGCGATTTGGGCTATTCCTCGCGCTTCGACGGCGCGGAGATCGTGGCAAAGCAACTCGAGATGGGCTCGGAGTACCTCGTGCTCTGGGCAAGGGATCACGAGTGGGCCTACTACGACTCGAAGCTCATGCCCAAGGTTCCCGGACTGGGTGATCGCGATCCGCTCAAGGAAGCCGTGGCGGCGGCGAAACCCAGCGGACTTCCGGTCATCGCCTATGTCGTGGTGCAGGCCGCGGGCCACGTGCTCCGCGAGCATCCCGAGTGGGCCATGGTCGGCCCTGACGGCCAGGTCATCCCCGGACGCGTCTGCCTCAACAGTCCCTATCGCGATTTTGTCCATGGCCTGCTCGTGGAGATGCTTGAGATCGGTGTCGGTGGATTTCACGTGGACATGGTGGATCAGGGCTTCGGCCCGCCCTATGGCTGCTTCTGCGTGACCTGCAGGGCTGAGTTCGAGAAACAGTTTCCTGGTCGGCCCATGCCCACGGGAGTCTCGTGGGATACCGCGTGGGACGACATGCTCGAATTCCGCTATGAAACCAGCGCGCGCTTCGAGCGGGACACCCTCGCCTTCGTACGCGCACGGGCCCCGAAAGCCACCGTCGACTTCAACTTTCACGGCTACCCGCCCTTCACCTTCGAGGTGGGCCAGCGCCCCGTGCAGCATGCCGGAATCGGCGATTTCGTCACCTGTGAAAGCGGCGTCTGGGGCTTCAGCGCCTTGGCGGCGGGAATGACGGCGGAATTTGTGCGCGCCGCCACGCCCGGTCGGCGCTATCAAGTGGTGATGCAGCGCGGCGCCCGCTTCTACCATGATCAGACCACGCGCCCCCTCAATGATCTGCGCTGGGAGATGTTCGCCCTGCTCATGCACGGCTCTCAGGTGACCATCGTGGACAAGACGCCCTTCGAGGGCCAGCTCGATCCCGTGGCCTACGGCCGAATGGCAGAAGTCTTTAAGGAAGTACAGGCCAAACGCGAACACTTCGGACAGACACCGGTCTACGATGTGGGTATCTACTATTCGGCCCGCGCGCGCGACTGGTATGGCCGGGAGCAGCGGGAAAAATATCAGCTTCCGTTTAACGGCGCCTACAAGGCCGCAACCTATGAACATCTCACGACGGGTGTGCTGCTGGATGAAAACCTCAATGCAGAGACGCTCTCCGCCTACCCCGTCGTGGTGTTGCCCGACACCGCAATTGTGGGCGCTGCGGAGGTGGCGCACTTCGAAGCTTATGTGCGTGGTGGCGGAAACCTGATCGTTTCGGGCAACTCGGGCTGCTTCGATGCCATGGGCGCACCCCAGGGCCATTCCAGCCTGGAATCACTGATTGGCGCGAAGGTAACGCGCGTTATTGCCGACAACGACAACTACGTTGCTTTTGACGCCGAACCGGAGGCGCTGGGCGATATGCTGGCGGGTATTCCCACCGGCTGGCCCCATCTGGTTTATGGCCCGGCCGTCCTCTACGAGCCCGCAGGCGCGACGGCCTACGGTCGGCTTCACGCGCCGATCCGCACCCGGCGACAAAAAGACGGGCTGGAAAGCACCACCTTCCCAGGCCCGGCAGCCGAGGCCATTGGCCCCGCCGTATTGCTCAACACTGTGGGGAAAGGCCGTGTGCTGACCTTTGCCGTGTCGCCCGGCATGGCGGCCGGTGGCGAGTACCGCACCACTGAAGCCCGCGCACTGCTGGCCAATGCCATTCGCGCGCTGTTGCCTCCGCCCAGGATTGAGATCGAAGCACCAGCCTACGTGGAGACGGTCGTGACGCACGATAAGGACGGGACTTACCGCGTTCATCTCAACGGCTTCCTCACGCCGCCAGGCTCCACCGACGTGAAGCGCCCCTGGGCTATTCCGGAGTTGATGGTAGACACGCCCCTCTACCGCGCGGAAGTGAAAGCCAGCGGGCCGATCAAATCGGCACGTGGCGTGAACCCGGACACCGAGGTGAAGGTGTCGGGAGATACGGTCTCACTGCTGGTAAACGATGTCCACGAGGTGATTCTGCTGGAGCTGGAGTAGGGACGGGCAACGAACAGACAAATCGTGCTCCGTGCACGCGGTAATACAGGAATGATCGCCCGCACCCGCAACTATTTCCCTCGGACGGCATCATTTTCCCAGTTCCCGGCGAACATACCCGCATTCTCGACCCGCAGATCCTTTATTTTCAAAGGCTTTGCGCGCCTGACTGATCTGGCCCGATGCTTGCTCTAAGCTGAGTGCAATCGTGAACTCAACCGAGGCCGACCCGAATGAACACAGAGACTTACATCAATCTCGTAGCCATTCCGCCCACGGTCAAGAGCTCCGCCACCTATACGCGGACACCGGTGCTGGCCCCTGGTCCCTATCCCCCTTTCTCCCTTCCGGCCCCGGTGTCCGCTCCTCTTGAAACCACCCATCGCGTCTCGCCCGGCGACAATCTCACCAAAATCGTCCGCGAACACCTCAGCGCCCGTGGAGGCAATCCGACGAATGCCGAGGTCTACGATGCGGTAAACACCGTGGCCCGCTTCAATGGCCTCCGCAATGCCAATCTAATCCATCCCGGCCAGACCGTGGACCTTTCGCCGCTGAACAGCGGCCATAGCCAACCGGCGAACCAGGCTTCTTCAATAGTTGCGCCGCTGCCGGCCATGCCCGAAGCGCCGCGGGCGGTCACACCGCCCCTGGTCGAGTCCAAGCCGCTGGATGACCCGGGGGCCGTCGCCCCCGCTATTGTCGCGCCGTCGTCGGCCCCCTCCGACGCACTGCTGGGCACGGAGCTCACCCAGCGTGGGGGTCCCGTGAAGATCGCGGCCAACCTCATGCCCGAGCACACTGCAACCCGCCGCAAGACCATCGTCACGTCGCTGGAGACCCGTGGTGCCGCAGGCGGTCCCGGCCCTGAGCCTTCGGACGCGGCCCTGGCGCTCCAGCGGGTCTTGAACAAGACGGCCAACGCTCTTTCGGTGTTGAAGGGGCTGGTAGACCACGATCATGGCGACCAGCATTCTGACAATCCCTGGGCGGGTGTGTTGGATGGAAAAGCCCGCATCAGCTCCGAGTACGGCATGCGGAAGGATCCCTTCAACGGGGAAATGGCCTTTCATGATGGGATCGACCTCGCCGTGAAGCGCGGCACGGACATCATGGCCCTCAAAGACGGCGTGGTGACCTTCAGCGGCTTCAAGGGAGGCTATGGCAATACCGTCATCGTCCGCCATGAAGGCGGCTTGGAGACGATCTACAGCCACGCGGCTCGTAACCACGTCAGCGAAGGGCAGGCCGTCACAGCGGGCACCGTTCTCGCCGACGTCGGCTCCACGGGCCGATCCACCGGGCCACACCTCCACTTCGAGGTGCGCAAGGACGGCAGGTCGGTCAACCCGCTGCCCTACCTGAAAGACAGCGACCTGCGCCTCGCGCGCAAGGACTAGTCTTTAAACTCTTTTTTAACCTGGCGCAACAGGTCACAACCAACCCGGGGAGCGTGCGGCTCCCCGGGTCTTCTTAACAGCGGGGGACGGTCCCGCACGCGCAGGAGCGTTGGCTCGGTCGGGTTGGCGGCTGCACGCGGGGCTGATGTTGCGGATCGGGGCTGCCTTTCGTGCAGGACGGTCCCCTTGCCGGTTGCCTTCCACGTCATCACCCGCTATGATTTCAAAAGCCATTCATTCCCTTTCCCCACAGGAGCACCATGGGCCGTTTTACTCTGAGCCGCGCCGCGAAGCGCGAATGCGCCATCGGGGTCGCGATCTTTGTTCTGGCGTCCTTCTGGGGCATGGTGTATGTGTCCACCTGGGGCCGCACGGCGGATATTCTCCAGGCGAGCTATGGACCCTCGGTCATGCTGGCCTGCGGGCGGGGCTTTGTGAATCCGAAGGCTTCGGAGGTGCCCGAACTGGTGGCATTTCTGCAGCCCGATCAGCACCGCGACGGCCCGCCCCTGATTGATCGCTTCGATTGCGGTCTGCTGCCGGAGGATATGGCCATCGTGCCCTTTACCGGGATCCACAAGCGCACGTGGCATATGTTCTTCGTGGCGGGCTGGGTCTGGCGCGTTCTCGGCGTGGCCTGGTCGTCGCTGACCCCGCTCTACGGTCTGCTCTATGGCCTTTCGGCGGTGGCGGCCTATGCCCTGTTCCGGCTGTTGATGAACCCGCCCATTGCCCTCTTCTGCGCGGCGCTGTTCCTGATCTCGCCGATTCAGTTGCACTATCTCGTGCGCCTCCGCGATTTCGCCAAAGCGCCCTTCATGCTCTTCGCCCTGTTCTGTCTGCTGCTGTTGCTGGTCTATCCCAAGGGGTGGAAGCGCGCCCTGTGGTGCGGCGCGGCGGCCGGTGGGGCCATCGGCCTGGCCACGGGTTTTCGCGCGGAAGCGGTGATGTATGTGATCCTCTTCGTGCCCGCGGTGCTGCTCTTTTACCCCGGTTGGCGCTGGCCCGCGTGGGGCGCGCGTCTGGCGGCTACGGCGGCATTCCTCGCCTGCTTTCTTGCGGCGTCCTGGCCCGTGATGATGCAGTTCCAGACCTATGGCGAACGCACCCATCCCTTCCTTATGGGCTTTGGCGTGTTCTACGACGGGCGCCTCGGCGCGGACAATCCGATGTATCAGGTGGCCCAGTCGGATCTTGATACCGAGGCGCTGGCCATGCACAACGCCCACAACCAGTACCTGGACGGCGCGGCGCGGCCCATCATCTACGAGACGCCGGGTTACGAGGCCGTGGGCGATGATTATTTCTTCCGCAATCTGCTGTGGACCCTGCCCGGTGATCTGGCCACACGCACGGCGGCGGCCGCGCTGCGCATGCTGGATGAACTGCGGCCGAATCCCCAAGCCTTCATGCCCCGGGGCATCACGAACCGCTTCCTGGAGCCGCTCTATGAAGGGCGTGTCTGGCTGATGGAAACCCTCTTCAGCCGCACGCGCTATGTGGCCCTCGCGCTGGTGCTGCTGCTCGGGGCATTGAGTCCGCGCCTCGGTTTCCTTATGCTGTACTTGATGTTTTGCCTGGCGGGCATGGCCTCCGTACAGTTTGCGGCGCGGCACTACTTTCACCTGGAGGTAATACCGATCTTTCTCGGGGGCGCACTGCTCTACATCGCGTGGCGAGCCTGCGCGCTTGTGGGGAAGTCGGAGCGGACCTGGCTTGTGGAGCGGATCGGCAGCCGCGCCTGGTGGGTGGCGCGCTTGAAGTTCGGCGTGGTGTTCTCCGTCGCAAGTACCGCGCTGGTACTTTCGACTTTCTGGGGACTGC
Source organism: Candidatus Hydrogenedentales bacterium (assembly GCA_044344195.1). GTDB lineage: Bacteria > Hydrogenedentota > Hydrogenedentia > Hydrogenedentales > JAEUWI01 > JAEUWI01. The sequence goes on from JBIJDL010000001.1 coordinate 6,321, forward strand.
GCTGGCAACAGGATCGGCAGTTGCTTGCCCTGTTTGCGTCCTACGAGACGTCGGAACAGGACGCCGTCTGGCCCGCCGTGGCATCGGTCCAGGGCGGAGAAAAGGTGCGCCTGTCCTGCGATCCCGTGACCCTGCCCGAGGGATTGCCGGAATCGGGCCCCGAGGGCTTTTTCCAGGTGGATCTGCTCGTGATTGAACTGGCGCGCACGGATCGCGAGGTGCCGCTCTTGTTTCGCTACGCGGGCGACACATCCGAGCGGGATCTGAGCTGGCACACGCGGGTTGTCGCGGGCAGCGACACCGTGCGCTACTACCTTCCAATCTATAACGCCGTGTGGCCCGACACGCCCGACTCGGCGGCCTGGGGCGAATTGCCGCCGACCTGGACGCGCTTCGAGGGTATAGAGATGAACGTGGCGGATCTCGGTCAGTTGAAAGGCATTCACCGGATCCGCGAGGCTCCGGGCTACACACCCCTGATCATGGCCGTGCTCGATGAAGGCTGGGAGACCCGTGGACTGTATCAGCGCTTTACGCGCTGATGTGGAGAGAAGGACAAAGGCGACCCGAAAGAAGTGGATTCAAGAGGCGGGAGCGTCCGCGGTTCGCCGACGCTCCCATGGTGCATGATACATATCGATGATCTACGTCGATTCCCATTGCGGAATCAGCTCATGAACCCTTCAACGCCGCGTACTGGCGCGCGTAGTATTCCTTGAACTCGCCGGATTTGATCTTGCGCCACCAGGTCTCGTTTTCCTGGTACCACTTCACGGTCGTGGCCATGCCGTCTTCCCAGGGCATGGCGGGCTGCCAGCCGAGGGCCTTGAGCTTGCTCGCGTCGATGGAGTAGCGGCGGTCGTGGCCGGGGCGATCGGGGACCCACTGGATGAGGGATTCGTCGCGATCGGTGAGTTCGAGAATCTTGCGGGTGAGTTCGATGTTCTCCCGCTCGTTGCCACCCGCGACGTTGTAGATCTCGCCGGGCTGGCCGTTGCGCAGGGCGCAGTCGATGCCGGAGGCGTGGTCGTCAACGTAGAGCCAGTCGCGGACGTTGTGCTCGCCGCCCTTGTAGAGGGGGAGGGACTGGCGGTCGATGGCGTTGGTGGTGAAGAGGGGCAGGACCGTTTCGGGGTACTGGTGGGGACCGTAGGTGTTGGAGCCGCGGGTGATGATCACGGGCAGGTCGAAGGTATGGAAGTAGGACATGCCGATGAGTTCGCCGCCGGCCTTGGCCGCGCTGTAGGGGTTGCGCGGGGTCACGGGGTCACTTTCCTTGAAGGAGCCCTCGGGGATGCTGCCATAGACTTCGTCGGTGGAGACGAAGACCACCCGGGCGGTGCCGAGTTGCTTGGCGCATTCGGCGAGGTTCCACACGCCGTCCACGTTGGTACGGAGGAATTCCGCCGCGCCGAGGATGCTGCGGTCCACGTGGGTCTCGGCGGCGAAGTTCACCACTGCGTCGCAGCCCTCCATGGCTTTCAACATCGCGTCTTTATCGGCGATGTCGCCCTGGACGAAGGTGTGTCGCGCGGGGTCCACCCCGGCCACGTTCTCGAGGTTGCCGGCGTAGGTCAGCTTGTCCACGTTGACGATGTGAACTTCCGGGTGCTTTGCGAGCTGCCAGCGGACAAAAGCGGAGCCGATGAATCCGGCGCCGCCGGTGACCATGATGCGTTTCATGAATGGTGATTCCTTCGTTCCATGTAGTGGGCCAGAGCTTCGCGCCAGGGGCGCATGACATAGTTGGAGGCCGCGGTGAGGTCGGCCGTATCGAGGACAGAGTACGCGGGTCGCGGCGCTTTCGAAGGGTAGTCGGCGGCCTTGCAGGGGCGCACGGGGATGGTGACCCCGGCCATTTCCAGGAAGGCCTGGGCGAACTCCAGGCGGTTGCAGGCGCCCGTATTCACGGCGTGGTAGGTGCCAAAGTGCTGGGTCTTCGCCAGGGCCAGGGTGGCCTCCGCCAGATCCAAAGTGTGGGTGGGGGAGCCGAACTCGTCGTCCACCACGCTCAACTCGGGCCGAGTTTCCGCCGCGCGGAGCACCTTCTCCACAAAGTTGTTGCCGCCGGGGCCGTAAAGCCAGGCGGTGCGCAGGATGAAGTGGCGCGGGTTGGCTACAATGGTGGCATGCTCTCCCGCGGCCTTGGTCTTGCCGTAGACGCCGAGGGGCGACATGGGGTCTGTGGGCAGGTAGGGCGTGCCCTTGGTGCCGTCGAAGACGTAGTCCGTGCTGATATACACCACGGGGATCTGGTGATAGGCCGCAAGTTCAGCCACGTTGCGCGCGCCCGTCTCATTGGCCAGGAAGGCGGTGGTCACGTCATCCTCCGCGCCGTCCACATTGGTGTAGGCGGCGGCATTGACCAGGAGATCGGGCCCGAAGGCCTCCACGATGGGCTGGAGCGCCACTTCGTCGGCGATGTTCACCTCGGGCAAATCATGGCCGACGACTTCACATTCCTGTTGAAACACGGAAATGAGGTCGCGACCCAACTGGCCCTTGGCCCCGAAAATAAGAGTGCGCATGGCTGTATCCTTCCAGAGGGTCGCGTATTGTAGCAACTGGGCGGGAATTGTGCAAAAGGCCCGATCAGCCCGACTGATCCCGGCTAAAGGATCGGGCGGGCCTGCCGATAGTTTAAGTACGAGGCCGAAACAAGGATGTTGAGGCGACGAGTAAGACACGGAAGTCACCCAAACGTGGAATGCGACAGTCCAAATGACCATGGTGTTCGTCCCAGCACCTGAAGTTATTGTCGCAGGACACAATTCCTCCAAGAGTGCGTCACAACGAGTCCCATTGTTGTGGCGTTTCTTTTTTTGTCCCCGCCCGCGTAAGCAAATCCCGTCACTCCCTTGCTATACTCGTCGAATGCCCTCACGCGTAATACTCTTTGATTTTGACGGCGTCATCGCCGACTCCCTCGCGGCGTATTTTCCCGTCTTCACGGAAAGCTGCCGCGATCTGGGCTTTGCGGGACCGGCAACGCTTGAGGCTTTTCTCGACGTCTTCGATACCAACGCGGTGAAGGGCCTTATCAAGGCGGGGGTGCCCATCCTCAAATTGCGGCGCCTCGGCAAGACCCTCGCGCCCCGGGTCTCCGAGCTGAACCGGCAGGTCCTCCCATTTCCGGGCATGCCCGAACTCGTCAACCGCCTCACCGCCCGATTCCCCGTCTATGTGGTCACGTCGAATGTCACCGCCGCCACGGAAGAATTTCTCGCGCGCCACGGCATCGCGGGATTGAGCGGGGTGATCGGGTCAGACCAGGAAGCCAGCAAGGTGAAGAAAATCCGGCGGATCCATCGGGTCCACCGAGGAGCGACGCCTTGGTATATCGGCGACACCCGGGGCGACATGATCGAAGGGCGGGCGGCCCACGCGGTGACCGTGGCGGTCACCTGGGGCTGGCACGATCGGGCGCGGCTGGAGTCGGGGAAGCCCGACCATGTCGTGGAGCGCGTGGCGGACCTGGCCCAACTTCTCCACGGGGACGAGGACGCTTTTTAGTTGGCTATTCCGGTGCCGTCCTGCTATAACGAAGGGGTGCCGGGCAAGGGACACGGGGTAGCCAGACTGCAGCAACGAGGAACGAATCCATGGGAAGCCAGGAACAATATCAGATGTACGCCAAGAAGATTCGCATCTTCAATGGCCTTCAGCCCGACGAAGTGGGGTTCATCCTCAAGTCCGGAACCATCATAGAATTTCGCGAAGGCCAGACCGTCTTCCACGAGGGCATGCTCGGCAGCAACCTCTTCGTGGTGTTGAGCGGGAAAGTAACCATCTACAACAAGAAGCGCCAGATCGCCATTTGCGACGTGGGCGATGTCTTCGGCGAGATGGCCGTGCTCAACCGCAAGCCCCGATCGGCCACGGCCGCAGCCAAGACCGACGTGAAGCTCTTCACACTGGACGAGCGCCAGATTAACCAGATCCTGGACAAGGGCGTGGCGGCCAAACTCCTTCTCAACGTGATCCACGTGCTCAGCGAGCGCCTGGAGCAGGCCAACGCGATGGTAGCGAAATTGCGCGACGCCACCAGCAAGTTCGAGTAGGGGTTTCGCGCCGGGCCTTTGGGCTATCGAAGCTTTTTCGAAAGCATGGAGCGCTGGCGGCCCGCCGGCAAGGTGCGTCGCGGAGAACCGGGCGCATCACTCAGACACGTGATTCACGGTAGTTGACTTGTTCTTGCCCTGCGCCCTTCGGGTGCAATGCCGCCGGGCCGGCGGCGCTCCATGTTTGCGCGGATGCCTTAAGAACCAAGATAAGTCGTCAGACGGCAGGACACCCAATAGATCCACCCCGAAGGTGCACAAATCGTCGCCGCGACGCACACCATAGGAATGAATTCGCGTAGGCCCTACACGTCGCAGATCTGAATCGCATGGCGCAGGGAGGTCACGGGGTCGTTCTTCGGGATAAACTCCTGCGCAATGAAACCCTGGTAACCCGTTTCCACGATGGCCTGGCAGATCCGGGTATAGTTCAGTTCCTGCGTTTCATCGATCTCCGCGCGGCCCGGCACACCCCCCGTGTGGAAGTGGCCGATGTGCTGGATGTTCGCCTGGATCGTGGCGATGATGTCCCCCTCCATGATCTGCATGTGGTAGATGTCGTAGAGCAACTTGAAGCGCTCCGAAGCCACCTCATTCACCAGGGCCACGCCCCACGGCGTCTTGTCGCACTGGTAATCCTTGTGGTTGACCTTGCTGTTCAGCAGCTCCATGCAGATCGTCACGCCGAGCTGCTCCGCCATCGGCGTAATGCGCTTGAGTCCCGCCGCGCAATGCTTGATACCGTCGGCATCGGGGAGGCCATTCCGGTTGCCCGAAAACACGATCATGTTCGGCAGGCCCGCCGCCGCGATGACCGGCAGCATCTCCTCCGATTTCTTCACCAGATCATCGTGCAGGGCCGGGTTGTTCCAGCCCTCCTTGATGTTGCCCGGTCCCGCCGCCATGGGGCAGGTCAGGCCGTGCTTCTGAATGGTGGGCCAATCCTCCGCGCCCAGCAAATCGATGCCCAGGATGCCCATGGCCTTCGCCTGGACCGCAAGCTCGTCCAGCGTCATGTCCTTGTAACACCACTTGCACACGGAATGCTTCAGATTGCCCTTGAGGGGCTGGGGGGCGTCTTCCGCAATGGCGGAAGCGCCCAGGAGAAGACCACCGGGTGCGGCGGCCAGAGCGGCGAGCGCGGAACGGCGGGAAAGGTTGGAAGAGGACATGGCGACATGCTCCATAGGGTTGGGTTGAGCCGCCATGATGGGGGAATCGGGGAGAGGTTTACAAGCACGCATAGGGGACGGCGTCGCCGCACGACGACCCCAAGTGAAGCGCGCTGCAGGTCCGCGGTGTTATTCAGACCAAAGGGAAGCGAAGCTAATCGGCGAGGCTGTACCTGCTACAAGCGCGGCCCCGGAGGCATCCTCCGGGGCCGCGTTTTAGCTTGCGTGGATTGGTGGCTTACTTCGCCAGCGTCTTGATCTTTGCCAGGATGCTGTCGGGGTCGAGGCCCTGATGGGCGATGTGTTCGGGGATGCCGCCTTCGCCGGGTTTGTGGACGGCCATGGCGCCGAATTTGGGCGCGAGGCCGCGTTCGAGGAGCCAGGAGCCGTAGCGGCTGCCAAGGCCGTTGTTGGCGTTCTGGGCTTCGACGACGAGGGCGAAGGGCGATGCGCCGACTTTCTTCAGGATGTCTTCGTCGATGACGTTGAGCGTGGGCTTGTTGATGAGGCCGACGTCGATGCCTTCGGCGCGGGCGCGGTCCACGGCGTCGATGGCGCGGTAGAGCATTTCGCCGTAGCTGACGACGTAGCCGGCCTTGCCTTCGCGGATGACTTCATCTTTTCCGGGCACGAACTGGTAGCTGTCGTCATAGAACTTCGCGCCGTCTTCCTTCGCGATGAAGGGGACCTTGCTGCGGGTGGTGAAGACGTAGCGGATACCGTCGTCGCTCCAGATGGTGTTGACCAGACTCTTGAGCTGGCCGGCGTCGGCGGCGAAGTAGAGGCGGTTGGTGTCGCCTTCCTGGATGCCGCTGTGGGCGAGCCAGATGTTGATGCCGTAGTGACAGGTGTTGTCCGCGATCTCGTCGACGCCCGCGTGGGAGAAGTGGCAGATGACGTTGGCGTTGTTGAGGCGCGCCATGGTGGCTTCGGAGATGATCATCTCCAGGAAGGCCGAGAAGGTGCTGAAGATGCCCTGCTTGCCGGGGAGGGAGCCGAAGCCCGCGGCGGCGGAGAAGTTGCCGCGCTCCTGGACACCGCCGTTGATGCAGACCTCGGGGTGGGCAACGCGGATGCCCTTTAGGCCCGTGGAGCCTTCGAGATCGGAGTCGACCACGAGGACCTTGCTCGCGCGCTCGTCGGCGGGGATGGTGTCGAGGATGGCATTGACGATGGTGCCGAATTCCGTGCGATTGCTGGCGGATTCCTTGGTGGAGCCTACGTAGGAAACGCTGCTGGAGGTCTTCGGGATGTTGTTGAGGAAGTCGATGGCGGCGGTGTGGCCCTTGAGGGTCAGGTAGTTCAGGGCGGAGGCTTTGTCGATCACGTCGTGGCCGGCGTGGGTGCCTTCGATGCCGGGGATGCCGGGGGCCATCTTGCGCTTGTTGATGAGGGCTATGGGGCCGTTGGTGTTGACGGCCTTGAGCATGCGCGCGTAGAGGGCGTCGAAGTCTTCGCCGTCGCCCGTGTCCACCGTGAGGCCGTGGCCGTTGAGGGTCTTGCCCACGTCATAGCCGGGGAGGTAATCGGCCGGGTGGCCGGAGATGGTGACGTTGTTGTCGTCGATGGCGAGCTTCACATTGAGCTGCTGGGCCACGGCCAGGCGCGCGGCCTCGGCGTCGTTGCCTTCCATCTGGGAGCCGTCGGAGCCGAACATGAAGACCACGCCATTCGGGCAGGCCTTGGCGACGCCGTTGACGAAGGGCCACATGTGGCCGAGGCGACCGGAGGCAAACTTGATGCCCAGGGCGGGATCGATTTCGGGGTGACCATAGAGGCCCTCGCCCGCGGCGCGATACTGGAGGAGTTTTTCGAAAGGCATCTCGCCGTTGAAGGCGCTCATGGCGTATTGAATCGCCACGCGGTGGCCGCCTTCGTCGAAGTAGACCGGGTAAACCCGGTCACTGCCCTTCATGAAGCTGTCGGCTATGAGCACTTCCGGCACGATGCTGTAGGCGCCGCCGGTGTGGCCGCCGAAGCCGCGCACGCCCGCCACCGCCGTGAAGAACACGATGGTGTCGCGCACGATCTCGATGTTGGCGAGGAGTTGGGCTTTCTGCTCCGGCGTAATTGGCGCGTTCTTGAAGGGGTCAATGGCAACCGGCTTGTAGTTGCTGGTGTCGATGGAAAAAGACATGGGTTCTCCTTTGTTTCCATTGCCGGGACTGCCCAGGCAGGGCGGCTCGCCGGTTGAGTCCAGACTTCGATTGTGGGGAAGGGTGTTTGCGGCGCGGACCCGGCGTAACGCCCGATCACGCTACGGAGACCCTGAGCGCCCGCGGAAATTCCGGGGCGGACCTGAGGTGCCGTGCCGTCAAGACGAGGCAGTATAGCAGATGGCAATTAACAATGGACAATTGACAATGGCCAACGGGCAATGGACAACTGGCAACGATAGGGCGGTCAGGGCCAGTCCGCCCAATTGGCGAACCGCTGTCATGGGCCATTTCACTTTATTCCATTGAATCTGTACAATGGCCCCTTGTCTCGATGAGGAGTATCAGGTGCTTCGGGGATTTCTCATAGTCGATGCCGACGGGCGCAAGGTGCCGATCGACGATTCTCTGGTCATTGGCCGCACGGCGGACAGTGGCCTGATGATCGACGACAACGCGGCGTCGCGCCGCCACATGGAGATCAAGGCCCGTCCGGACCGGTTTATCTGGAAGGATCTGGGCAGCACCAACGGCACGATCCTCAATGGGGCGAAGATGCTTGCGGGCGAGCTGAAGAACGGGGACAAGATCCAGATCGGCGAGACGACGCTCTCCTTTGTGGTGACGGGGCATGCGGAGACCCGCGATGGCGCGCCGGAGCCGATTGTGGAGGAGGGGCGCCTCTTCACCGAGACCATCATGGACCACCAGGGGATGGTCAAGAAGCCCCACGAGGGTCAGTCCAAGACCACCAAGCTCCTGGAGGCGGTCTATTCGGTCGCCAACGAGATTGCCACGAACTACGACACCTGCAGCCTGATGGACGGGGTGCTGAAGAAGACTCTGAAGGCCATCAATGCCCAGCGCGGCGCGATCTTCCTGGCCAGCCATGACGCCGAGCTAATGCCTTGCTCCGAGTGCGGCTATGTCCACAGTATCGCCAATGGCCAGTTGCACCCGGCCCAGATCGGCGATATTCTCATCAGCAGCACCGTGGCCAGCCGCGTGATTCGCGATGGCGAGAGCGTGCTCTATCAGGACACGGACAGCGACATGGAGCTGAACGCTTCCGAGAGCATCATGTCGCTCCAGTTGCGCTCCATCATCTGCGTGCCGCTCCGCGCGAAACACGGCATCCTGGGCGTCCTGTACATCGATACGGACCGGCAGGATCAAAACTATTCTCATGACGACCTGCTGCTGGCGGCGTCGGTCGGCAACAGCGCCGGGCTGGCGCTGGAAAATGCCCAGATGCACCAGCAGATCCTGGAAAAGCAGCGGATCGAGCAGGATCTGGCCACGGCCTGGACCATCCAGGAAGGCTTCCTGGTCAAGGAATGGCCCAACGACCCCCGATTCGAGGTTTACGGCGAGACCCGGCCCGCGAAGACCGTGGGGGGCGACTTCTATGATTATGTGCGCCGCGGCCGGGACAGCGTGGGCATCCTTATTGGCGACGTGAGCGGCAAGGGCGTGCCCGCGGCACTGACCATGGCCCAGTTGCTGGCCCAATTCCGCCTGCTCTGCCGCGATCTGGAGAGTCCGGTGGAGGTGCTGAGCGAGCTGAATCGCGGCCTTGTGAAGCGCAGCCAGCGGGGCATGTTCTGCACGATGTGCTATCTTACGATCGATTTGAACACCGGCCAGGTGGTTTGCTGCAATGCGGGCCATCACCCCGCAGTCCAGATCGGGCGCAACGGGGTGACGACCTTCGGCGATGCCACGGGCCCGCCGGCGGGCATATTGTCGGAGGGCCCCTGGGTGGAGACCCGCTCCATTGTTACGCCGGGCGACAGCCTGCTGCTTTATACGGACGGCATAGTGGAGGCCCGGGCCACGACGACCCTGCTGGAGGGTGCGTCGTCCTCGCCTCCCGTGGAGTACGAAGAGGTAGGATTGCGCCGTTGCACGGGGCGCCTCTACGGCGAATCGGCCCAGGCGCTTATTGAAGCGGTCATTTACGATGTGCAGCGCTTCACGGCGCCCGCCGTGCCCCACGACGACTGCACGATGATGGCAATGAGGTATCTCGGTGCACGATAAAGACCTGTCCATAGTATTCCGGTCCTCCCCGAAGCTCCTGTGCGATATCCGGGCTATGATCCGCAGCTACCTGATTAACCAGGGGGTCCAGGACGACAAAGTGCAGGAGCTGGTGCTGGCGGTGGACGAGGCCTGCACGAACGCCATCCGCCACGCCTACCGGGGCGCCCCGGACCAGTTTCTGGAACTTTCGATGGATTCGCGGGATGGATGGATAGAACTGGTGGTGCATGACGACGGGATTCCCGCGCCCTACGACCGGGTGCGGCGGAAGTCGGAAGAAGATATTCTGGCGGAGGCGTTGACCCCGGGGGGGCTGGGGATGCATCTGATATATAACGTCTTTGATGAGGTGGAGTTCATGCCGGGCGATGGTCAGGGCAATACCATCGTAATGCGGCTGCGGAAAGTGTAACATGAGGGGGGAACATTACTCGGGATCATCCGCCACAGCCGGCGGCGGGAGCGTATGGGAGCTTGCCCGCCCGGCGGTGGAGATACATAAAGGTCTAATCGCATGGCACTTGAGTTGAAACAGGTGGAGCAGGACGGTAATTGCATCATCGAGGCGAAGGGCGAGATTGATCTGTACTCGTCGCCCCAGCTTCGGGAAGCGATTCTGAAGGCCTGCAAGACCACCAAACAGAAAGTGGGTGTTCGCCTTACGGATGTAGCCTATATGGACTCCTCTGGTGTCGCGACGCTGGTCGAGGGCCTGCAGGCGGCGGGAGGTGCGTCCTCCTTTCTGCTGCTGGCCCCGTCCCAGTCCGTCATGAAGGTCCTCCAGCTTTCCCGCCTGGACTCGGTATTCAGCATCGTGGAGCAGATGTAACCGGCCATGTCCGCCCTGCTGGGACACACGGGCCGTGCAACGCTGAACGGTCTCTACGCCACGGCCACGGTCTGCGTGTTGATGGTGGACACCGTCAACTGGCTGGTCTGGCAGCCCCTGCGGGGCAAGGGCCTGCGCGTGCGCAGCACCGTGGAGCACTTCGTGGAATTCGGCGTGCGCTCCCTGCCCATTGTGGGGCTCATTTGTGGCTTGATCGGCATCATTATGGCCCTGCAGGCGGCATACACACTGGAAAAATGGGGCGCTACCCAGCTCATTGCCGATCTGGTGGGAATCTCCGCCCTGCGGGAGCTAGCCCCGCTCATGACCGCCATCCTCATCACGGGCCGCTGCGGTTCGGCCATCACGGCCGAAATTGGCACCATGAAAGTCTCCGAAGAGATCGACGCACTCAACGTCATGGGCCTCAACCCGACCAAGTTTCTGATCGTGCCGAAATTTCTGGCCATGATGATCGCGGTGCCCTGCGTAACGGTGCTGGCCATGTTGATCATGATTTTGGGCGGTTTTTTTGCTGGTGTGGTGCTCGTGGGTGTGGACCCCGGCATCTATTTCCGGCAGACCGCCGAAGCGCTGACCCGCATGGATCTCATCTCCGGCCTGGTCAAGAGTTTCTTCTTCGGAATCACCATCTGCTGGGTGGGCGTATATCGCGGCTTCCGCGTGGACGGCGGCGCCGAGGGCGTGGGCCGTGAAACCACGTCGTCCGTGGTAACGTCCATTCTGATTATTATCGTCGTGGATTTGGTGTGGACCGCCCTGTTCTTCTCCTAGAGATCCCATGAGTGCTGAACCCGAAAATATCATCGAAGTCCGCGATCTCCGTGTGAAATACGGCGATCGCACCGTGCTCGATGGCGTGAACCTCACCGTGAAACGGGGCGAGGTTTTCGTTATTCTCGGCGGCTCCGGGTGCGGCAAGAGCACGCTCCTGCGGAACCTGGTGGGCCTCATGCGGCCCCATTCGGGTAAGATTCTGTTCAAAGGACAGGATTTCACCGCGATGAACGATGAAGAGCGGGTCGAGGCGCGCAAGCAGATGGGCATGTGCTTCCAGGGCTCGGCCCTGTTCAACTCGCTCACTATCGGCGAGAATGTGGCCCTGGCGCTGAAGGAGCATACGCGCCTTGAGTCCTCCACAATTGATATCATGACCAAGATCAAGCTGGAGTTGGTGGGCCTCGGTGGTTTCGAGCGCTTCATGCCCTCTGAGTTGAGCGGCGGGATGAAAAAGCGCGCAGGCCTGGCCCGGGCCATGGCGATGGATCCCGAAATCATTTTTTACGACGAGCCCTCCGCGGGCCTGGACCCCATCGTGGGCGCGGGCTTGGACGTGCTCATCCGCAAGATGCAGAGTACCTTTAACCTGACCAGCGTGGTGGTGACCCACGAAATGGAAAGCGTGAAGCTCATTGCCGACCGTGTGGTCATGCTCGATAAGGGCAAGGTCATCGGTCTGGGCACGCTGGACGAAATACAGAAGATCGATCACCCATTTATCGAACAGTTTTTCGCGCGCCGTCCCGACGCGGAAGGTGAAGACACGGCGAAGTATCTTCAGTCGCTTACGAGCACGGAGTAGCGGGAAGCGCGGGTGTTCGCGTGATCGAAATGAAGCGGAGCGAATAGGCTATGGCCAGTAAGAAGTACAATTTCACCCGGACCGAGTTTACGGCGGGCCTGATGGTGCTTGCCACCGTGGCGGTGCTTGCGGGATTCGTGGTGGTGATCGAGAACCTCCGCGCCGAGCCGGAATATAAGACACTCTATGCGCGCTTCACCAGCACGGTGGGGCTCAATGCCAACGCCATGATTCGCTTTGGCGGCCTGGAAGTAGGTACGGTCGCCTCGGTGACCTATGACCCCGAGGACCAGTCCCAGATCCTGCTGGAATTGAAGGTCGACCCGAAGACCCCGGTGAACGAATCGAGCCGGGCCACCATCGAGCAGACCACCCTCACCGCGGAGAAACATCTGGAAATCTCCACCGGCACGAAAGACGCCGCGCTCGTTCCGGCCGGCGGCGATGTGGAGGTGATCAACAGCGGCTACGGCTTCATAGACATCCCCAATGTGGATGGACTCGTGGGCGGCAGCGAGTTGCTCATCGCGGATCTGCGCGATTTCATCGGCGTGGAAGCGGCCAAGAAAAACGAGGCCGAGGGTAAAGGCGAGCTGGCCAGCATCGAGCGCCTTGCGGGCGATGTCCGGGCGCTGCTGGGTGTGAAAGAGGCCTTGGAACGGCACAAGGCCGATGGCTCTGAGCCGGTCAACGTGGCGAAGCTCACCGAGGACCTCGCCAAATTGCTGGGCGTGGAAGAGGCGGAGAAGGCGGCGGCGGCCGGGGGCGAAGAGTTGCCCAGCGTGACCAGGATTACCGGCGATGTGCGCGATCTCCTCGGCGTGAAGCAGGCGAAGGCGGTGGCGGGCGGAGCGGACCCGGCGAACGTGGAGAACATCATCGGCAATGTGGACGGTATGCTGGAGAAGTACGATCCGCAGATCGGCACCATTCTGGAGAAAGTCCCGCCGCTACAGGATTCGGCGACCCGGGTGATGACGGGCGTGGCCACCACGCTGGAAGACAACAAGGAAAACATCGACAAGATCGCCTCGGACGTGAGCGGCGTTACCGCCACGCTGAATCAGGAGTTGGAGGCGACCCTGGCGGCCCTCACCGCGACGCTGGAACACGTCCAGGCGCTGAGCGGAGAGACCCAGGAGCTGGTGCACCAGAACCGCCCGGCCATCGAGGACCTGATGGGCGATCTGGGCCATCTGATACAGAATTTGAATGTGCTGCTGGAGGACCTGAAGGCGCATCCGCAGGCGATAATATTTGGCAAGCCCGAGAGCGGGCGGAAATAGCACGACCGATCTTGACCACGGATAACTTAGAGCAGCCGTTGGCCGCAACCAAAGATTTGAACCACGGAGACACGGAGGCGCGGAGAAGAAAAGGAGTTTTCAGAGGCACCGGTGCCGGGTCACGGCGCGCTTGCGTTTGAAAAGCCCTCTCTTCCTTCCCTCCCCCATGTAGTTTTCTCAGTGCCTCCGTGCGCTCCGTGGTCAGAACAATTTGGATTGCGGAACATGCCGATAGGAAAAGCAAATGGAATTTACTAGAGCCAAGCATGCATGCCTCGCATTGATTGTCACCTGTTTCGCGGCGGGTTGCGCCACGGCACCCGGCCCGAATCTGTACACGCTGAACATGGCCCCCGCTTCGGGGGACAGCGGCGGCGTCCAGATCGCCGTGGGGCGCCTGCGCATTGCGGAAGCGCTCCAGAACAAACGGATCCTGATCAAGAAGAGCCCGACGGAGATCGAGTACTACGCGGCGGCCCAATGGGCGGCCGGGCTCGATGAACTGCTCGCGGAAAAGCTCGGCGTGGAGTTCGGCCAGCCGGACCCCGCCGGGGCCACCAGTGTACTTTCAGGCACCCTGCTCGCCTTTGAACAAGTGGACTCCGCTACCGGGGCCGAGGCCCACGTGCGCATCGCGGTCGAGATCCGCAAAGAGGGCACCAGCTATTACTCACCTCCCGCCCTGGCCAAGACCTACGATGTGCGCCTGCCCATCGCGGAACCTGCGGCGGGCGCGGTGGTGGAGGCGCTCTCGGCCTGCCTGGAGCAGGTGGCGCGGGCGATTGTGGCGGACACGTCCGCCCTCGGATAACGGGCCTGGCCCAGGGAACAGAGGATGACGGCAAACGCCAAGCGACAGGAACACCTTTCCGACTACGAGCGGGTCGTGTGTTACCACACCCTTCCGCGGACGAATCATCCGCTGACACTGGGGCTCATCGTCGCATACGCCGTATGCCTGCTGGAGGCGGTGGCGGCCATCGGGGTCGGTGTCTATCTCGAATGGGCCACCTGGCTCCGGGTGGGCTCCATCTGCTTCGTCGGCCTGATCCTCTTCGGGATCGTGGTCTTTACGGTTCGGGCTTTTCTCAACGAACTTCGCTCGCGCAAGGCACTGGCCGCCGCAGAAGGTGTGCCCGATGCTCGCGAGTCCGCCCAGGATTTCCCCGATCCTTTTGAAAGCCATATCCTGCTTCACCACCCTTCTCATACCCGGGGGACCCTGTTCAGCCTTACCGACAACCACGACACGAGCGGCTATATCGTAGAAATCGCACCGAGCCACAAGGGCTGGAAAATACGGGATATGGAGTCGGGCCATCAGATCCGCGTGCATATGGAAAAAGGCGGGCGCAGCTTCCGGTTTGGCGGCGTGCTGCCCGCCGTGGCCCGTGTGTACCGCGAAGGCGAGGAAGTGGCGATCCTCCGGCGCCCCTTCACCCTGAGCGACCTGGAGGTGGAAATCGAGTCCACCCGGCCCTCCGGCACCTTGCTCCAGTTGCGAAGCAAAGGTTTCTTTGCCGATAATCGTCTCGTGGGCCGAGTCTACAATCTCCGGGGTTCCTGCTATCTCGATATCGATCAGGCCTATTTCAATGAAGGCGTGCTCGCCTATTTTGTGACGATGACCTGAGAGCGCGGTAGGGTAGGCGTGACAGCAATCGGTTTCGCTTGAGTCTGTTAAGGCATTTTAAGACAGGGGAGTATCCTGCACAATGAAAGGTTCGTTTTTTCTCTCGATGATGGTCGCCGGCGCAGCGCTGCTGCTCTGCCCCGCCCCCGCCCGTGCCGACCTCGATCTGAAAGAGGGCATGTGGCGTCTGGAATTGAACAATGACTTTGGCGTCCACCAGGGTAGCCAGGATCGCTCCGGCGACTACAGCGTCAGTGGCATCGTGGAGTATGAAGTTCCCGCAACGCCCCGTACCACGCTCGGGCTGCGCATGATGCCCCTGTTTGCCTATTCACAGGACGGCGTCGACGACTACCGTCGCTTCCGCAAGATTCTTGATGACGATGGCAATGGCGGCGGCACGGTCTGGGGCGGCGGTTTCGGACTTGCCGGGCGCGTCTACCAGGTGAAGGAGGAGTACCGCGGCTGGTATGGTGAGGCCAGCGTGAGCACCCTGCTCCACAGCAACGAGTTCAACGGGAACAACTCCAACATTAATTTTGTCACGGGCCTCGGCGTGGGCTACCAGTTCAAGTCCGACTGGCACCTGCAGCTCCACTACCAGCACATCTCCAATGCCAGCCTCGGCACCAAGAACTCCGGCGCCAATTCCCTGGGGATCGGCGTGGGCTACCGCTTCTAGCAATTTGGGGACGGACTCGCGCTCGCCACCTGGTCGATTGCGGATTCATTTGCGACATGCCAGTGCCCGTAGATTGCCTTTGACACTACCAACGCGCCTACCCCCGTCCCCGTGGATGGGGGGCGCGCTGACTTCGGTCTAAATCCGCGTCACGAGTCCACCATTCACGGGGCCATGCCGTCGCTGTAGCATTTTGGAGCGATCCGCAGACAGGGCACCCGACGCCTGAATTAATTGTTTTTATCATAAAGCAGATTGAGGGCGTATTTCGTGGCGTTTGGTCACTAAATACCTATATGTAGTGGTTCCGACTTTCTCCTAAAGTTACATTTAGTGTTTTTTCCCAGACAGGGCACAATATTTAGTTGCAAGACTACAGGTTCTCTGTTACCATAGCGCTACATTAATGCTGACTGTGATCGGATCTCCGCTGTGGCCTCTTCCATGAACCTTCCCGTCGAACGAAAATCGGAATTTATGGGCGTCGCGGTCCTCGCCCTGACAGGACTTCTCTTTCTTGCTCTGGTCAGTGATGGCTATCAGGTTCGCGATCAGGTCACCCGCCCCTTCGACGAGATCTTGAGTGTTTCCAATGGGTTAGGGGCTCCCGGAGCCTTGGTGGCCGGCATCTTCGCCATTCTCGTGGGCGATGCGCGCCATGTAACCTACTCCCTGACCTTTATCTGGGCCCTGATGTTGATCAGCCGCCACCCCTTGGGGCACCTGCTGCCCCGCATGCTGGGCGCGGGTCTGGCGATCATTGCTGTGGCCGGCTTCCTCCAGCTCAATTTCCGGGCAGGGACCTCAAATATCTATCCCGGCGGCGCTATCGGGGCGTTCGTGGTGGACAAGCTAAATTTCTACCGCTTTGGTTATGCCGGCTCTAACGTCATTGTCTGCTCCCTGATCCTCGTAGGCCTGCTGCTGGCGACCGAGTACATGTTCTTCTATTTGTTCGTCGTGGGTCGCCATGTAAGCATCTTTGCCTACCGAACCTTTGTGGTGCTGCGGGACGCCCGCTCTCGCGCCAAGCTCGACGAGTCCGTGGCCCCCGCGACGAAGTCCCGCCGGGTCGGTCGGGTGCCGAAGCAGGAGGTCCTGCCTCTGGTGGAGGCCGCGCCCGCGCCCCTGGGCTACGAGTCCACCGATCCGGGGTATGAGGAGGAGGAGGAGTTTGAGGAGCCTGTGGCGATTCCCGCGCCCGACCGCCACGCGCGGATTAATGTACGCGTGTCGCCGCAAGTCCCGGTTGCGGTGGACGACGAAGCGCCCTTTGACGCGGTCCCGGATATTATGGAGGAGGGCTACGACGACGAGGAAGACGAGGCTTTTGGCGGCGAATCGTTGGCTTTCGACCTGGATCCGCTGGACGATGACGTGGTCACTCCGGATCCAACGGCGGACGAAGCTTCCGTTGAGGACGAGTACGAAGACGAAGTGGAAGAGGACGTGGAGGATTCCGCCCCCTTCGACCTTGAAGAGGAAGAAGAAATCGAGGAATTGCCACCCGTGGTGCTTGCGCCTCCCGTGCGCGTTGCCCCGGCTGCCGCAGTGGCTCCTGTGGCCATTGACAGTGCCGCGCCCGCACCGAAGGTGCGCCGCCCCCGCCGCAAGGTGGTGGAAAATGAAGAATTGCCTCCCGGATACGAGTATCCGCGCCACTATACCCGCCCGCCCATGGATCTGCTGGACGAGCCCGAAGAGCGGGTGGTGGAGAATCTGGCAGAGACCCTCCGGGCCACCAGCATTCTGCTGGAGGACACCCTCCAGACCTTTGGCATCGAGGCCCGCGTGACCGACGTGACCCGTGGCCCGACCATAACGCGCTACGAGCTGGAGCCCGCTCCCGGTATCAAAGTGGCCCGCTTTCTTGCTCTGGCCGACGATATCGCCCTGGCGCTGAAGGCCCACCGCATCCGTGTGGAAGCGCCTATCCCCGGCAAGGGCCGCGTGGGTATCGAAGCGCCCAACGCCGAGCGCGACCAAGTGCTCATCCGCGAATTGCTCGAGTCCCAGTCTTTCAAGCGGGGCAAGGGCAAGCTGAATCTGGTGCTGGGCAAGGACATCACCGGCGATGTGAAGATTGCCGACCTGGCGACCATGCCACACCTGCTGGTGGCGGGCGCCACGGGCGCGGGCAAGACGGTGTGCGTGAAGGCGCTGCTGGCCAGCCTGCTTTTCAAAAATTCGCCGGATGATCTGCAGCTCATCCTCATCGACCCCAAGATGGTCGAATTGTCCATATTCAATGATATCCCCCACCTGATTACTCCGGTGGTAATCGATCCCAAGAAGGCCTCCATTGCCCTCACCTGGCTGATCAACGAGATGGAAGAGCGTTACCGCCTCTTTGCCGACCTCCGCGTTCGCAACATCGAAATTTACAACCAGAGCGTGGAAAACGGCGAGATCGAGCTCGATGGCGACGAAGACGACAGCGACGCACCGTCGCTCCACATCGTGCGGAGACTGCCCTATATCGTCTGCGTCATTGATGAGCTCGCCGACCTCATGATGCTGGCCCGTTCCGAGGTGGAAGACTGCATCGCGCGTCTGGCCCAATTGGCCCGCGCCGTGGGCATCCACCTGATCATCGCCACCCAGCGCCCCTCGGTGGACGTGCTGACTGGCGTGATCAAGGCCAACTTCCCGTCGCGCATCTCCTTTCAAGTATCCTCCCGGGTGGACTCGCGCTGTATCCTGGACGAAATCGGCGCGGAGCGCCTGATCGGCATGGGCGACATGCTCTACCTGCCGGCGGGCCAGTCCAAGCCCACGCGCATCCAGGGCGCTTTTGTGAGCGACGAAGAGATGAACGGGCTGATCAATTATCTGAAGCGGCAAGCGCCGCCCCAGTATAAGGATGAAATTGAGAATTTCGGGAAAAGTAAGGAAAAGACGGACGATATTACCGACGAACCCGATGATCTTTTCGAGGATGCCGTGCAAGTGGTCATGGATACGGGACAAGCCTCCATTTCCATGGTGCAACGACGGCTTCGAGTAGGTTACACTAGGGCCGCGAGGTTGATTGACATGATGGAACGCAAGGGCATTGTGGGGCCCCATACGGGGAGCAAGGCCCGCGAAATCTTGGTTGATGCGGTGCATATAGAAGAAAGCTCATGAGCCAGAACGATTTTCCAGGACATAGGCTACGGGAACAGCGGGAAGCATTGGGACTTTCCTTGCTGGACGCGTACCATGAGACCCACGTGCCGATCGAGTACCTGACCCACCTCGAAAACGGGCGACTCAATGAGTTGCCCGCGACGACGTACACGGCCGGGTTCCTGAACACCTATTGCCAGGTGCTTCAGCTTTCGGCGGAACCCTTCATCGTTGCCCTCCGGTCCTGCCGCGCGGCGGTGCCGGAGCCCGTGTACTTCAGCCGGGGCGGTCTCGTGAGTCCGCCCGGAGCGCGCCCGCTCTGGGTGAGCGACGCCCTGACTTGGGGCGCGATCTGCGCGATCCTGCTGCTGGGCTGGGTTTCCTACTCCGTGGTGGTCAAGCCCTTCGCCGAGAGCGGTGAGATGCGCGTGGACGCCGGCAGCATCGCCGTCGAGCCGCCCGCCCGATTCGACGCGGAGTGAAGTTTACCCAATCGTTTGCGCCTGTGACGTAAACGAGTTCCCCCCTTTTTTGCCCCTCCGACACCAATCTCCCGATATCCGTGTGCTTTGCATCATTGCAGGGACATCCGAGACGGCAGGGGATAAAATCACTACCGTCCCGTCAGGTGCATCGCGCGCTCCGGGATGGTACAATGCAGGGGCTATGAACCTTCCCAACCAACTTACTGTGGCGCGGTGCATCATGACCGCGTTTTTTGTCGCGCTGTTCTCCTTCGACAACGTCGTGTGCTATGCCGTCGGCTACGTGATCTTCGTGGTGGCCGCCATCACCGACTACTACGACGGCAAGATCGCTCGCGAGCGGAACCTCGTCACCAATTTCGGCAAACTGCTGGATCCCGTGGCGGACAAGGTCCTGGTCGTCTCGGCGTTCGTTATGCTGATGGGCATACCGGACATGAACGTACCGGCGTGGAGCGTGGTGATGATCCTGGCGCGTGAATTCCTGGTGACCGGCGCCCGGGCGCTGGCGGCGGCCGACGGCACGGTGATCGCCGCCAACAAGCAGGGCAAGACCAAGACGCTCCTCCAGATGATCTACGTCTGCACCTTTCTATTCTTCGCGGTCGTCCTTCAGGGGTTGACCGAATACCCGGCGGCGCTGACGGTCCTGCCGGGCGGTGTGGAGCCCTATATCCGCGCCATCGGCTTCGCATCCCAGTGGTCGGTCATTGTTGTGGCCGTGTATACGGTCTACTCCGGTATCGTTTTCGCCCGCGAAAACTGGAAGGTGCTCGGCCTCGATGAAGTGTCATGAGCGGGGGCATTCATGCATCGCGCGCCATCGTCGATCTGGGGGCCTACGCCCATAACCTCGGCGTAGCCCGGCATTTCGCGGGAGCCCGCCGCACCGTCATGGCGGTGATCAAGGCCAATGGCTACGGTCTGGGCGCCCTCCCCATGGCCCGCCGCGCGCTGGATTCGGGCGCGTCGATGCTCGGCGTGGCCACGCTCGATGAAGGCGTGGAGTTGCGCGAGGGCGGCATCGAAGGCCCGATCCTCATTCTGATGCAGCCGTCCGCCGAAGCCTTTCCTGCGGCCGTGACCTATGACCTTACCCTCACCCTCTGCGATCTGGGCGCAGGCAAACGGCTCGGCGATCTGGCGCGCAAAGCGGACCGGGTGCTGCCTGTGCACTGCATGGTGGATACCGGCATGAGCCGACAGGGCTTTTCCGTCGAATCGGCGTCGCGGGACATACCCGCGCTGGCGCGCATTGCTCACCTGAATATTGAAGGTATCGCCACCCACTTTCCCATTGCGGAGCGGGCGCAGGATCCCTTTACCCTGGGACAGATTGAAGCGCTCAAGGGGGTCCTCGCGAAGCTCGATGAGGCGGGTGTGCCCTATGATATGGTTCACGGCGCCAACAGTGCGGGCGTGATAAACTACGGGGACCGCGTGTTCACCGTGGTGCGTCCGGGCATTATGAGCTACGGGGTCTGGCCCACGGAGGAGCGTCCGGCGGTTAACCCCCTGCGCCCGGTGCTGCATTGGATCACGCAGGTGTCTCAGGTGCGGGCGCTGGAGCCGGGCGCGACCGTGAGCTATGGCCGGACCTACGAGTCGCCCGGCGGCATGATAGCCGCCATGTTGCCCGTGGGCTATGCCGATGGCTACCGTCTGGCCCTGTCGAATAGGGCGGAGGTGTTGATTCGCGGCCATCGTTGTCCTGTCCGCGGTCGGGTCTGCATGGATCAGATGGTGGTGGATGTGAGTCATGTGCCGGGCGTCGCCGTCGGCGATGACGCGGTGCTGGTGGGGAAACAGGGCGAAGAAGAGGTCACGGTGGAAGAATTGGCAACGTTGGCGGGAACGATCCCTTATGAGATATTGACGGGCATCGGGCGGCGCGTTCCCCGGGAGTATGTTGGGTAAAACGTCAATGCGAGCAGCCCATGCCGGGTGCCACCTCAATCGAGCAACGCTCGTTTGGGTGCCTTGAGGGAGGTGGATTGCATCCAACAAGCGAAACCCTAACCCGACTCGTTGGCCAGCGCCGAAAAATGCTCTCGCCGATTACCATGCCCGAAGCGGTCCGCTCTCGGCCTACAAGATACCTGCGCTCATCGCACCCAAACGAGCGTTGCTCGATTGAGGTGGCACCCGACGTCACGGATTCATGCCTGCGCAAATTTTGTTGTTCTTGTGCCCTACAAATGGAGAACCCAACCATGGCGGAAGTACATCTGGTGGACGGCTACAATGTCCTGCACCAGTCGCAGAAGCTGCTTCACCTCGTCCGCCAGGACATGGAAACGGCGCGGGAGGCCTTCATCGACAAGGTGGCCCATTTCTGCATCCAAACGGGGAAACACGTGGTGGTGGTGTTCGACGGGCGCGGCCCGAGGATCGTGCAGAAGGTGGCCCACAACCGCAGCGTGCCGTCCCTGGAAGTACTGTATTCACCGGGGCATTTGACGGCGGACGCGGTAATCGAGCGGATGGTGTACAAGACGCCGCGCAAGATGGATGTGGTGGTGGTGACCAGCGATCGGGGCGTACGCGATCTGTGCCGGGGCATGGGCGCGCTGGTGATGGACGCGGCGAATTTTCTGAGCAGCCTGGAGGAGACGCGGACGTCGATCCGGGAGACGGTCACCAACACGCGGAAGCCCTCGCCCAACCATCTTGAGGAGCGCCTCAACGCCGATTCGCTGGCGAAGCTCCAAGCGCTGCGGAAGAAACTATAGCGCCCCCGCCGGAGCAAAATTCAATTGCTCCGGCGAAGGCGCAGATCAGGAGGGAACGGGGACTCAGGGCGGGCAGTTGCCCAGGGGCGCGGTGCTGCAGTATTCGTCCAGCATGTATGCACATTCCCCCGGTGCGATGCATATAAGTTTATTCACTTTTTGCATCAGGGTGAGCTTCGCTTCGTGCTGGCGAAGCCGGGTGGCAAGATCGGCGCGGGACGCGGGCGAGCCCTCGGGTTCCGGCGACGCGGTGTAGAGGGCCTTCAGGTCCGCATCGCCATAGCGCTCGAGGAATACGTCGATGGCCTCGGCGGCGGCGGCATGATCGAAGTCATGGAGCATGAAGGGGAGGCAGATCTCGGGCTTCACATCGAGGATCCGCTGAAATGGCACCAGGACTTCGGCGGGGATACCGGGATCCGAATAGACCTCGCGAAAGGTCAACGCCGAAACCTCCGGATCCTGAAGTGCGTCCAGGATCTGATCGAGGGCGGCCACGATCCGATCCCGCTCCAGCGGGGTGAACCAGTAGTCCCGGTCGGCCTGTACCCGTGCGCGGAAGTGGGGCAGGACCTTTGGGTTGGCCAGGGGCAAGTCGAAGAAGTCGCCGTAGCTCAATCCCGCCATGAGATAGGCCATGGTATTGATCTTGAGGTGAACGTCCTTGAAGAGGAAGGCGTTTTCCGGCGGGACACAGGAGCGAACGTCCCACCGATCATCGGCCGGATCGCTCACATAGCCGGGGGCGGCGGGCTTGCAAATTCCCACCAGTTCGACCAGGAGCCCCACGCGTTTGGCGCGCACCATGACGCGGTTGAACTCCGACTTGATCGCCAGGGCGGGGGAACGCTCGTAGAGGTCCGCGAGGGTGTGGGTCGAGCCGATCAGGGCGAGCAGGCCATCGAGGCTCTCCTTCGCCAGGACGGGGTCGAAGCCGGGTTGTACGAAGGGAATGCAGACGAATGGTGACACGTTTTCCAATTCCTTGAAGCGCGGAATCAGCGTGGGAAAGTTGCCGGCGGGCTGTGTGGAGAGGTCGTGGAGCGTGACCGGATTGGGAAGGGCCTCAATGGCCCGGAGCACCTGATCCAGCGCGCCGAGGCAGACCCGTTGTTCGCCTTTTGACAGCAATTTCTCCGAGACCATGGCCGGGCGCGTCACCTTGCCCAGCACCTCCGACAGCACCTCCAGCGCGGGCCGCCGGTAGAGTGCTTCAAAGGTCAGCCCCTCGGTGGCATTGGCGAGGACCGCCACTTTTCGATAGATGTCGCGATAGCGGGCGTAGTGCCCTTCGCCCATGCGCAACAGGGCCGGTTCAATATCCCAGATTCCGTTTCCAGACAAACTTGCTGACATGCTCCATGCCTTTCCAGGTAGATCCCCTCAGCCCGCACATACTTGACTGGCCTGTCACAAGACAGACCAGGTCAGGTCCACTACTTGAAAACGATCCCGGATCACCCGAAGACGCACCTCTCCGGAGAATCCCCCCTCCAACGCGCTCGCGGCACGATCCACCCAATCCGTCAACTGGGCATAGCTGGTGATTGCGTTGCCATTAACCGCGGCGATACGATCCTGATCGCCCAAACCGAGTGCCGCCAGATCCTGCTCTTCCTTTGGGGTTGAAGTGGAGGGTAGCCAGATGCCATTCAGCGCATCCGGTCCCTCCAGACCGGCACCCCGGTCATTGTCCAACCGCTGACTGTATCTGGTCAGGAAATCCTGCTGGCTATGCAGGAGTTCGCGGGTATTGGCCAAGGCGACGCGCGCCCGATCACGGGGCACTTCAATGGTCCTGGCGAGGGTCAACAGGCCAGCCCGCCGGTGCTCGATGGTAATTTCGGTTCCTTCCCGCGCGAGGGAAAGGGTCAGCGTGCCACCGGAACTTCCGTCCGCTGCGGCGAAGGATTGGAGCGCCGCTTCGAGGGTCCGTTGATTGGCGCAGGTCGCGCCATTCAGCGTTGTGACGGAATCGCCGGGGATCAATCCCAGCCGGGCCAGCGGGTTGGCGCTGTTCTCCGTATATAACTCGCTGTCGCGATCCCCGGCCCGTTTAACCAGGCGCTGGAGCGCTTCTTCTGCCACGGACGCGGGTGTGAGCGAAATGATGAAGTTCTGGTGGATCGAAAAGTCCCGGGTAGTTTGGGATCGCGAGCGCTTATATCCGCTCAGTACTTCAGCGGCAACGCCATCCGGTTTGCAGAGGGCCTTGGGAAAGGCGGACAGCACTTGCACAGAGTCCAACTGATTGCCAATGAGAATTCGGTCGTGGTCCGGGTCCAGAAGCAGGGAACCCATCTGGACATCTTCCGGCGGGGCGGGTGCGGCCACCTGCTGGCCGGACTTCGCATCCCACAACCTAAACCCGTCCTGCCTCGTCAGCCCGATCAGGCGTTTGCCGTCTCGGCCAAAGCCGAGCGAGGTCAGTACCGTGTTGGAGGCGCTCAAGGGAAGGGATTCCAGTGGCGTTTTCACGGAGAAGATTGCGGCGGCTTCCCCGTCAAAGGACGCGGCCACCGACTGGCCATCGGGACTGCAGGCCAGCACTGCCACCGGGGGGCCCGCTCCGCGAAGTTCCTGCTTGATGGAGCCCGAGCGGCTGTCCCAGAGCAGAATTCGGCCCGCGCGGTCCCCGGTCGCGATAAAGTCACCATCCGGCATGACGGCGAGCGCCAGAACACGGTCGGCATGGTCGTCGAAGCGCAATACCTCCTCGCCCGTGCGACTGTCCCACAGATACACCGAGGAGCTGTCGCCCAGTGCCGCCACCGTCCGGCCCTCCTGGCAGTATTCGAGTGCGCGAATAATTCCCGGGCTTCCGGTCCACTGCGCCAATATTTCACCATCGGGAAGATGAAGTATCTGGGCCGTCTTTTCGCCCAATGCCGCCACGGCTTGATCACCCGCAGGGCTGACAGCGACTTGCAAGTTGAGGTTGGGCTCGAAGGAGGCCAGGGCCAGTATGGGCTCCAGGGAGGCAGCGTCGAGAAAGCGCGCGATGCCGTTCGAACTGCCCGCACCGATGATCGGGGCCGCTTCGGAGCGGGCGAGATCCACAATCCGATGCGGCGATGTGCCTGCCGTGGTTCTGCCGGTCTCGGGGATCTTCCACGCCTTGATTGCAGCATCGCCGGCGCAGGAATAGAACATTCCGTTGTCGTCGCCGAAGGCTCCGGCACGCACCCAGTTTGAATGGCCTTTCAACGTGGTTACCGGGGCCCCGTCTTTCGTCCGGAATATCCGGATCTCATGGGGTGTGGCGGCCAGCGCAATTAGTTCGCTGTCCGGACTGAAGGCCAGGATGTGGGACAGGGCGTCGTTCTGAATCGTGGCTACGGGTTTGCTTGATGCGACATCCCAGAGGCGCATCACGCCATCCTCCACGAGCGCGGCGACGTGCTGTCCGGAGGGGCTGAGGACGGGCTGCTTTGGTTCGCCGGGAAGCTCCGGGCTTTCGAAGAGCAGCGCGCCCGACTCCAGTTCACGCACTTGAATGACGCGGCCGCTGCGCAGGGCGAAGCGTTCGAGGTTTTGGCTCAGGGTGGGTCCATAACCGATGAACTCCTGTTTCGCCTGGCCGTTGGTCACGTCCCACAGCACGGTGCGGCCGCTTCGGTCCGAGGTAAGGGCCAGTGCACCGTTCCGGCTCATCCCGAAAACCTGGCATGCGGCATCGTGGGCTTCAATCTGCCGGACCACGGCACCCGTACTGCAATTCCAGATGAAAAGGGATCCGTCACTCGTTCCGGAGGCCAGCATGGCGCCATCGCCGCTGAAAACCACGCTGTCGAAGGACACCCCACTCTTCGTGAACTCATGGACAGGGCTGTAATTCTGGAAATCATAGAGTTGCACCCGACCGTCCACCCGCCCCACGGCCAGCCAGGCGCCATCCGGGGAAACCTCAGCCGTGGCCCCCGTCACGAGGGTCAGGGGGAGGCGATGCAAGGGGCTGAGGTCGGTGCATGCCCGGACCACCAGTTCATCCTGGGCGCTCAGCGAGAGCAGCCGTCCGCCGGGAGCGGTCCAAACACGGTGCACTTGTGCCTGTTGATCCACATTCGTGGCGTAGTCCTGATTGCACTGTTCAAAAAGCAGGCCCCACTCCAGGTTGCGCTGGGTGGCGGGCTGTTCGAGCAGCAGGTCCGTCGCTTGGTCAAAGGCCTGGCCTTCGATATGGTTCGCCGCCAGTTGGATATTGGCGCGGTAGGCGCTCCCTTCCGCTTCGGCGCGGGCGGCCTCTGCGGCGACGCGCTGGAGCCGTTCCCGGTGGTTTGCTTCGAGTATGTTGGCGTAGGCCGCGATCGCCACAATCAGCGTAATGGCGGCGGCGGTCATGGCGGTGTTGCAGAGGGCCCGGTTCCGGCGGTAGTAATGGCGGATCAGTTCTCCGGTGGTGTACTCGTATCCCTTGACCAGCGCGCCGGTGGTGAAGCGGGTGAGTTCATCGGCCAGTTCACCGGCGGAGGCATAGCGGCGTGCGGGATCCCGGGCCATGGCTCGGGCGCAGATGGCGGCGAGGGCGGGCGGGATTTCGGGCTCGTGGGTGAGAACGCTGGGGGGCGCGTCCTTCCGGACTTTCTGGAGCACCACACGGCTGGTGGTTCCTGTATAGGGGGTCCTGCCCGTGACCACTTCATAGAGGACGACACCAAGAGCGTACACGTCGGAGCGTGGGCCGACTTCGTCCATGCGTCCCTCCGCCTGCTCGGGCGCCATGTAGTGGGGCGTGCCGACCGGCAGGCCCGCTGCGGTCAGGCGCGGATCCTCGGGGCGGGCCGCGAGCTGCGCCTCGGTGAAGGTTTCGAGATCGGCGGCAAAGGGGTCCTCCTGATCGATGACGCGGGCGAGCCCCCAGTCGATGACCACGGTTTCGCCGAAGGCGCCCACCATGACATTGGAGGGCTTGATGTCCCGGTGGATGATGCCCTTGTCATGGGCATAGGCGATGGCCTGGCACAAGTTGATGACGTGGGGCAGAAGTTTGAGCCGTTCACCGAGGGTCCGGCACCCGTGGATAGCATGATAGAGGGACTGGCCGCGCACGAGTTTCATGGTGTAATAGTGGGAGCCGTCCGGGCGCCGGCCCAGTTCGTAGACTGGGATGATGGAGGGGTGTTCGAGGCTTCCCGTGATGCGGGCCTCGCGGAGGAAACGCTGCACCTCATAGGCGGAGACCTGCGGCGGCATGCCGCCCGCAAGAGTCGCATCGCCGGTGTTGAGGGCGGGGGCGAGCTCCTTCATGGCGATGGTGCGATTCATGCGCTCGTCGCGCACGATGAGGATGCGGCCCATCCCGCCGCGGTCGTGTTCCACGGGATCCACATAGCGCGACGAAGCCCCGTCGGTATCCAGTTCCACGGGCTCGGACAAGGTGCGCCAGGGGGCTGGTGGGCCCGCCAGCGTGGGCATCTGGTGCAGTCCGGCGTCTTCGTCATCCCCGCCGCCTTCGAGTTCCGCGATGGCTTGGGCAGCATCGCCGTTGTGGCGTTCCAAGAGGCGCGCAACCACGGCGCGAATCCGGGCCGAGTCGCGTTCGGTAAGGAGGGCGGCGCGGACGAGGGCCCGGGCGAAGTCTTCCTCCGGCGTATCGAGGTGGTCCTGAAGCACGGGATCGACGTCGGCACCGGCTACCAGTTGGAGGTCCACCGCCACGCGCCTGAACAAGACGTTATTACCATTGGCCATGCGTATTTCCCGATCGGTCGCACCCGACGGCTGCCGTTGAGTATTCACCGGCGGTGCCCACCGGGGTCGCGTTCACAAGGGACCATGAATGCGCACGATGAGGGAGCCGACAGTGCCGGTCAGTGCGCACCGTAATACCCAGTGTGCGTTATTATAGTGGGCGGGTCATACGGCTGGCAATCCCGCAGGAAAGAATCATGGGCTCTCGGCGGCGTGGGGGGGCAGGTTGGGAAGCTTCAGGGCCATGACGAGGGGGATCAGGACGAAAAGTCCACCCAGACAGTAGGCGGCAACTGGTCCCAGCCACCAATAGAGTGCGGCGGCAAAGAGGGGTCCGACGGCCCGGGCCAGGGCACCGAGAGAACGGAAGATTCCGAGGACGCGCCCCTGATCTTCGGCCGGCGTGTAGGCACTGGCCAGGGCGGTGAGGCAGGGCGTGGCCTGAGCCGAACCGGCGGCCAGCAGGGCGAGGCCGAGGTAGAGGACAAGCTGGCTGCGCATTCCGCCGGCGACGCCGATGAGGACGAGGGCGGGCACGACGAGGGCCAGCCCGTGGAGCGTCATGCGGCGTGGTCCCACTGTGTTGGAGCGCCTGCGCACGTAGCCGCCCTGGATGAGCACGAGGATGCCGCCCACGAAGAGGAACATGAGGGCGTTTTGCTTCGGGCCGTAGCCCAGCCGCTCGTGGGCCAGAAAGGTGAGGGAAAACTCCATGCCGGAGAAGGCGAGGAGGAAGAGGAAGTAGGTCAGGTTGGTGCGGGTAACGCCGGGATAATGTACCGTGCGAAGGAGGGCGAAGGGGTTCGCGCTGCGCTCGGGTCGGGGCCCGGTGGCGAGGCGGCGGGTCTCGGGGAGGCGCAGCCCGGCGAAGACGAGGTTGAAGGCGGTGATGGCCATGGCGATGGCGGCGGGCATGGAGAAGGGGTTCACGCCGTAGTCCGCCAGGGCGGGGTACATGGCGGAGAGGTCTATCGAGGCGGAGATACCGCCGACGGCCGGTCCGATCACGAAGCCGAGGCCGAAGGCGATACCGATGACCGCCATGCCCCGTGAGCGCTCCTTGAGGTCGGTCACGTCAGCCACGATGGCAGTTGCGGTGCTGATGTTGGCGCTCATGATGCCGCCGAGGAGCCGTGCGGCCACCAGGAGTTCGAAGCTGCCGGCGAAGAACCACAGGATATAAGAGATCAGAATTCCGACGAGGGAGATGAGGAGGACGGGCCGGCGCCCAATTTTGTCCGAGAGGGCACCGAAAAGTGGAGCACCCACGAACTGGAGGAGGGAATAGAGGGAGCCGAGGAGCCCGCCGAACAGGACGATGATGCCCCAGTGTCCACCGCCGAGACCGATGTAATCGGTCATGGAGTGCAATGAACCATAGAAGGCGGCGAATAGAGGAGACGATGGCGACTGGGTACTGTAGTACTCGAGCATGCCCGGAAATAGGGGGAAAATAATAGAAAAGCCGATGAGATCGACGAAAAGGGTTACAAAGACGATCTGGAGCGTTGACCGTCGGTTCACGGCAGACAGGGGAGGATTATCGGTATGAGGAGTCATGGGAGATGCACTTCAAGGCCTGGGGGAAGCAGCAGATCGGGCCGGTGCCCGGAACGCGTGATCATACCCTTATGCTGGAGTAGTTCGCAAAGGGGCTCTGCAACCCCCGCCAGGGTTACATTGTTTGGGTGTCTCGCCTGTGGTATGATGAGAATTGAGTTCAAGTAGTTGAACCTGTGGAAGTTGCCCACTACGCTGCCGGGTGCTGGTTTTTGGCGTCTGTCCCCCGGCTCTTGCTGAATCCCTAGATCTCTCTCTAGTTTCGTAGTGGGCACGAAACGGCTGCCAATTGCCTAAGATAAGGTATTTGACTTACTTATGAATGGTTTGTTCAAGCAAGTTTCCCTCTGGATCGTTCTGGGCATCATCGTTGTGCTTGTCCTGACACGATTCTCCGATCTGAACCCGAAACCCGCCATGAAGGGCCAGGCCGACTTCGTCGAGCAGATGGAGGCCGAAAACATCGCCGATCCGGTGAAGGTCTCCATCGGCGAGAAGAGCGTCCGGATCTATGCCAAGTTCAAGGAGCCGGTCGGCGAGGCGAAGCAGACCGATTTTACCTTTACGGTCCCCGAATTCCGCCCGGAATGGGAGGCCACGCTTGACGCGCAGAAGGTGAAGGTCGATTTCTCCGAAGAGAACAACATGTTCGTGAACATGGTGTTCCAGATCGTCCTCCTGCTTCTGATCATCGGTGCCTTCTGGTTCTTCATGATCCGACAGATGCAGGGCGGCAACAATAAGGCCATGTCCTTTGGCAAAAGCCGCGCCCGCATGGTCAATCAGGGTGACAAGACCGTCACCTTCAATGACGTCGCCGGCGTGGACGAAGCCAAGGAGGAACTCCACGAGATCATCGAATTTCTCAAGGAACCCAAGAAATTTACCCGCCTGGGCGGCAAGATCCCCCGGGGCGTGCTCCTCGTGGGCCCTCCCGGATCGGGCAAGACCCTCCTGGCCCGCGCCGTTGCCGGTGAGGCAAGTGTGCCCTTCTTCAGCATCAGCGGCTCGGACTTCGTGGAAATGTTCGTGGGCGTGGGTGCGAGCCGCGTGCGCGATCTGTTCCAGCAGGGCCACAAACATGCACCCTGCATCATTTTTATCGACGAAATTGATGCCGTGGGCCGCCAGCGCGGTGCCGGCATGGGCGGTGGCCATGACGAACGCGAACAGACCCTGAACCAGCTCCTGGTGGAGATGGACGGCTTTAATACCAACGACGGCGTGATCCTGATCGCGGCCACGAACCGCCCCGACGTGCTGGATCGGGCGCTGTTGCGTCCGGGCCGCTTTGACCGGCAGGTGATGGTGGCCAACCCCGATATCAACGGGCGGAAGCAGATCCTCGATATCCACATCAAGAACCAGAAGGTCCCGATGGACCCGGACGTGGACACGCAGATTCTGGCGCGGGGCACCCCCGGTTTTTCCGGTGCCGATCTGGCCAACATGGTCAACGAATCGGCCCTGCTGGCGGCGCGGCGCGACCAGGACAAGGTCAACATGATTGACTTCGAAGACGCGAAAGATCGGGTGATGATGGGCCCGGCGCGCAACAGTCTGGTCATGAGCCCGGACCAGAAACTGGCGACGGCCTACCACGAGGCGGGCCACGCGCTGCTGTGCCAGCTCCTGCCCGACGCCGATCCCATGCACAAGGTGACGGTCATCCCGCGCGGTCCCGCGCTGGGCGTTACGAGCAGCCTGCCCACGGAAGACAAGTATTGCGTGTCCAAGAAGTGGTGCCTGGCCAACATGATCATGACCATGGGCGGTCGCGCGGCGGAAGAGATCATCTACGGAGAGTTCAACAGCGGTGCGTCCAACGACCTGAAGCAGGCGACGCACCGGGCCCACGCCATGGTGTGCGATTGGGGCATGAGCGAGCTCGGCCCCATCAGTTTCAGCAGCAGCGACGAGATTTTCCTCGGCCGCGACTTCAGCAAGACTCGCGACTACAGCGACGAGACTGCGGCGGCGGTGGATCGGGAAGTACACCGCCTGCTGGAAGAGGCCTATACGGCGGCGAAGAGCCTGCTCCTGAAGCACGTGGATGTGCTCAAGGCCCTGGGTGATGCGCTGTACGAGCGCGAGACCCTGGACGCGAAGGAAGTGAACGTCATCATTCGCAAGGTGGGTGGCCCCGATCTGATTCCACCGGATCCCGAGCCCAAGTCCGCGCCACAGGAAACCGTTGATATCGCCCCGGAATCGGCGGGCGCGCTACTCGAAGCGAAGCCGGAAGAAGACAAGTCGACCGGCTCCATATCGCCCGGCGGTATCCTTCCGGACACGGTTTGACTTTGACCTGTCATGCGATTGAGTTGAGTTAAGAAGTTAGTGCAGGTGTTGCGCAGCAATATAGCAGGGACAGCAGGGACGGCAGGGACTTCAGGCAATATAGTTGCTGCCGTCTCTGAGGTTGCTGATGTCCCTGCAGTCGTTAGTGTCGGCCCAAGCCCCTCACAATCCCGCCAACGTTCACGAGAGTACCTTCGCGTTTCCATGAACCGCTATTCACCGCTCTATGCCTCCTCCGTGCTCGCCCGGGGTTCCGCCCTGGTCATGGGCATTGTGAACCTGACGCCCGATTCGTTTTACGACGGCGGGCGTCTGGGTGACGTTGGCGCGGCGCGTGATCATGCGCTTTCGCTCGTGGCGGACGGCGCGGATATCCTCGATCTCGGGGCGGAATCGTCCCGGCCCGGCGCGGAACCCGTAACGGCGGAAGAAGAGCTGGCCCGGCTGCTACCCGTGCTGGAGGCGCTGTCGGAATGCCCGGTGCCCGTCTCGGTGGACACCTATCACACTGCGACGGCCCGCGCGGCCCTGGCGCGGGGCGCTGCGATGATCAACGATATCAGCGCGCTGCGTCACGATCCGGAGATGGCCGGGGTTATCGCGGAATCGGGTTGTCCCTGTGTGCTCATGCACATGCGGGGGACGCCGCGTAACATGCAGCGGGATCCGCGCTACGACAACGTGGTGGAGGAAATCTGCGACTTCTTCGAGGAGCGCCTCGCGGCGGCGGACGCCGCCGGGATTGCCCGAGAGCAGATCTGGCTGGATCCCGGTTTTGGATTCGGCAAGACCGTGGCGCATAATCTGACCTTGTTGAAGGAACTCTCCGCGTTCCGCCGCTTTGGGTTGCCCGTGCTTATCGGCACGTCAAACAAGTCGACCATCGGGGCGGTGCTGGGCACGGAGGTGCATGATCGCAGCGAGGGAACCGCCGCGACCGTGGCGGTATCTATCGTGGCGGGTGTCCATTGCGTCCGGGTTCACGACGTGAAAGCCATGGGCCGGGTGGTGCGGATGACCGAGGCGATACAGCAGGCCTAGATCCGCGCCTGGCGCGGCTATTGAGCAGGAACAAGAGGAGAGAGAAGCATGCCCGATCGTTTGTTTGGCACCGACGGAATCCGCGGTAAGGCGAATATCCA
Organism: Candidatus Hydrogenedentales bacterium; assembly: GCA_044344195.1. Classification (GTDB taxonomy): domain Bacteria; phylum Hydrogenedentota; class Hydrogenedentia; order Hydrogenedentales; family JAEUWI01; genus JAEUWI01. The sequence goes on from JBIJDL010000001.1 coordinate 38,811, forward strand.
CCCGATGACGGCGGAGATGGCGCTCAAGGTGGGCCGCGCGGCGGGCCACCTGTTTCAGAATGGCAGTGGACGCCACACGATACTCATCGGCAAGGACACGCGGCGCTCCTGCTACATGCTGGAGAACGCCCTCACGGCGGGCCTGTGCTCCGTGGGTATCAACGTGCTCCTGACGGGCCCGCTGCCCACGCCGGGCGTTTCGTACATCATGCGGAGCCTCCGTTGCGATGGCGCCATCATGATTTCAGCCTCGCACAATCACTATGCCGACAACGGCATCAAACTTTTCGGCCGGGACGGCTACAAGATCCCCGACGAGGCCGAAGACGAGATCGAGCGATTGATCTCGACGGGCGAGGTGGACAAACTCCGCCCGACCGGCAATGACATCGGCGTGGCCCGTCGTATTGATGACGCCGTGGGCCGCTACATCGAATTTGTGAAGGCCTCCTTTCCGAAGGGCATGCGCCTGGATGGCCTCCGCATCGTGGTGGACTGTTCCAACGGCGCGACCTACAAGGCGGGCCCGAACACCCTTCGCGAGCTGGGCGCGGAAGTGATTGCTATCGGCGACCGCCCAGACGGCAGCAACATCAACGAGGACGTGGGTTCGGTCCACCCGGAGGAGATGCGCGCCACGGTGATCCGCGAACGGGCCGATCTTGGTATCGCTTTCGACGGCGATGGGGATCGCCTGGTGATGGCGGACGGCAACGGGCGCCTGCTGGATGGCAACGCGCTGCTGGCCATTCTGGGCATTGATCGCCTGGAGCGGGACGAGCTTCCCGGCCGCACGATTGCGACGACGATCATGGCCAATGGCGGGCTGGCAAGGGCTTTGGAGCCCCTCGGCGGCCAGGTGGTCCACACCCAGGTGGGCGACCGCTATGTGGTGGAGGCCATGCGCGAGCAGGGCCTGGCCATTGGCGGCGAGTCTTCCGGCCACATGATTATTCTGGACCACAATACCACGGGCGACGCCATCATCGCGGCGCTCCAGGTGCTGGCCATCATCGTGCGCAAGGAACAATCCCTCACCGATTTGGCCCACGCATACCAGGAGATGCCGGAAAGTCACCAGAAAATCCCGCTCAACGGTCGTCCGAAACCCTCGCAGGAATCGCTGGATGCCTTGGTGGAAGAAATCCGCGACGAACTCGAAGGCAAGGGCCGCGTTGTGATTCGGCCTTCGGGTACGGAGCCCATCGTGCGGATCATGGTGCAGCATCAGGACGCCCGCACGGCCCAGACCCTGACGAAACAACTGGCGGACCGCGTTGCGGCGATGTAGCGGTGCGCATGGTGGTGGGGGAGTGATGTGTGGACTGAGTGGACGAAGTGGACATGGTGGACACAGTAGACTTGTCCTGTGAAATGGTTTTATCGTCCCCTAAGTCCACCAAACCAGCAATGAAGGAGTGCTCTTCTTGATCGAACTCGGCGTCAACATTGACCATGTCGCCACCCTGCGCGAAGCGCGGAAGGGCATTGTGCCCAGCGTGGTGGAAGCGGCGGCCATCTGTGAACGTGCTGGTGCCCATCAGATCACGGTCCATCTGCGCCAGGACCGTCGCCACATCCAGGATCATGATGTCCACGCCCTGGCGGAATCGCTCACGACGCGCATGAATTTTGAGATGGCCGCCGTGGACGAAATCATCGCCATAGCCCACCAGCTTAAGCCCTACACGGTCTGTCTGGTGCCGGAGAGCCGGGAAGAAATCACGACCGAGGGCGGGCTGGATGTGTTCACGCAGCAGGCCTGGCTCACGGAGGTGGTGGCGGGCATGCATGAGCACGGCATTAAAGTCAGTCTCTTCATCGATCCCGAGATCCCCCAGATCGAGGCCAGTGCGGCTACCGGAGCGGACTTTGTGGAATTGCACACGGGCGCCTATGCCAACGCCCGGGATGTGGCGAAGGAGATTCGGCGCCTCCAGGCCTCGGCCGAGGCCATCGCCCAGACCAGCCTGCGCTTCCATGCGGGGCACGGGTTGACCGCGCGGAATCTGGCACCCGTTGCCGCCCTGCCGGGCCTGCGGGAAGTGAACATCGGGCACGATATCGTGTCCCGGGCGCTGTTCATCGGGCTGGACGCCGCCGTGAAGGAGATATTGGACGCGCTGAAGCCTTCGGGGATGTGAATCGCCTTTACAAACGGTTTTCCTCGATGTACGACAGCGGTTTATCTCAGTATCAGGGACGGCAGGGACTACAGGGACAGCAGGACATTCAACGGCATGGGTCCTTGATGTCTCTGCCGTCCCTGTAGTCCCTGAGGTCACGTACCCGGAACTTTAATGGCAGCCCTGATAGACACCTTCAAGAAATCCATCGCCGAGCTCCACTCGGGCGGGGGCACCGTGCTCACCGCCGTGTCGGGTGGGGCCGATTCCATCGCCCTGATGCACTTGCTTCCTCGCGCAGACGTTTCCTGCGGAGTCGCCTATTTCGATCATCAGACGCGGCAGGGCGAAAGCGCCGAGGACGGGCGCTTTGTGGCGGATGTGGCGGCGAATCTCGGGCTTCCTTTTTATTCCGGCGGCGCCGACATCGCCGCCCGCGCGGCAGCCACGGGCGAAAGCTTCGAAATGGCGGCACGCCGCGCGCGCTATGCTTTTCTCCTCGACACCGCGCGCACCCACGGCTGCACGGCCATCGCCACCGGCCACCACGCCGACGATCAAGCGGAAACCGTGTTCCTGCGCCTGCTGCGCGGATCGAGTCCCGCCGGACTTGGTGGCATCCCTTCCCGGCGCGACGAGGGCGGTATTCACATCATTCGGCCGCTTCTCGGTATCACCCGAGTGGAAATTCGGGCCTGGCTTGTGGCCGAGAACATCCCCTGGCGGGAGGACGCGACCAACGCCGAGATCGACGCGCTCCGTAACCGCGTGCGCCACGAATTGCTGCCGATCCTTGCCCGCGATTTTAATCCCGGTATCCGGGAAGCCCTCAACCGCCTGGCCACGCTGCAGCGCATGGACAGCGCGTTGCTCGACCGGCTTGCGGCGGCGGCACTGGACGAAGTCGAGGATGAAACGGGCCGCATCGCGCGTGCCGCGTTTCGCACCCTCGATACCGCTTTGCAGTTCCGCTGTCTGACGGATCGAATCCGGCGTGCCGCAGCCGAGCCGGACTTTGAAAGGGTGTCACGGGCCGCCGCGTTTATTACCGATGGCCCGGCGGGTAAACAGATCGACCTGGGCAACGGCATCGCCCTGTTTCTGAGCGCGGAGTACGCCGTTTTCGCCCCACGGGTGTCGGAGGAAGAGACCGACGAGATTCACCTGGCCATTCCCGGTGCGGCGTCGGGTCTTGGCAGGTCTTTCCAAGTGCGTCGGCTGGACGCCCTCCCCCCAGGGCCCCTCGCGGATTATTGTCACGCCGGGTGCCAAGTTTTCGATGGCGACGCCCTCGCGGATACCTTTGTCATCCGGCGTCGGCGCGCGGGAGATCGCTTTCGTCCCCTGGGCATGGAGGGCACACGGAAGCTGAAGGATGTATTCAACGATCGCGGCCTGACGAGGCCCGAGCGGGACCGACAACTCGTGGTGGAGAGCGGCGGACGTATCGTCTGGATTCCGGGGCACACGGTGAGCCGGGATACCGCCGTGACGGAGCACACCCGGCGCTATGTGGAGCTGTGTATCGAGATTCGGGCATAGTGCCGGGGTCTTCCTGCGAGATCAGTGGCAATAAAGGGGATTGACCACGGAATGTCCTGGAGCAGCCTCCGGCCGCAACCAAATGATTCACCACGAAGGCCACGAAGAGCACGAAGAAGAAAAAGAAGGATTCCCCCTGCAATTCGGGCGACCCCAAATTGAACTCGCATCCCAATATTCTTTGCGCCTTCGCGCCTTTGCGTGCAATAGACTCGGAAGAACTCCACAGGTGGCATAGCGACCGCCGAAGTCCTGCAGCGCCACAATTTCTTTACGCTTCGTGTTCTTCGTGCCTTCGTGGTGAATAAATTCTTTCCATCGTATCCTGTTCGTAAGCGGCAGCGTCTGAGTGAGTTGGGGGGAGTTTGCTTGAATTTTTTTTCCAGGAAAACGAGAAAATGAGGGATAGTAGTACGGAATTTCACGTAAGCTTCTATATGGCGGTGGTCGCGCCGCATATTGGAGTGCAGCAAATTGTCGGGGCCTATTGGATGGGAGGCATTTTCGAGAAGATGGGAACCGGTGGATAGCCGTCGGACGCGCCCTATGGTATGGATGGTCCCCAAGAGCGGAATAGAGAATCGCAACGAAGCACGGAAGTTCCCCATGGATTTGAAATTGAACGAGACACCTCTGATCGACAGCGACCGACTTTGCGCCCGAATCGGGGAGTTGGCGGAGGCGATGAACACGCACTATGGGGCTGCGTCCCTGCTGGTGCTGGTGGTGCTGAAGGGGGCGGTGCCTTTCAGCGTGGACCTGCTGCGGCAATTGAAGATGCCGGTGGTGGTGGACTATATCCGTGCGAAGAGTTACGCGGGCACCGAGCGCGCGGGCGAGGTGGTTTTCTCCCACCTACCGGAGGAGCCAATCCACGGGCGGCGGGTCCTGATCCTGGAGGACATTCTGGATACGGGCCACACCGTGGAGCGAATCCTGGAGGTGGTGCGGGCGCAGGATCCGGTGTCGGTCGATCTGGCGGTGCTCCTGGACAAGCCCTCGCGGCGTCGGCGACCGGTGGAGGCCAACTTTACCGGGTTTACGATCGAGGACCATTTCGTGGTGGGCTACGGGCTGGACTTCAACGAGCGATTCCGCGAGCTGGGGGCCATTCATACGCTGGACGCGGGGTGAGCGGGAGAAAAGTCTATAAGGGATTCGAGGTCGAACCGAAACGCTTTCCGGGGGGTACAGCCCACCTGCGGCGGATCTTCGACCACCGATTGGCGGGACGGCACTTTTGCCGCGTCGGCGACACGGGCCAATCGGCTGCTGTCCCCGCGATTGGCGACCTTTCCCCGAGTCTGCTACAATGCCATTCCCAGTAGAGAGAGCGGCCATCGCGGCAGGTGCCGGCGGTGATGTTTCTCCCTTTTTCGTGACGCCATTGAAGGATCGGGTCTAGCATGGGCCTAATGACCGCCGAGATTTCCGCCAAGCATCTGGTGCCATTGTGCCGCCAGATGGCCACGAGCTATGACGCGGGCCTCCCCATTATCCGCACGCTGGAAATGATGTCGGACAACGCGAAGGACTCCCGTTCCAAGCAGGTGTTCCGCGCCATGGCGGAGGATGCGAAGCAGGGGGCCACGCTGGGCGAGGCGGCGCGCCGCCAGAAGAAGTACCTGCCGAAGTTCTTTATCGAACTGCTCCACTCGGGCGAGCTGGGCGGGCGCCTCGACGTGATGCTGCACGATCTGGCGAACTACTATGAAGATCGCCTGGCGATGCAGCGGAAGATCGTGGGCGCGATGGTGTACCCGGCGATTCAGCTCGGCGCGGCGTGGTATCTGGGCACCTTCTCCCTGGGGCTCATCGGGCGCATGAATCTCAACGCGGCCGAACCTTTCAATCTGAGCGAGTATTTCAGCCAGTACTTCCTGTTTCAGGGATTCGCCACGGGGACCTTTGCGCTGGTGATCGTCGGGACCATCGTTCTGTCGCGGTTGGGCCTGATCAACTGGAGCTGGGGCCTCATTCTGAACTATATCTGGCCGCTGAACACGGTGAACAAGAAATTCGGCCTGGCCCGCTTTTTTCGGAGTTTCTCCCTGCTCGTGGGCAGCGGGATGAATATCCAGTCCTGTATCGCGAATGCGGCGGCGATTTCGGGCAATCCCTGGATTGAGAAAGATCTGAAGAAGGCGATTCCCATGGTTGCCGCGGGCCACAGCCTGGTGGAGTCCTTCGCGGGCTGCAAGAGCCTGACACCGCTGGCCCGGGAAATGCTGGAAGTCGGGGAGCGCTCCGGCAATCTGGAAGTGAGCCTGCGCAAGGTTTCCGACTACCACCTGGAAGAGGGGCGCCATGCCGTGGGCATCGCCACGAAGATTCTTGGCGTGCTGATCGTGCTCGGGGTGGGCGGCACGATAGGTTACGTCATTATCTCATTTTATACCCAGTACTTCAGTATGCTCGACAGTATCATGTAACCATTCATCCGCACTCAATTGGAGGAAAAGCAGTATGGCCCTGGCGCACGAGGACAATATTAACGAGCCGAAGGATTTTGCCCCCTATCTCTGGTGGGGCATTCTGGTGGTGGTGCTCATCATGGTCGGACTGATCCTGGCCATGGGCAAACGCACGCCGAGCCAATCGGAAGCACGCGCGAAGCATATCCTGGTCAAGTTCGATCAGCGCGACCCCGCGGATAGGACGCGTGCCCTGCAGCTCATCCAGGAGATTCGCGGCCGGATCGAGCAGGGCGAGAGTTTCGAGAAGCTCGCCGAGGAGTATTCGAACGATCCCGCCAGTGCCACCCGCGGCGGTGATTTGGGACGCATGCCCAAAGGGAAGCTTGAGGAACAATTTGAGAATTACGTCTGGTCCGCTCCCCTGAATGAGCTGAGCAACGTGGTACAGACCAGTTTCGGCTTCCATCTGATCGTCGTGACGGAGCGCCACGTGTCCGCCAGCGACGATTACGAAATGAACCTCGAACGACGCGTCACCGAGGTAGAAAAGACTGTCGCGGCACCCGCCGCCGCTCCCGAACCAGCTCCGGCTGTTCCCGCAGAGCCCACCCCTGCGGAACCCGTTCCGGCGGCAGCCCCCGCGTCGTAACCTGTCGAAATGGCTTGATCGACCGGCGCTCCGGAATTCGGAGCGCCGGTCGTTTTCTTTAAGGGGTCAATCCGGAGTCTTGGCGTAGAAACCGGCGAGATTCTGGATTACGGTCGGGCCATTCGTCCAAGTACTGAAAAATATGGTCAGGAAGGTGAGAATGGCCGATTCCAGCGGGGTGGTAACCCCCTGGGCCGCTTGGGGGCGTCGGCTGATAGTCTTGAGGTGGTTCATGGTGAATCTCCTTGATGCTGCATCGGGGGCGGAGCGCCGCGCGCCGATTTTTCGGGTGGTGAATCTGATTTTAGCCGTTGGGATGGGGTACAATCCATCCGCCCATGGCGCTGGCCGCCGCCGGGTAACGAAGCAACAGGGATCCGGGTAGTATCATGGCACGCATTACGATTGATGGAAAGTTTAAGGATCTGGAGGAGGGGGAGCCCATTTTGGCGGCGTGCGAAGACTTGGGTGTGCCCTTCGGTTGCCAGGCCGGGAGCTGCGGCACCTGCGTCATTGTGGTGGAATCGGGTCTGGAGAATCTTCACGCGCCGAATCATCTCGAAGCGGATATGGGTTTGCGCCACAACGAGCGCCTGGCCTGTCAGGCCCGGATCCGTACGGGCGAAGTGGTCGCGAGCTGGTAATACTGCTTCTTTCTCACGTCACGCCGTGAAATTGTATGGCGAGACGGGAACCTTTAGAATAGCCGGGGGATAAGACCCTTACGGGCACTTTCACGCCTCAACATCAGCGTCGCGCCCCCGGTGCGACCCAATAACCGACGAGCCCCCGCAGGCGCAATCACGCGCCGGCCCCGGCTCCTCCCAGCCACAACAGGCCAGCCTTTTGAAGGGATGTTTTTCATGGGACCTGTCAACGCACTTCAACCACTCAGCGCAACTCTGCGCGCCCTTACCCTGCCGCTATTTGCGGCTACCCTTTTCGCCCTGCCGGCGCCGGCCCAACCGGCGAACTTTGATTTTGGCGACGGTCACAACGGGTCCATTACCGTGCCCGCTGGGGAAACGACGATCCAGGATCTCTGGGCGCAGGTGCGCACGGCGGCGGATCTCCTGGCCTACGATCCCGACAATGGGGATCAGGTGCCCCAGTTGGAGAATTTGACGATTTCCTCCGGCGGCACGCTCACGGTGAGCCCCTATACCGGCAACGCCAGCGGTGCGGTTAATCCGACCCAGGGCGGCGTGCTCCGGCTGAAGGTGCGGGGTACCTTGACGATTCAGGCCGGCGCGGCTATCACGGCGACCGGCCGCGGCTATCGCGGCGGCACACTGGAAGGCGGCAGTCCGGGCTATATCGGGCAGCAGGGCGACAGTTGGGGCAATACCGGCGCGATTAGCGGCGTGGCCAATCGGGGTGGCGGCGGTGGCGGCTTTGGCGAGATCAACGGCAATGCCAATCCCGGCAGCGGCGGCGGCGGCGGTCACCGCGAGGCGGGAGCGCGCGGTGCTACGGGCGAGGGCACGGCGACGGGCGGCCTGGGCGGTGAATCCTTTGATACGGTGGCCACGGCGGCGGGCCAGGGCTTTCGAGACACCTATCTTTTTCCACGCTTCGGCAGCGGCGGCGGGCGCGGCGGACAGACGACGAACTTTGTGAACATTAATGCACGCGGCGGCAACGGTGGTGGCGTGATCATTATTGAGGCCGAGCGGATCGTGAACAATGGGACGATCTCCGCCGATGGCGCGGTCGGCGGTTCCGATCTTTCCGGCGGCGGCGGCGGCGCGGGCGGCAGCATACTGATCCAGACCCTGTCCGAGACCAACGGCACGGTGACGGTTAACGGCGGCGCGGGCGGCGTGGGCACCGTGCTGGGGAACGTCGGCGGTGCGGGCGCTCCGGGCATCCTGCTGTGGGATGGCCGCTACGAACTGGTGACGGAAGTCGATGGGGAAGGCACAATTGAACTGACACCCGCGGGCGGTCGTTACGATGACAACACCGTGGTTTCGGCGGAAGCGATTGCGGATGATGGCTGGATGTTTGCGGGCTGGTCCGGCGACCTTTCGGGCACGGAGAATCCCGATGACGTGACCATGGCGGGCGATCGGGCGATTACCGCGACCTTCGTTGAACTGCCCACACTGACGGTGGAGCCGGACCAGCGGGATGTGAGCCCCTTCGGCGGCGATCTCAGCTTCGGGGTGACGGTGGCCGGCGGTGCGGAAGATATTAACTGGACCACGACCATCACGGACGGTGCGGAATTCCTGTCGATTGCCACGGGTGCCTCGGGCACCAACAACGGGACGATCACGGTGACGGCGGCACCCAATGCCGAGGAAATTTCCCGGACTGGCCGCTTGCTGGTGTCCTCGGAGGATGTGGGCAGCGAGCCTGTGGTTATTACGATCACCCAGGGTCCGGCCACGCCCATGCTGTCCGTGACGCCCTCAGAGCAGACGGCTTTGGCCGAAGGCGAAGAACTGGTGATCCAAGTGCTCAACACGGGCACCGGCACCTTTGACTGGACAGCGGCGATTCTTGCGGGCCACAGCTACGCGTCCATTACCTCGGCGACCACAGGCACCAACGACGGCACCTTCGTGGTCAGTGTGGCCCCGAATCTTACGCCCTTGCAGCGCACCATTCGAATCTCTGTTTCGGCGCCGGGCGCCTTTGGTTCGCCGGAGGAAGTGACGATCACGCAGTTGGCCGGTGTGCCGCTCCTTCAAGTGTCGCCCACGAGCCAGTTGATCGGCTCGGCGGCGGGTACGGCTTCACTGAATGTTTCCAATGGAGGCAGCGGATCCCTCGGCTGGACGGCGGCGGTGATCGAGGGCGCGGGCTTCGCGACGATCACCAGCGGATCCAACGGCGTGAACGCGGGCCAGGTGACGGTGGCGTTTCTAAGCAATGTGTCGATGAACAATCGGACCGCGAAGATTCGCGTGGAAACGCCGGATGCCGCGAATTCCCCCATTGATGTGATCATCACCCAGACTGCCCAGGAGGCGGTGCTTCAGGTCTCGCCGGAATCTCAATCGATCGGTTCCGGTGCGGGCGGGGCGAGCTTCCAGGTCTTGAATGCCGGCTCGGGTACGATGAATTGGACTGCTGCGGTTGTCTCCGGCGCGAATTTCGTGAGTATTTCCACCGGTATCTCGGGCTCGAATGAAGGCGCGATTGTGGTGTCCGCCACGGCAAACACGACGGGCCAGGAGCGCAGCGCGACGATTCGCATCAGTGCGCCGGGCGCGGCCAACAGCCCCGCAGAGGTTACCCTGACCCAGGCCGCGAGCGCACCGGTGCTCCGCATTGCGCCCACGGAGCAGTCCGTTGGTGCTGGCGGCGGCAACATCAGCATCACCGTTGAGAATGGCGGAACAGGCACCCTGAACTGGACCGCTTCGGTGGCCTCGGGCGCGGAATTCCTGTTGTTGACCCCGCCCTCGAATGGCGTGGAAGACGGCGTGGTGCAAGTCACGGTGTCGCCGAACATTTCGGGCCGTTCCCGCACGGGCACGATCCGCGTTGAAGGAACGGGCGCGACAGGGAGTCCGCTGACGGCGACGATCATCCAATTGGGCTGCATGCCGCTGGATCCGCCGGCCAACCTGGCGGCGAGCGACGGCACTTCGCCGGATGGCGTGGACCTGATCTGGAGCGCCGCGCCGGGCGCCTCGGGCTACGAAATTTTCCGGAGCCCGGAGAGTGATCGTGATCACTTTGAATTGGTGGCCACGACGACGGAGCCTCGCTATACGGATGAGGCGACGGAGGAGCCCACCTACGAACTGATCCGCGAGGGCTGCTTCAATCCCGGCGAGTTCGACATTGACTACACCCTCTATTACTACGAAGTGCGTGCGGTGAATCCCTGCGGCGCGAGCGAGAGCAGCAATCGCACCACGGGATATCGCGGCCTGCCCCGCGACGACGATGATGACGGCGGCGAAGGAGAAGGCGAAGGAGAAGAGCCCACCGTCCCCGCGACGAAAGCGCTGACGACAGATACCCTCGTTCAGCAGGCAAGCCGCGTGGCGCTGCGTCTGGCGAATGACAGCGGAATCGATCCGTCGTCGATCTCATTGAGCGTAAACGGTGTGGTAGCCGACACCGCGGATTATTTCTGGCGGCCTGTGGCGGAGGGTAATGATACCCTTGGCTGGGTGGTCTACACGGGTGTGGGCGGCTGGGCCGACGGAGCGTCGTATGTACTGGAGGCCAGCGCGAGCGCTCTGGACGGCACGGTGCTCTCCGCGAGCGGGACTTTCGTGTACGATTCCAGTGACGCGGATGTGTCGCTCGATGGAGTACGGGTCGTGCCCTACCTTCCCGAGGGCGAGGACACCGGCCTCTTCAAGGAGGGCCTTGGTGTGGTCTTTCTGGCGACTCCGGTCGAGGTGTACGACGTGCCGGAGCGGATCAGCATTCCGGTGCCGGACTATGTGAGCGGCGCATCGTTGAGGCTCTACTACCTGGGAAGCGACGAAGACGGACCCGTGTGGTACCCGGCGGACCAGGTGAACGGACTGCTGGCGGCACCCCTGGCGCTTTCGGAAGACGGCACGAGCGTGGAGGCCTGGCTGAACCATGGCGGCACGCTGCGTCTGGGCTACGCGCCCGAGCGCGACACGCCCGCCTCGATCCCGGTGAACTACGGCACGGTGTTGTTGCTCGCGGGCACGGCGCTGGTGCTGTGGGTGACTGGATTCAGGCGGCGGGAAGCCCGCTGAAGTAACGGATTTCCATAGGACGGATTTGACGGATAGGACCGATTTGAGAATCAGTCTTATCCGTCTCATTCGTCCTATTTTTTTCGCCCCACGACACCGGGGTGCTATCATACGCTTTTCAGGAGCACTTTAAATGATCCCCGCCGAGCTTTATCAGGCTGCAATAGACGATACCCTGGCCCTGCTGCGCGCCATGCCGCCAACGCCCGGCAAGACCGTGCCCTTGTCGCCCGAAGTGGCCGAATTACTCGCCCGCGCCGCCGCCGCAGTCTCCACCGCGCCCATTTCGACGTTGGAGGTGTCTTCCCCCGCAGTAGCGGCGATCCCGGCCACACCTCTTCCCGCCCTGGATTCAGGAGATGTGGCGGATGCCCTTTCGGCGCTGGCCACCATTGTGCGGGGCTGCGAAAAATGCAGTCTGTGCAAGACCCGCACGCAGACAGTCTTCGGCGTGGGGAACATCCAGGCCGATCTGGTTTTCGTGGGCGAAGCGCCGGGGGCGGATGAAGATGCTCAGGGCGAGCCCTTCGTGGGCAAGGCGGGCCAGTTGCTGACCGATATCATCGTGAAGGGCATGAAAATGAAGCGGGAGGACGTCTACATCTGCAACGTCCTCAAGTGCCGCCCGCCGAACAATCGGAATCCCAACCCCGAAGAAATGTCGTTGTGCGAGCCCTATTTGATCCAGCAGTTGTCGCTGATCCGGCCCAAGGTCATCTGCGCGCTGGGCGGCGTGGCGTCGAAGTGCCTGCTCCAGACCGAGGCGTCGGTCGGGCAGTTGCGCGGGCGCTGGCACAACTATCAGGGCATTCCGCTGCGGGTCACCTATCACCCCGCCTACCTGCTGCGCACGCCCGCCGACAAGGGCAAGACTTGGGAGGATATCCAGGAGGTAATGAAGGTGCTCAGCGGCGAAATCGTCCCGGACGTATAAGGTTATGGAGCTACCCGCCATCAAGAACAGTACCGCCACGGCGCGCCATGGCCGGTCGCCGGTGAAGTGGCGGCACTCCATGTATTTTCGCGTGCTGGTGCTGTGTTGCGTACTGCTGCTGTGCCTGTTCACCTCGATTTTCATCATCGTCCGGCACACCATCAGCGAGGCCGTGCGCGAAGTGGAATCGGAATCCCGGGAAATCGCCAGACGCGTCATCGAGATGTCCGACGGCGATACGCCCCTGGAACGCGACGAGATCGCCGAGATTTTTGCGGGCGGCCGCGACGACACGCAGGTTCGCATCGAGCCGTTGGGCGACCTGCTTAAGGAACCTCGGAACACGGTGGAATATTGGGCGGACGGCACGGTAACTCGGGTGGTTCGCGTGCCGCTGGAGCGGTTGAACCTCGTGGTGGCCATCAATCGCAGCACCAACGCATCCGTTGAAGTACTGCGCGCTTTCAAGAACCGGTACATCCTGCTGGTGACCCTCGTGTTCGTCGTCACCCTGTGGATCATGATCTACACCATCCACCGGACGCTCCGCCCTCTGATGGACCTCTCCGACACCTGCGCGGCCATTACGGAGGGCAATCTGCAGACGGTGAAGATCGCCCGATCCTCCGGCGAAGTGCAGTTGCTCGAATCCAAGTTCAACGATATGGTCGAGTCGCTTCGCGAAAAGGAAGTGATGGAGGTGAAGCTGCGCCAGGCCCAGCGCCTTTCGGCTCTGGGCAACCTGGCGGCGGGCGTGGCCCACGACGTACGCAACCCGCTGAACGCGATCAAGCTGCTGTCGAGCCACGCCATCGACTCCATGGGGGGCGATGGCGCCACGCCCGGCGTGAAGCCCTTGATGACCATTCGTGCCGAAGTGGACCGGCTGGAAGAGATCGTGTCAGGCTTTCTTTCGCTGGCGAAGGAGCGGGAACTGGAGCCGGAGCCCACGAGTGTGGATGCCGTGCTGGAGGAGTGCGTGCGCCTCTTCCAGAAGGACGCGGAAGAACGGGGGGTGGAGCTCATCAGCGAGTTGAAAGCGGGCGGCACGCTCCTGATGCTGGACGGAAAGCAGTGGTCCCGGGCGGTGCTGAATGTGCTGCTGAACGCGCTGGAGGCCTGCAAGCCGGGTGGCCACGTGCGCCTCAGCTCTACTATTCGCAATGACGCGTGCCAAATCCTGGTGGAAGATGACGGTCCCGGTCTGCCGGACAGCGTGATCGAGCAGGTTTTCGATCCTTATTACACGACGAAGCAGGGCGGCACGGGCCTGGGCCTTTCCATCACGCGGGGCATTGTGGAGGAGCACGGCGGCACCATCGAGTTGAGCAGCCGGGACGGCCAGGGCTGCCGGGTTTCGATCACCATTCCGTTGAAGCAGAAGATCTCCCGATCCAGGGTGCATTGATCGGGTGCAGACAGGAGTATCCATGGCACAGTCCATTCTAATCACCGAAGATGATCGCGTACAGCGGGAGGTTATCACCGATATCCTCACCCAATCGGGCTATGAAATCACGGCGAGCGAATCGGCGGAGAAGACGCTGGAGATCCTCAAGGAGCGTACCTTCGAGTTGCTGCTCACGGACATGCGCATGCCCGGCCTGGACGGCCTGGAGCTGCTGCGCCGTGCGAAGCGGTTGCGTCCTGAGATCGAGGTGGTGGTGATGACGGCCCACGCCACGATCCGTACGGCGGTGACGGCGATGAAAGAAGGGGCGATCGACTATCTGGAGAAGCCCTTCGACAAGGATACCCTGCTCCACGTAATCAACCGGGTCTTTGAGCGGACGAACCTGCAAAAGGAGAACCGGCAACTACGCGAGCTCGTTTCGCGGAGCGTTTCCCTCGGCAGCATCATCGGCGAGAGTCCGGCGATGCAGGCCGTGTTTGAGCGCACTGCGAAGGCGGCCCGGGTGAACAGCACGGTGCTGATTCTGGGCGAATCGGGCACGGGCAAGGAAATGATTGCGCGCCATATTCACTTTGAGGGCAACCGCCAGAAGAAGCCCTTCGTGGTGGTGAATTGCGCGGCCATCCCCGACAACCTTGTGGAGTCGGAGCTGTTCGGCCACGAGAAGGGCGCATTTACCGGCGCGGATGCGAGCCGTCCCGGCAAATTTGAAGATGCGAACACGGGCACGCTTTTCCTCGATGAGATCGGCGACATGCACCTGGAGTCCCAGGCCAAGCTCTTGCGGGTACTGCAGGATGGCGTGGTGGAGCGCGTGGGCAGCAGCAAGACGCGCCAGGTGGATGTGCGTGTGATCGCGGCGACGAACCGCGACCTGCGCGAGCGCGTGGAGCGCGGCGAATTCCGGGAAGATCTCTATTTTCGGCTCGAAGTACTGCCGGTCTATCTTCCGCCGCTTCGCGAGCGCATCGAAGATCTGCCACTGCTGATCAAGCACTTTCGGGAAAAGCTGGGCGCCAAAATCGGGATCGACACGCCGCAGGTGGGCCCCGAAGTCGTGGACGCCTTCCGCCGCTACCGCTGGCCGGGCAACGTGCGGGAGCTGGAGCATACGTTGGAGCAGTTGTTTATTCTCGCGAACGACGACGTGCTCACGGCGAAAGATCTGCCCGAGAAGTTTCACCAGGTGCCCGTGCCCGCAGGTGAGGTGGGCTTGCCCCCAGGCGGCCTCTCGTTGGAAGAGCTCGAGCAGGATCTCATCCGCCAGGCGCTGGAGCGCAGCGGCGGACGGATCAAAGAGGCGGCGGAATTGCTTGGACTGACCTATAAGACCTTGCAGTATCGATTGAAGAAGCACGAGATCGATCGCAAGGCGGCGGAGAATTGAGGCGGGGGATGCAGCGCCAAAAGACTCATTGATCCTCGCCTGTTGAGAGAATTG
>JBIJDL010000082.1:0-17136 GCA_044344195.1 Candidatus Hydrogenedentales bacterium
CCCAAGGGCTCCCCGCCCAACCGCAGACCATATTAAATATGAATTCCCTGAAACGAAATACAGAAGGATAAAAAATGCCCCCGGTGCATAAGCGCGACTCAGTCCCCTGTCCTACGACGCACAAACTGTGTCTGGACGCTTGGATCCTGAACCTGTCGCTCTGATTACGTTCACACTTCCTTCGGGAGAGCTGTGTCCACTCATCAACGTGGCCAGCCCATCCGACCAGTCCGAACGCGATCTACAGGGCCCCCAATACCAACAACAGTTCCTCGCCCTCAATTGAATCCCCGGCGTAGCGTCCTTCCAAGATCTGCTACGCCCCCCCCTTCATACCAGGTGCAGTGTTGCCATTAGGTGCGCTGTATCCGACCAACAATAATTCAATCCCACTCGACGCCATCGACTTGCGGGCTGACTGAACACTTAACCAGCACCGCTATCGATCCGTCTTGACACCTAGTTCCAACCGCCGCCCGGTCGGGACTGCAATTTTTCCCTTCAAAATATACTCAACATAGAAAGGCCACAAGATGGCTAACAAAAACACCAACCATAACAAGAATCTTTCCGCTGGCGACTCGGATACACCCGCCTTTTCCATCGAAGAATTTGCGGCCATCAACTCGGTACTTCGGCAGGAAATGACAGGGATCTGGAATTGTCGCGGCGATTTGCGCAAGTTCCGATCGACAGTGGGTAAATTCATTATCGACGGCGACGCCAAGAACCTCAAAAACAAGGTGAAACGGGGCAAGAAGCTCTTTAACAAATGGCTCATTGATCAAGCTGGTCTGACCAAGGAAGAAGTCAAGGAATGCAGGCTTTTTGGCACGCTCCGCTTCGTGACGTTCAGGAAGGAACTGGACTTGGTAGGTGATGCGTATATCAATGCCATACACTACAACACCCTGAAGCTTGCCCTCGAAAAAAACGTGGCGCTAATAAAGGTTAAAAGTGGGCAGTGGAACAAAATACCCCCTAACCTCGACTGTATGAAATTCATTCCCGGGCAAATCTTGATCATCTTGTCAAACGGGGAAATCTTCGATCTTGCAGACCTCACCCACGCACAACTCAAAGAGCTCCTAAGGCCCGTGGCTAACAAATCGGTAAAGGATACGGCTCAGAAAGCCAAGCCTGCCTCCAAGGACGCCCTGCAAAAAGAGAACGCCAAACTTCGCTTGCAGCTAGAACAGGCAATGGCGATAATCAAGCAGCGGATACCCGAAGAGTATGAAATCATGCTGGCACTCCGGCAAGACAAGGGTTCCTGCGATCCGGCGGTGATTGAATTACAAAGGTCCGACATCGAAAACGGCGACACGACAACATTAGTACCTGATGCAGTGGATGACCCCGGTTCGAAAGCCCTTGAGGTTGCCGAAGAGACGGTTGAAGAAGCTGACGTTGAAAGCACCGCCGAAGGCTATGTTGAGAATACGGTCGTTGAAGCTGTCGTTGAACCCGATGACGCTGATGGCACCGTAGACGCAGTAAGATCCGACGAAGATCTCGAGGACCTGTTCTCCCTCGATTTTAACATTGATGGCAATTCCGATGGCATGGATGACAGCTATTTCGAAACGGAGACTGACGTAAAGGTCAAGAAAGTGCGCTCTGCACGTAATATCGCTCCCTCCATTGGTGCTCATGGCAACACGCCGTATGCTGGAGGTGCCTTCTAATGATCGACGCCTTCAATGAGAAACTATTGACGATTACAGAAGCTGCCGCAATCTGCCCGCCGGTTCACGGGAAGAAGCCCCATCATGTCACGGTGTGGCGCTGGCTGAAATTTGGGCTGGAAGGTGTCAAACTTGAACATGTGCGGGTTGGTCGCAATGTGTGTACGACGGAAGGTGCGCTGAATACATTCTTCCACGCCTTAGCCAATGCTTCCCAGGTAAACCAGACATCAGCTCCGAAACAAATAGAGTAGCTGCCTGAACGGGGTATTGCGGAGAGCGGCAACTGCTTACCGGCTCCCGGCATACGTCCAAAGGCTATCAAATACTAAAGACTGAATATCCCTAAAATGCGCGGCTGGAATTAAACCTCCAGCCGCGCTTTTCTTTTGGCGAGCGCGTTTTCCAGACCTTGAAGCTCCACACCTTTGGACGCCGCTTCCCCTGATCAGCCATCTCCGATACCACCAATACGTATTGAGACCTCCGATGGCCGGGCCCACAGGGAACTCTCACGGTGTATAGCTTTAGACTCATAATGGGCACAGTAGCATCCCAAAGGAGGGTAGCACCATGATCGATCCCTTGAATGATGAGCTGCTGACAGCGACCCAGGCGGCAAAGCTATGCCCTCGAGTTGGAGGCAAGAAACCTCACGTGACCATTATCTGGCGGTGGGCGAAACAGGGAGTGGGAGGGATACGCCTTGAGCACGTCGTGATCTCACGTACGCTATACACCACCCGAGAAGCCCTCCATCGGTTTTTTCGGGACCTGGCAGCGGCACCGTTGTCACAACAAGGCTACGATCCAATGCGGCCAGGAGCACGTACAGCAGCACAACGCAGGAGAGACTTCATCGCCGCTCGGAAGAGACTGGAGGCCGCATTGATGGAAAAGGCTGAGCCTAAGAGCTAGGGCGAAGTCGTGGGGAGTGGCTATACGAGGAGCTGGTGGACCTGCTCTTGCAGCAGAAGTCAGGCGCTCCAAAATAGTGCTATCTTCCAAGTCATGGGGGAAGCGCTCGTTCCCGCTGCTGCGTGGTAATATGGCCGCATAGACACAACCGGAGAAACAGGCGTATGAGCGCCCAAAGCCAGTCTTGTGGGCGATGACCATTTAGAGAAAATGGCCGATAGGAGATTTTGGGTAACATGCGGGTAACAGCCCAGGAACAGAAGCAAAACGCCCAACGAGTTACTTTCGTAAGTCATTGGGCGTCAATACTTTAAATGGTAGCGGTGCACGGATTTGAACCGCGGACACTCGGATTATGATTCCGATGCTCTAACCAGCTGAGCTACACCGCCTCAAAAGAGAACGGAAGTATACCACAGGAATCCGGGGTGTTTTCAAAATTTTCTCCCGAGCCGGAACGATATGCACGGGCCGCCCGCAAGATGCTATAGTCCTCGCAGGGGCTGCGGGCCGTGCGCCATGCGGTAATTTCGCGGAATCTGGGCGGGTCCGGCGTTGCGCCGAGGCCCGGTGGAACCATTACGGAGGCCTTCCGGTGAATGAAGGATATAAGCAAGCTTCGGAGATTTCCCGAAATCTCATCCTGACCTTTATCTTCGGCATTATCATCGGCACCGTCATTGGCTGGGGCGCACGTTCTACGATTGTGGAGTCGCCCCCGGTCGCGGAGAATCCACCGCAGTTGGCCGAGGTGCCGGAGGGGCCTGCCCCTGAGGCACCGGTCACCGCGCCTGAACCGCCCCTGCCGACCGTTGGACCCGCCACCGAGCCAGTCATCACGCCCGCCCCCGCGCCCGATGCAGAGACGCCGCCCTTTGATGCAGATGTGGCCGGCCTGTGGCCTGCGGCCCACTTCTTCACGGGCATCAAGGGCACCAAGGTGGATGTGGACACCTTGGAGTGGCTGAATGAGTTCAAGCCGGGCGGTGTCGTGCTGGGACCGGAGAATGTGACCGATGCCCTCCAGTTGTCGGCCCTGGTGCTTCAGATCAAGCAGGCGACGGGCCTGGGCACGAAAATCACCGATCCGCCCCTGATAATATTCAATGATCCGGAGCACGCGCTGCCGCGCCTTCTGGCGGTGGACGGGGATGGCTCGGAGAAGGGACTCAAACCCGAAGCCGCAGTAGCTCAAGCCCGGGAGGGGTTGAAGCAGGGCGTGGGCGTATATTTGGGGCCGTCACTCGATATGTTCAGCCCCGGCGTTTCGGAAGCGCGCCTGGAGTTGGCAACGCTGGGAACCAGCAGCGAGGGTGTTGTCGGGCCCGGCCTGGCCTATGTCAGCCAACTGAAATCAGCGGGCCTCATGGCCGTGGGACGGGAGTTTCCCGGTGCCGGTCTCGCGGTGAAATCAGCCGAAGGCACCTGGCACATCCCAGCGGATCAGATGGACGCCCTGGCGTCGGCGATGGAGCCCTTCAAAGCGGCCATGGACGCGGGTATCTCCGGCGTTCTGGTGGGCCATATGGCCGTGCCAGGGATTGACAAGGAGCGCCCCAATCGGCCCGCCGCCCTGTCGCCCCGCTTGCTCCAGTTGCTGGTGCGCCAGGACTGGCAATACCAGGGCCTGCTGATCGCGAGCGATATCACGCTCCACCCCATGACGCGGGATCTTCCGCGGGATGAGATCGCCCTGAAGGCCCTTTTCAGCGGCTGCGATGCTGTTATATTGCAGGACGCGGATCGGGCCACGCTCCGCACGATCTGCGATACCTTCGTGCGCCTCTCCAAGCGTAGCGACTTTCCTGTGGATCAGTTTGCCGCGAGTCGCCAGCGGATGAGAGATGGGCTGGGTCGTCTGGGCACGCCGGTCGCGGCGCCCGCGCAGACGCCCGCCGTGGTCGTGGCGGAGGCTCCCGTCGTGGTGCCGGAAGCACCCGCCGCACCGCCGGAAGCGCCCGCGCCGGTGACGACACCCGTTCCCGATCCGGCTCCGGCCACGGAAGTAGCTCCGACACCGGCTCCGGAACCAGTCCCCGCACCCGCTCCGGAGTCCGCTGCGAAGCCTGAACCCGCACCTGAGCCCACCCCTGAACCCGCCCCGGTTCCGGCGTCTGTGGAATCACCCGCGCCCGCGGCCGAACCCGCCCCGGCCCCCGCCGAATCTTCTGCGCCCGCCCCGGCGGAAGCACCCGTTGCGGTCCCCGCGCCTGAGCCCACTCCCGCTATTCCTGCGCAGCACACGATCATTAAGGGTGATTCGCTGAACGCTCTCGCGAAGCGTTACGGAGTCAGTGCGGCCGACTTGCGCACGTGGAATAAGATGGATAGCGACGTCGTCAAGATCGGCCAGGTAATCAAGATCCAGGCGCCTGCCCCTGATGCCGCGCCCGCCGCTCCAGGCGGGGAAGAAAAGCCTCCGGAAGAAAAGGCGGCTGAAACTCCCCCCGTGGAGACGCCCCAGGGCGAAGCCGCTCCGGAGATCGTCCCCGCGGAGACTCCCGCTCCCGAAACGACGCCCGCCGAAGTGTCGGCGACTGCGCCACCTGCGGAAACGGCGCCAGTCGAGCCGCCAACCGAGGCCGCGCCCGCCGCACCCGTGACGACGCCCCAGCCGCCCGACACCGACAAGCGCGAGCACACGGTGGCCCTGGGCGAGACTCTGGGCGCCATTTCGGGGATGTACGGAGTGACCGTTGCGGAGATCCAGTCGTGGAATGGTCTTGACCCGGGCGAGACGGTCATCAACGCCGGTGCCGGGCTGGTCGTCTATTTGCCGGTGGCGATACCGGGGGCGGATGCAGCGCCCGCGGTCGATCCCGCAAAGACGCTCGAGCCTGGGGAGGCCGAAGTGGAGAAGCTCGCGCCCGCCGAGCCGGCTTCTGGCACCTATGAACTGTACGAGGTGGCCACCGGCGACAACCTCCGTCGCATCGCCCAGCGATTCGGCACCACGCAGCAGAAGTTGATTGAGATGAACAATCTTAAGAGCGCGGATCTCGTGCAGATCGGTTGGAAACTCAAGGTGCCGAAACAGGCCGAAGCCCCCATCAGCGGTAGCACGCCGTAGCCGGGTTCCGGGACGACGAGATTCGAACAAAAACAAAGAGCGCAAGGAGGATCGTCAGTTCTCATTGCGCTCTCTTCTTACATCCAATCCGAATATGGGCCCCGAAATGGTTCAGCGTCCCGGCCCGCCCCGGAAGCCGCCGCCGCTAAAGCCCCGGCCACCGAAACTCTCGCCACCATCCGCCTGCCGTCCGGCATTCCACAGGAGCGCCCCGGGATTGTCGCTGAACATGGGGCTTTCCACGGCACTCCGCACGGCCTGCTCAAAGGCGGTCTGGTCGGCTTCCTTCGTAATACCGAACTGGTTTGCGATCGCGCCCAGCATGTCGCCCTGCTGTTCCTGCATGATCTCCCGAGCCGCCGCCATGGTCTCGCCAAAGGCCTGACCGAGCGCTTCCCGCTCCTCCTCCGTCTCCGCCCCGCGCATCTGGTTGCGCAGGTCGAACATCTCCTGAGTCTTCTGCTCCAGGGTCACCAGTCGCTCCTGCATCTCGGGGGTGGCTGATTTTTCCAGTTCGCCGGTGAAGAAATTGGACATGTTCTCCTGCATCCGCGTGGCGAACTCCTGGCGTCGTGCTTCCCGTTCCTCGGGCGTGCCGCCGCCCCAGCGATCGCCCCGGTCGCGGCCGGGCCCGCGCTCGCCTTCTTCCTGAGGTGCGGGCACCTCGCCCTCGGGCGTCTCGGCCGAGGCGTCCACCCCCGCCCCATCCTCGGGCAGCGATACATCGGCCGGCGCCACGGGTTCCGCTCCGGTTGCTTTATCCAGCTTGGTCTGCAATGCGGCCAGTCGGTCAGAGTACTGGTTGCGCTCCGCTTCAAGCCGCGCCAATTTCTCGCCGGCGCTCTCGCTGTCGGATTGAATGCTGGCCAGCTTCCGCTCGGCCTCGGACCGCTTCGTCTCGGAATCCATCAACTGGGGCATGATCCACTGGTGCATGGCCCCGGCACCGACGACAGCCCCAAGGAGGGCGCCCAGTAGAACCGTGAGTACGTTTTTCATGGAAGTATCCTTTTGATGAGGTACGTCAATTCGGGTCCAACTGCGCGCGCAGACCCCTGCCGGTCTGTTAAACACGAAAACGATGCATGAAGTTCCGGGGGGCCAACGGGAAGGTTCTCACTTGCACGGTTCCCGCAGTACCCAGCATAATGCTTTCCAGCAGTATAGGCGAAAAGCAGGAGTTTTGTGTATGCGTTTTCATCCCCTTGGAGAATCGGGTCTCGATCTGCCCGTCGTCAGTTTCGGTGCCTGGGCCATCGGTGGATGGTATTGGGGCGGCCCCGACGATGCAAATGCGATCCGGGCCATCCATGCGGCGCTGGATGCGGGTATTACCTGCATTGACACTGCCCCGAGCTACGGTATGGGCCACAGCGAGCTCCTCGTGGGTCAGGCGCTGCGCGGGCGGCGCGAGGGGGTCATCCTGGCCACCAAGTGTGGCATGCGCTGGGACCGGGCCGAGGGCCAGAAGCAGCTCGACACCACCATGAACGACGGCACGCCCTGCACCATCTACCGCAATGGCCGCCCGGACTCGATCGTGGAAGAGTGCGAGCAGAGCTTGAAGCGCCTGGAAACGGATGTCATCGACCTCTATCAGATTCACTGGCCCGACAGCACCTGGCCGCTGGACGACACCATGGAGGCGCTGCTCCGCCTGAAGGAGGCCGGGAAGATCCGGGCTATCGGCGTGAGTAATTTTGATCCGGCCATGATCCGCCTCTGCCAGTCCAAGGGGCGGGTGGACAGCGTGCAACCGCGTTACAACGCCCTGCAGCGCGATCCGGAGGCGGAGTTGCTTCCCTTTTGTGTGGAGCACAATATTGGCGTGCTGGCCTACAGTCCCATCGCCCAGGGGCTGCTAACCGGAAAAGTAACTGCGGAGCGCAGCTTCCCCGAGGGCGACATCCGCAACAAGAATCCCCTGTACAAGCCCGAAAATCGCGCCCGGATCATCGAGATGCTCCGGCGCGTCGAACCCCTGGCTTTCGATCTGGGCGTGACCCTGGGGCAGCTCTACACCGCGTGGCTTGTGCACCAGCCAGGCATCACCACGGCCCTGGTGGGCGCGCGGACCGAGGCGCAAGTGTACGAGAATGCCCGGGCGGGATCGCTGGTGCTGGGGGAAGCGGCCCTATCCTTCATCCGGGAGCAGGCCGAGGAACTGGGGACGATGGCGTAGACGGAAGGGTGAAGGGTGAAGTTTGGAGTCTGGAGTCTGGAGTCTGGAGTCTGGAGTCTGGAGTCTGGAGTGGCGCGGGATGCTGTGATTGGCCCATACGACCCATTAACACCGGAAAACAAAAAGAGCGCCCCCTCCGCTGTTTGCGGGATGACGGGGGCGCTTTTACGGTCTGTCAGGATTCGCGGTCGAAGAGCAAGCCTTCCAAGCGGTTGAACTTGCTGGACAGTTCCAGCAGGGCCTCCGGCGGAATTTGCCGGACAACCTCATCGTTTTCGTCCAGGATCTGCGCGACGATTCGATTGCTTTCTTCATCCACCCGAAGGCGGGTGTTGGGCGGCAATTGCTGGCGCACGGCCAGGGTCTGAGGCAC
Organism: Candidatus Hydrogenedentales bacterium; assembly: GCA_044344195.1. Lineage (GTDB taxonomy): Bacteria > Hydrogenedentota > Hydrogenedentia > Hydrogenedentales > JAEUWI01 > JAEUWI01. Next base: position 8,232 of record JBIJDL010000082.1, read on the forward strand.
GCCGCGGGGCTCGGGCTCGGCCGTGGGGGACTTCAGGGGCTCTGTGGATTTGGATTCCAGCCGGGACACGGCTGTTCTGGCGGATGCTTCGGGGACGTTGGGAACACGTCCGGCATCGAGCGCCGGCCGCGGGTTGCTGTTTATGCCTTCTACTGCCATATCGACTCCTTTCTTGCAGAACTTCCGGCCGGGTGCCGCCGATAACGACACCCGAATTAACCCGACCGGCGCGCTTCCCTGGCGCATTCCGGGTTTCCGGCTTCATTCCGCTCTTAAACTGACAGATATTTCAGCGACGGCACCGTGCACCAGCACGGTTCCGTCCGAGCCCCGGACCGGGCCTTGTTATGGCAGCCCGGCCGTGGCCCGATTAGGTGCCCAGCAGGTTCAACGCGGACTGGGGCACCACGTTGGACTGGGCCAGAACATTAATCCCCGCATCCACCAGGATCTGATTGCGGGTAAGCTGGATGGTTTCCCGGGCGATGTCGGCATCGCGGATGACGCTTTCCGCCGCCGCCGCATTTTCCTCTTGAATGGCGAGGGTATTGACAGTGAACTCCAGGCGGTTCTGAAAGGCGCCCAGTGTGCTGCGCAGGCTATTGACACTGGCCAGGGCCACATCGACCAGGCTGATGGCGGCGACGGCGCCGGCTGCGGTGCTGACCGTAATGGCGCTGATACGCAGGTCGGAGGAGCGCGCCCCCGCGACGGAAACACGGAGGGTTTGGCTTACATAGGAGCCGGACTGCAGGGTGATGGACTGGTTGGCACTCAGGACCGCGATCCCGTTGAAGGCCGTGTCGAGGGCGATGTCTTCGACCTGGGCGATGAGTTCCTGCACCTCAGTGTTCAGGGCGGTGCGGTTACCCGTGCTCTGGGTGCCATTGGCCGCCTGGAGGGAGAGCTCACGAATGCGCTGGAGGATATTGGTGGTCTCGCTTAGCGCGCCTTCCGCAGTCTGGACGAGGCTGATGCCGTCCTGAGCGTTGCGCTGAGCCACCTGGGAGCCGCGCACTTGCGTGCGGAAGCCCTCGGCAATCGCCAGGCCCGCCGCGTCATCGGCGGCCCGATTGATCCGAAGACCACTGCTCAACCGCTCCAGACTGCGATTCAACGCTTTCGTGGAGCGGTCGAGCGTCCGGGCGCCATTCAACGCCGGAACATTCGTATTGATACGTAATCCCATGGTCTTACCTCCTGGTTAACCCGGCCGGCCATCCCTAACCTGCCAGGTCATGCGTGCGCTCGCCGCCCATCCGTCGGGCCCCGTTCCTTCCGGAACGGGCCGCGCTTCGGGCCGCTTGCTGTGAGGCTCCTTTCTTACGATTGTTGGCTCAGCCCCGGAATCTCCTGAAGTGGGATTCCGGGGCATCGCCGAGTTAACTTGGATGGCGGTCTTACCGCCCGGTCATGAATTAACCGAGCAACTGCAGGGCCGTCTGCGGAACCACATTGGACTGCGCCAGCACCGAGGTGCCCGCGCTCACCAGAATCTGGTTACGCGTAAACTGGATGGTTTCACGGGCAATGTCGGCATCACGGATGACACTCTCCGCCGCGGCCGAGTTCTCTTCCTGGATAGCCAGGGTATTGATGGTGAACTCGAGGCGGTTCTGGAAGGCGCCGAAGGTGCTCCGGAGGGTGTTCACGCTGCGAAGCGCATTGTCCACCGTGCTGATGGCGGCCACGGCCAGCGACGCGACCGAAAGGGTCACGGCACTCACGCCGATGTCCGCCGCGCGCGCGCCGCTGACCCGGACCGTCAGGGTCTGGCTCACGTAGGCGCCCGTCTGGAGCGTTACCGTCTGAGCACTGCTCAGCACGCTGATACCGTTGAACTGGGTATTCGTCGCGATGTCATTGATCTGGCCGACCAATTCGTTCACTTCGCGGGTCAGAGCAAGGCGGTTGTCCGTGCTCTGCGTTCCGTTGGAAGCCTGCACCGCAAGCTCGCGGATACGCTGCAGGATATTGGTGGTTTCGCCCAACGCGCCTTCCGCCGTCTGCACCAGGCTGACGCCGTCCTGCGTGTTGCGCTGAGCAACCTGCGAACCGCGGACGACTGAATTGAAGCCGTCGGCGATGGCCAGGCCCGCCGCATCGTCGGCAGCGCGGTTAATCCGCAGGCCGCTGGAAAGGCGTTCCAATGATTTGTTGAGATCGGCCGTTGAACGCTGAAGCGTCCGGGCTGCGTTCAAAGACGGAACGTTGGTATTGATTCTAAGTCCCATAGCTAATTTCCTCCATGAGTGGCCAGAGGGATTCCCTTACCCTCCGTCATTGCGATTTCTGGTACATACAAGACACCTTAGTTGGCCATGTTCGACGCGACTCGTTCATAACCCAATGTCCAGCGGTCCTCCTTTCTTCGCTATGCGTTGTTCTTACTGATTTATAGGCTTAACAGGGCGGCCAGTCGACGCAAACTTCGTTTCCGGCGTCCCGCCTCAGCGGGCCCGACCGCCCTGAACCCGTGCTCATGTTATCCCAGCAACTGCAGCGCCGTTTGGGGCACCACGTTGGCCTGGGCGAGAATCGACGTGCCCGCGCTCACCAGAATCTGATTCCGGGTGAAGGCGATTGTCTCCTGGGCCATGTCCGCATCGCGGATTGCGCTTTCGGAGGACGCCGAGTTCTCTTCCTGGATTGCCAGGGTATTGATCGTGAATTCCAAGCGGTTCTGGAACGCGCCCAGCGTGCTGCGGAGCGTGTTCACGCTGCGGAGCGCGTTGTCCACCGTGCTGATGGCCGCCACCGCGAGCGACGCGACCGAAAGGGTCACCGCGCTCACGCCGATATCCGCCGCGCGCGCGCCGCTGACCCGGATTGTCAGGGTCTGGCTGACGTAGGCACCCGCCTGCAGCGTTACGGTCTGCGCGCTGCTCAGCACGCTGATGCCGTTGAACTGCGTGTTCGTGGCGATATCATTGATCTGGCCGAGCAACTCGTTCACTTCGCGCGTCAGCGCCAGGCGGTTGTCGGTGCTCTGCGTGCCGTTGGCCGCCTGCACCGCCAGTTCGCGGATGCGCTGCAAGATGTTCGTGGTCTCGCTCAGCGCGCCTTCCGCCGTCTGCACCAGGCTGACGCCGTCCTGTGAGTTACGCTGCGATACCTGAGAGCCGCGTACTACGGATCGAAATCCTTCGGCAATCGCCAGTCCCGCCGCGTCATCCGCGGCCCGGTTGATACGCAGGCCGCTGGAAAGGCGCTCCAGACTCTTATTCAAGTCTGAGGTGGAGCGGCGCAAAACGCGGGATGTGTTCAGCGCGGAAACGTTGGTATTGATGCGAAGTCCCATGATGTATTCCTCCGTGAGTGGTTGGTTTTGCGCGTCCTTGCGCTACCACTGGCGGTCTGCCCCGTAGAAGCACTTGCGTGCTCCGTCCCATCGCGGCATCGGCCAGAAACCCGTTCATTGGAACGGGCCGGTCCCATTGATTTCGTTGCTTCGTGTCTCAGCCCCATGTCGCCCAATGTGTCCCGCATCGGGTAGCCTGCGGCTGAAACGAGGTCGTTTCTTGCCAGTGTCGGGGGCGTCCTGCCCACCTCACTGGCCTTTTCGAAGAAGTTCGATCAAGATTCAAGTGATTCAACTGTTGTAACCGGGTCCGGAGACCCCCGTGCGGGCGCATACCCCGCCTTTTCGCGTTCATCCTCCATGATGTTGCGTGGCGCGCGTCCCTGCGCGCCTTCCAAGTTTTCAAATTTTCTGTCGCCGCCAAGTTCTGTTTCGGCTTACCTGTAGTTTTTATCGGCAACTTTAGCCGGAACTTTAGCGTTTCATTGAAAAAAGTTTACCCGGACGCAACCGACGCAGAATTTCACACGAGAACAAAAACCGACACGGACTGCTCCATTTTGGATTGTTTGCGCCTCATGTCCCGCATACCCCGCAAAACTATTTTCTAAATAATCGACTTTTCCGCCCCGCTGCGCCAAAAAACTTTAGCGGAACCCAGACGGGACTGTCCTGAACGCCGGGGAAGCAGACGGTTTCCAGCGACTGCAGTTCCAGGAATCGTCGCCGCAGACCAAAGTCCGCCTGACGTTCGGGGCCGAATAGTCCTCATGGATCGGATCGGTTTCCGTGCACGACAGTCCCCGGAAGGATTCAGGCTTGACAAGCCGCCCGGCACTGTTCGATCATGACGCCCCATTGAATTCACCCTTAAAATCAATCGTCCGCCGGGTCATTCCAGCGTGCACGGGGAGTATTTCCACCATGACGACAGCCCTTTTCCACCCCGCCCTGGCGGGCGTCGCCCTCCTTGCCGCCACAGCCACGGTCTCCGGTGCCGAATTGACCTTCGAGAAGCAGCGAATCGGGACCGGGACCTATGAGGCCGGCTCCCTTTTTGACGTGGACAACGACGGCAGCATGGATATCGTCTGTGGCGAGTACTGGCACCCCGGTCCGGCTTTTACCGTTTCCCATCTGGTGGGCAAGATCTACACGGAAGCCGAGTACTTCGACGACTTCTCGAATTATCCCCTTGATGTGAACGGCGATGGCTTCCTGGACGTGGTTTCAGGCGGCTGGTTCAACAAGAAAGTCGTCTGGCGGGAGAATCCCAAGGGCCAGCCGGTGGAGTGGCCGGTCCACGAAGTAGCGGAAGTGGGCAACGTGGAGCGGGGCTGCTTCTGGGATATTGACGGCGACGGCCATGTGGAGGCTGTGCCGAACCTGCCGAACAACGGTATTGCAATCTTCATTCTGGAGCGGGACGCTGCCGGGAAGGGTACGGGCACGTTCAAGCGGGTGGATGTCTATGCGGAGCCCCAGGGCCACGGACTGGGATTTGGCGATGTGAACGGCGACGGTCGTGGTGACCTGATCATGCATCTGGGCTGGCTGGAGGCGCCGGAAAAGCCCTTCGAGCAGCCCTGGACCTACCACGCTGAACTGGCGCTCGGCGACGCCAGCATCCCGATCATCGCCTACGATATGAACAAGGATGGCAAGAACGATCTGATCGCCGGCAGTGGCCACGACTACGGCTTGGCGTGGTATGAGCAGGGCGAAGCCGACGGCAAGCGCACCTGGACCAAGCACGACATCGAGACGGACCGCTCCCAGTTCCACGAAATGGTGCTGGCCGATCTGGACAACGATGGCACCCCGGAGTTGGTCACGGGCAAACGCTATCGCGCCCACAACGACGGCGATCCCGGCGCGGCCGATCCCGTGGGGCTCTACTACTATTCCCTCACCGGCACAGACATCAAGCGCCACGTCATCGATTTCGGCCCCGGCGACACGGCGGCCGGTACGGGCATCTACCTCTGGGTGGACGATGTGGACCGTAACGGCTGGAAAGACATCCTCGCCCCCGGCAAGGGCGGCGTGTATCTCTTTAAGAACATGGGGAAGAAGTAGCGCGAAAGCGGGACGGTCCCGAAGTTGTTTCCAAGCCGCGGCCCCGCGCAGGGTGGCCAACTGCCAATGGATAGATCGGAGACATCGCCACGCGTGCAACGCTTTGCGTATTTCATGCCCTTGGCGATCGCGGCCTGCTTTCTTGCGGTGGCCCTCTTTCATGGACTGCGCACCACAAGCGACCTCGAGTGGCACCCCGGCAACGACGCCTACCGCGACATCGCGCTCGCCCAGATTATCCTGGATGGGGACTACCCGGCGGACTACCTCTACGACGGCGAATGGCTGTGGTACAACCCTCTCACGGGCGCAATCATCGCGGCGGGTGCCTGGCTGGCCGATGTGCCGCCACCCCTCGCCAACGTGCGCATGGCCCCCTGGCTTAATCTAATCGTGCCCCTCGCCTTTTTCCTCCTCGTCTGGTATCTCGCCGATGGGTGGGTCGCGCTGCTCGCCCTGTTGTCCTTTCTATTTATTCTTCCCCAGGAGCGGCCCAGCTTTGTCTCGGCGAGCTACTCCCCCTGGCTCCTCGCGCCTCATCTTTCCCAAGCCCTATTCTATACCACCGTCCTCGCCTGGGTTGCCCATTTGCGCAGTGGGACCCGGCGTTCCGCAATGGCTGCGGGACTCCTGCTCGGGCTGACCTTCCTGGGCCACACCGCGCCCGCCGTGCTTCTCGGAAATATCCTGGTCATCACGGCGGGGATGAGCGCACTCCGAAAGTTCCGCGCGGGAGAACGTGCAGCCGCGCTGGTGCACGGGTATCACCTTGGACTCGCGCTGCTTGTCGCCTTCATCGCGAGTTTGCCGTTCACGATCTCCATCCTTTTTCGCTATCACCTCCACGTGGTCAATCCGAAGCCCACCGAGTGGGTGTGGGAAGGTGCGGCCCTGGAAAACCTGCCCGCCATCCTCCTGGGCCTGATCAGCCTCAAGTCCGCCGTCATGGCCGTCGGTCTGGCAGCAGTTTTCTCCCGCGCCCTGCCGCGACCCGTCAAAGAGGTTGTCCTGGCCTGGCTCGCCGCCGCGCTGGGCTTCTTTGCGTGGAGTCTCCTCGCCCAGTGGACCGCGCGGCACGGCGTGACCCTGCCCCAAGTCAACCCCGGCTATCACTATGTGCTCTACCTCATTGCCATCGGGCACGTTTTCTTCGCAATGGGCCTCGTACAAATCGTTGAACTCGTCCTCGTGCGATTCTCACAGGTGCGCGAGGGGTATAGAGCTTTGGCCCGCGCGGCCTGCGTAGTGATCCTCACGGTCGTACTGTTCGTGGCGAACTACCGCGACTTCCGCGTGTGGCACGGCTTCACACGGGATCACAGCGTGGCCCTGCGACGTCTCGATCAGTTGGACAACTTCGCACCCTACTACTGGATCGCGGAAAACACCAAACCCGGCGCCGTGTTCCTCTGCAACGATCGACCGGGGCTCTATTGTGTCGCGGCGGCGGGTGCCCGTGTGGTGGCGAACGACCCCTATTTCTCCAGTCTTTATGTTCCCTACGAGCCCAGAGCGAAGGCCCGCGAAATCTTGTGGATCGCCCTGCGGGAGAAGGACGAGAAGACATTCCGGGACGCGGCGGCGGCGCATCGCGTGGCCTATGTGCTCGCCGAAGGGGAACAGCGGGACTGGGCCATCCAATCAGGATTCAGCGAACTGGAGGAGGTCTTCGCGTCAAAGCAGTTCACGATCTACCGTCTGCCGGTGTGAGTAAACTGAGGCAATCAAAGTGAAGCCTCATGCCACGCGATCCGGCAACGTAGGTTCGTGTGCCGACCGGAGCGGCGATGTGATCATTCAACATAGCCCATGGTAAGCGCCGCAATCGCGCACAACCGGAATCCTACGCCCGATCAAATAATGAGAAAGACACAAGTTTCCGCCATGCAGCGCACACCAATCGGCGTTGCCGAATCGTGTGACACATTTTCAATTGGCGCTTCTCGTCCTGGAATATTCACGATCAACGAGGACAGGGAGTTCGGCTAATCATCCAGGGCCCGAGCAATTTCAGGTAGATCAGCCCCACCACGACCACATACACCACAGCCAGCGGCAGCGACGAATCGATACCCCAGGCGACTCGAGCATCCCCCCGATCCAGGCCATCCAGCCCATAGAAGAAGAACATGTTCAGGTTCGTCAGCACAGCGAAAGCAATGGCTACAGGAAGCCATTTCACCTCGCGCCAGGCCATGTAACCCGCCACCAGCATCGTGGGCACGAGGTGATTCTCGTGGGCGCCCTTGTTGAAGAGAAAATAGGCCAGGTAACCCGCCAGCATGAAACGCCATAGATTCTCCGGCGTGGAGGGCGCGCGCCATTGCCGCCAGAGGGCCAGCGCGAAGAACGAATAAAACAAGACCTTGAGCATTCCCAGCACCCGCGTGTCCTGCGTGCGGATCACTTTGATGTAGCCCTCTTGCAGCGGGCCGTAACTGTCGGGCCAGACCACGTGCATGGCCCAGGTGAGAATCCAGCCGAGGTTCATGGCGTAGCCGCTGAGGGTGTCGTGGGCCGCACCCCGCGCGAGGGAGAGCATGGAACCGCGCCCAAGCAGGAGCAGGGTGGCCGCCAGCAGCAACACCGCGGGTACGTAAGGAAGCGCGCGACGGACAAGCGTGCGGACCTCCACAGGCGACTGAAAGAGCCCGCGCAGAAAGTACAGCCCCACGAAGGGAACAAAGACCAGAAACTGCCACTTGATCAACACCGCGACGAGCAGAAGGAAGGCCGCACGGCCGGGCTTGCCTTCCGTGATGGCGTGCATCCCCAGCAGCCAGAAAGGCACGCAATAGATATCGAAATAGCCGTAGACCACGCCGTTCAACAGAAAGGCAGCAACGAAGGCCACGGCGAGCCAGGCATTCCGTGTTACGTGGAGCACGGCCATCGCACTCGCCACGAGCGCCAGCCATAGGCTCAGGTCGTAGCTCGTGAGTCCCGAAGCGGGCCACACGTGGGCCGACAGCCCCAGCCAGGAGGAAGCGTTGTGGGAGAGCATGAGCAGGAGCATGCCCAGCGGCGGCTGGAGAATGTGGCCCTCGCCCTCGGTAAAGCCCTGCACGAAGCCGAGCCGGTTCAAACCATCGACCCACATCTTCCATACATTCACATCCGTCGTGCCGGGCAGCGCCGCAAGGAGTAGCGCCAACAGCAGGAGCCCCGCAAGGGCGATCAGGGATGTACGGGAAACAGGCAAGACGCAACCTCATTTGAAAGAAGGGATCGAACAATCATACCGCGTTCGCGCGGGGCACTTCATACAACACCAGTCCTTCGCCCTGAAGACACACCGGCAAATGCAGCGGATGAAAATCCTTGCTGACCACGTAGTGAAATCCATACGCCTCGCCCAGCGCCCGCCACTCCTCCTCGGTCCTTCGCTGCCACAGTTCCCAGTCGTACCAGTGGCCGTCTTTAACCCCATAGAGATCCGCAAAGAGCTTGTCTGTCGTGGCGGCGATGGATTTCATGTAGGACATGAACTGGCGTGTCTCGAAGGTCGCCACCACGGGCCGATCC
>JBIJDL010000463.1:0-5178 GCA_044344195.1 Candidatus Hydrogenedentales bacterium
CCCGTCAGCAGGTACTGGCCGGGCGTGTCGCGGCGCTCGTCAATGCGCTCCTTGATGTAAATCATGAGGTCGGGCGCATACTGGATCTCGTCGAATATCACCGGGGGCGGATACGCTTCCAGAAAACCTCGCGGGTCGGCGGATGCGGCAAGGCGTACATCGGGCGTTTCGAGGGAGACATAGCGGCACTTTGCGCCAAAAATGTGGCGCAAAAGCGTGGTCTTCCCCGATTGTCGGGGGCCGGTGAGCACGACCGCAGGAAACTCCCGGGCGGCACGGCGCACTACGGGCTCGAGGGCGCGCGATATGTATGATGATGGGGGCATTACTGGCTCCATGCAATTATGCATTCAGATTGCATAATTGCATGGAAGGAAGTCAAGTCGTCCTCCCACGGATCTTGCCTCGGGTTCTACACCACCACGCCATCCTCCAAATACACCCGCACCTCATACACCCGGGCCTCGGGTACGCCGTTGGTGGCGAGGACCGTGAGCCACAACTGATCGGCGTTGACCGCATCGAAGTTATGCACGCGGCGGCGCTGGTAGTTGTCGTGCTCTTCGTGGAGCGTGGTCCACGTGCCGTTCACACGGCACTCGATGCGATAGTCCTTTACGCATTCGGGATAGCGGAAGAGGGGCAGGCGGACGCGGCGGTTCATGTTGGTGTCGAAGCATATCTCCATGCGGTTAAAGCGCTGGGGCGTGTCCCACGCGAGTTCGAGCGATTGTGGCAGCGTCGCACCAGGCGCGGACTGCCAGAGGTTGGTCCAGCGGTCGGGGCGGTTGCTCCCCTGGACGACATTCTGCCCCGCGAAGGGTCGGACTTCGGGCTGGAACTGCATGCAGAAGCTCTTTCCCTCGCGAAAGGGCCGCCAGTAAAGGCTGCCGGGCAATTCGGCGGGCGCCACACCGACGGGGCAGCGATGGAGCAAATTCTCATTGTCTTCCACGAAGAGCTTCCAGAATATTCCGGCGTGGGCCGTGGTGTGGAGGTAGTAGAGGTGTCCGCCCTCCACGTCGACATTGAGATCGAAGTGGACCCAGCCCTCGCTGTTTACGGGCACGATGGCGGAGGCTGTGGCGAGGTCCTCCGTGCCGCGAAAATCCCACACGTGATCCGCGCGGCGGAGGGCGACGGTCATCTCCACGTTGTCGGCCAGGGAGGAGCGGAGCAGCAACGAAACGCGATCCACGCGATTGCCGGAGACCGGGAATACTTGCGCCTTGGGCAGGGTCATCTCCAGCTCGGTGGTGGCGGGCGGAAAGACCAGCGGGGCCTCGCTCGTCGCAGTGACCTTGCACGTGCGCGCGAGGTCGGCGGGATCTTCATTCACCACGCCGGGGATGTAGCCGTCCTGCCGGAGGATAAGCTGCTGGCATTCCTTTGCATGCTTCGCGGCGATCTCGCGGGGCGGCAGTTTGTGCTTCACGCAGAGGGCGGCGGCGGCCCCCACGGCCTGGCCCACGACGGCCCCGGTGCAGAGCACGCGCGAGGAGGAGAAGGCGACATAGGAGCAACTGATGGGGCGGCCCGCCATCATGAGGTTGGGCACGTTGCGCGAGTAGAGGGCGCGCAGGGGGATGCCGTAGGTGCGGGTGCTCTTCGCGTCCCAGTTCGCGTCGTCGTAGTGGCTCTTGTAGGGCTTTTGCGAGCGATCAAGTATGCCGTGGGTGTGGATGTCGATGAACCACACGCCGTAGGCCACGTTGTCGTAGAGGAGTTGCGGATCCTGCACGTGCTGCTGGGTGAGGATGTAGTCGCCCAGGATGCGGCGGCACTCGCGCTTGTAGGGCCAGAAGCCGACGAAATCGATGCCGTAGTTTGCCGCGCCGTGATCGCCGCCGTTTTTCACGTGGTCCCACACGCCGAGGAGATGGCGCAGGCCCTCGTGGATGATGGTGCTGTTGTCCTTGATCGGGTGGTGGGGCGGGCCCACTTCGAGCCACCAGTAGCCCCCTTCGAGGAAGCTGTGGTTGCGTCCCTGAAACTCTTCCTCGCTCTTGAACTCCACCGCCCAGTCGGGGCGCTTGAAGGGGACGGGCGCGCCGGTGTCGAAGGCGCGAAAGAACAGGGACGATCCCATGATCTGCTCGTCCGGCGTGTCGGGCGCCAGGGGCTCACCGTGGACGGTCTTGTCTTCTCGGCCCCACCGGTATTCCGCGCCTGCGCGATGGGCGAGCACGCCATCGCCCGAGGCATCGACGAAGAGTTGCGCACTGAGGAGAAACTCCTTCTCCGACCCGAGCTGGATGCAGTAGGCGGACTTAATGTCGCCATCGCTACCTTTCACCACGCGGTGCATGTGCGTATTGAGATAGAGCGTGATGTTCGGCTCGCGGAGAACCCACTCATAGAGCACGAGGTCCCAGTGGCAGTTCATGAGGCCTTCTCGATAGGGGATGTGATTGCGGACCCGTTCCTCGGCGTGGATCTCGTCGAAGATGCCGCATTCCTTGATCCACACCTGGTGGGCCGTGGCGTTTTCCGGGTAGAGGCGCACCTCGCTGGAGGAATTGCCACCGAGCATGGCCCGCTCGTGCACCAGGGCGACCTTCACGCCGTTGCGCGCGGCGCTGATGGCGGCGGATAAGCCGGAGATGCCGCCACCGATCACGACGAGGTCGTAGGACAGCTCGATGAGGCCATCGCCAAAGAGGCGCGGGTCGAAGGGCAGGGATGGGGAGGTGAGCGAAGGTGAAACCGGTAGCGCGGGCGCGGGGCCTGGGCCAACAGCGCCTTCCGCGGCGACCGGCGCGCCGGGGAGCACACTTCCGCCCACCAGGGCACCAAGGAAGCGGAAGAAATCGCGGCGTCTCCAGAACATGAGGTTTCCTTTCGGGTAACGGGCGGCGGAATGGGTCTTATGGGTCTTATGGGTCGTATGGGGTCGATGAATTGCGGTCGCTGTCAAATTGTCAACTGTCAACTGTCCATTGTCAACTGCCCGGTTTGCTGTAATCGATCAGGCGCACTTCCACATTCTCCGGGTCGAGGTGTACTTCCACATCCGTGGCCTGAAATCCGTCTATGGTGATGATGGGGGCTTCGAAGAGGGTGTCCGGTTCGCTCTCGCGAAGGAAGTAGAGCTGGTAGATGCCGCGGTTCACCTTGATGGACGCCTTGCCTTTGGGCGGGATGGCGACATCTTTACCAAGCTGGTCTTGGCGGAGTCCGGCGCTCATGGGGCTGTCGGAGGGGTTGAGGAAGCGGATTTCGAAGCTGCCCTCTTCCAAAGAGCGTGAGAAATCGGGGAGGGACGCCTTGGGGTTGTAGGAAGAAGCCTTTTCACGTTCGGTTCTACTGCGCCGTGCTGCCCCGGCGATGGCGATGGTGGGCCCGTCGGGTGCGGTGTCGACGGATGGCGCGGCTGGCTGGCTCGCCTGCGATGCGGGGGCCTCGGGCAGCTCCGATGCGCCGAGGGGCTGCTCCGTGGCGGAGGTGACGGCGCGCTCCAGGGGAATGTAGACGCCGGGCGCAATCTGGGCGACGGGCATGTTGTCCAGATCGAGTCCGGCGGATGGTGCGGGTGTTGGCTCGCCTGGTGCATGCGTAGCGCGCAGGTTGCTTTTTGTTGTTAGCACGCCAGCGTCAAAGCGCGTTGTGAAGCTCGCGCCGAGCTCGTCGGTCCAGCGATAGATTTCAGTGACCTTTCCATCGCCGCCGACGCGGATCGGTTCTATCGACGTGAGCGCCTGGGCCTCGGCGAGGGTCAGCCCCCGGGTGAATCGGGTGTGGAGTTCGGGATTAAGGGTGGGCTCGGGCGGGGTGGTGGGCGGCGATTCGACTTCGGGCACGACGGCTGGAGAGCGACTCTCGACCGGCGGCTGTGTCGGCGTGACGATGCCGGTCGCCGGCGGTGGTGGCGCTGTCGTGTCTTTACCACTGTCGCCACAACCGCAAAGGGTCGCGCAGGCGAGGAGTGTGATGAGGATGGGGTTTCCAGTTCGAGAGCCTGGCATGGCGATGGCGCGTCCGTTTGGGTTTATGGTATCCAGTATCAGGGCTGGACGTTTCGAATGCAAGCGCCTTCGCTGGTCTGTGTAAGTTGGAGGCTTCCGCCGTGCCCTGTCCTTCTCGCGCGGTTCCTCTTGCATCGCTGGTCCCGCCTCAGTATCGTATGTGGCGAGGAGGAATTTCATGAGAGCGATATCCAGATCGAGAGCCACGACGTCGTCGGGCTGCGTGTTGAAGCTGGTGGGGCTAGTGTTTTTTCTGGTGGGGACGGGGCTGTTTATGGGCTTGAGCGGGGTGCCGCTGATGAACTGGTTCACGGCGCAGTCGTGGCCCTCGGTGCCCTGCACGATCCTGAGCAGTTCCGTGGGCACCAATTCGTCTTCGGACGGCGGGGACACCTACAGCGTGGACATCCGCTATGCCTATGAGTACGACGGCGTCCCCTATGAGAGCGACCGCTACAATTTCTTCGGCGGGTCCTCCTCGGGGTACGACGGCAAGCAGGCGGCCGTGGACCTGTACCCCGCCGGAGAGACGCGGGAGTGCTACGTTAATCCCGAGACCCCGAGCGAGGCGGTGTTGAACCGGGCCTTCAGCCCCGTTTACCTCATTGGCGGATTTGGTCTGATATTCGTCTTTGTTTCTATCGCGGTGTTTTTTGCGGGCTCGCGGGTGGCGGGCAAGACGGCCCATACCGTGCCGTCCATGTTCCGGGGGGAGGGTGCGCCCAAGAACTATCGCTACACCATCTCCAGCGGCACGAGTGCTATTCCGACCGAGGCGCCGGATTCGGGAACGATCGCGCTGAAGGGTGGGAACAACAGCATCTTCGGTTTTGCCTTCCTGCTGATATTCGCGCTCATCTGGAATGGCATCATCAGTGTTGCCGTATGGGACACAGTGGACATCGGCGATGGCGGCGCCTTCGACATTGTCTCGGCCCTCTTCCTGATTCCCTTTGTCCTCATTGGCATGGCGTTGATCTTCGGCGTGGGCTATTTCTTTCTTACGCTGTTCAATCCACGGCCCGATTTGAAGATGACGCCGGGCTACCTGCCTCTGGGTGGCGCGGTGGTGGTGAGTTGGAGTTTCCGGGGCAACCCGAGCCGAATCCAGAAGCTGACCATATTCGTGCAGGGTCAGGAGGCGGCGACGTACCGACGGGGTACCTCGACCTCGACGGACAAAAGCGTGTTTGAGAAGATTGTGGCGATTGAG
>JBIJDL010000742.1:0-2523 GCA_044344195.1 Candidatus Hydrogenedentales bacterium
ACTCCAGCGCGCCGAGCGCGGCAAATACTTCCGCTATGAGTTGATTGGCTGGACCGCCATTGGCATTGCGGTTACGTGGGCCTATCTCCGCGACTATACGACCCCATCGTATCATCCGCCGTTGAGCAGCGCGCTGGCCCAGCCTCTGCATTGTGCTCTATACATCCTCGCCTACCTCGGCCAGCCCGTCTGGAATCTGGATCCAGTAATCTCAATTGTCATGGGTCTGATCGCCCTGCTGCTCTGGTCAACGTCGCTCGTCCAGCTCTTGCTGTCGCGGGTCTCCCTCCGCATCCTCAGCCCTTGGATCGGCATGGCGCTCTATGCCATCGGAACCGCCTGTATTACCGCGCTCGGCCGCGTCGACAACGGACTCGACCAGGCCATGAGCTCACGCTATGTGACCATGGCCAACCTGCTCTGGATCCCCGTCGCCATTCAGTTCTACTGGGTTGCCCGGCTGAACGACGGCCCCATCGTCCGCCGCTCTCTCGCCGTGAAGGTTACTGTCCTCTGCGCCCTGCTCATCATGGCCTCGCTGGCGGGTGCCTACCGATGGGCGGAGCGCCATCACGCCTACAGCGGCCTGCGCAATCAGGTTCTCCAGGGCTATGATCTGGAGAGCCTGCGTACGATTTATCCGCCCGATCCCGCTGCGGTAATTGAGCGCCGGATAGTTCTTCACCGTCTTGGATTGACCGTGTATCGCGGCAGGGGACTTCCCCTGCCCGCCCCTGTAGCGCCCTGACGGTTCGAACGCATCCAACCTTTCCTGCTCTGTATTAACCGTCTTGCTATGTCTGGTTGGATTGCGCGGCGTTCCGGCGCCGGGCTGAAACACAAAAAATCCCCCGGAAGGTTCCGGGGGATGCAGATAACGCAGGGAATATATACGGCTTAGCGCTTGGAGAACTGGAAGCGCTTGCGGGCGCCGGGTTGTCCGTACTTCTTGCGTTCCACTTCGCGCGCGTCGCGGGTCAACATGCCGGCGGAGCGAAGCGCCCCGTGGGTGTTGGGGTCGTTTTGCAGCAGAGCGCGGGCAATGCCGAGGCGGAGGGCACCGGCCTGGCCGGAGATACCACCACCATCACAGATGGCGCGCACGTCGAAGGTGCCGGTGGTGCCGGTGGCGTCGAAGGGCTGGGTGGCGAGGAACACGAGCACATCGCGCTCAAGGTACTCACGCACTTCCTTGCCGTTAACGACAAACTTGCCAGAGCCCGGCGTCATGCGGACGCGGGCGGTGGCACGCTTGCGGCGGCCGAGGGCCACGATTTCGTTGGTCTTGGGATCAATCACGGTTCGCGGTCTCCAGCGTTACTTCATTTCGAAGGGTTTCGGGTCCTGTGCGACGTGGGGATGATCCGCGCCGGCATAGACTCGAAAGTTCGTGCACAGTTTCCGACCAAGGCGGTTGTGGGGGAGCATGCCCTTGATCGCCAGAGTCATGGCCCGTTCCGGGAAGCGTTCCACGATTTCGCCGTAGTTCGCTTCCGAGAGACCGCCCGGATAACCAGAGTGCCGATAGTACTTCTTCTGCACCATCTTATTACCGGTGACTCGGGCTTTCGCCGCGTTGATGACAATGACGTGATCGCCACAGTCGAGATAGGGGGTGTACTGGGGCTTGTGCTTGCCACGGATAAGCTTTGCAGCTTCTACGGCAACGCGACCCAGGACTTGGCCCTCGGCATCAATGATATGCCAGTTCTTTTTGACTTCCCCGTCTTTGGGGACATAGGTTTTCACAAACTCGCTCCTTTAGTAGCGTTTTGTTGCACGCGATTGGGGGTTCAGCGCGCGTAAATGTAACGGATTTGAGACTATAGCAAATTGAAAAGGGGCATGTCAAACGGATTTCATCCCTAAAGCGCTGCTCGGCTTTGGCTTAGGTATTGCACGTGCCCCGCGCGGCCTGCACGAAGTTCTCGCCATCGAACTGATAGCCGTCTTCGGTGAAATTCTCGAAATCTCTCACCTTCTTAACCTTGTTCTCAAGGAGCCAGCGCACAAAACGGCCTTTGATGGCCTTGCCAAAGTGCCCGGCCGCTTTCTGTCCGCCCTCGACACGAAAATCGACTGTGAGTAACGCGGGATAGTCCACAGCCCGCGCATAGGTCTGGGAAAGCAAGTTCAAGACAGGTTTTCCGCCTGTAACTGCGAGGAGACGCTCGCTATTCCTGCACCGCCAGTATTTCGTGAGCCATGGCGTCATAGATAACTTGTAGGCGGGCAATGGGGTGCCGCCGTCGATGAGTCCGAAAAGGGCCGACACGATCAGAATCCGTTTTCGGCCGCTCGCCTTCTGGGAAAGGGTATCGAAGTTGAGATGGTCATAGACGACCCCGGTGTAACGCGAAATCGCGGGAAGACACGGCGAATCAAGCGCGCCCAGGTTCTGGGCATGGGCCTCCGCAGCCTTCTCCTCGGACTTCAGTCCGTAGAGCGCGCGTTGCTCGGGCACGGAAAGCCCTGCAAGCATGTCGATGACGCGCTGGACGTCGGGAGCAAGATCAGGGCACA
>JBIJDL010000194.1:0-10369 GCA_044344195.1 Candidatus Hydrogenedentales bacterium
CGAGAATGGACAGGGAGTGACAATCGAAGTTTTCCAGTAGGAAAGGTAGTCTGCATGCGGTATCTGCGCGAATATGGTTCCACCGTACTCATCGTTCTCGTAGGCGCACTCATCATCTACAAGATGGCAGTCGGCGGCCCCCACCCGCTGGACGGCAAGGCCGCGCCAGATTTCACTCTGCCCAACGTGGATGGCACTTCGGCGAGCCTGTCCAGTCACCTCGGCAAGGACGTGGTTGTACTCGATTTCTGGGCCTCTTGGTGCCCGCCGTGCCGCAAAGGCCTGCCCGCGCTGGACAGCCTGGCCAAGTCCCTGAAGGGTCAGCCTGTTGCGATTTACGCGATCAATATCCGCGAGAGTCAAGCGCTGGTCTCCGAGTTCGCGCGCTTGGAAAAACTCACCCTTCCCATCTTGCTCGACGACACCGGCCTCGTGGCGGATGACTATGGCGTGACAACCATCCCCCAGACCGTGATCATTGATCGCGCCGGGAACGTACACAAAGTGCTCATTGGATCGCCCATGTGGGGCGCTGAGGAATCACTGCTCGCCGACATCCAGGCGGCCCTTGACGCAGGTGCCAAGACGCCCGGAGTTTGACCGCTCCCGTCGCCCTTCTCTACACTGGAACCGCTTGGCGCGTCTGGCCGTGCCTGTCGTGGTGCAATGGGAGAGCTTGGGATGATCCGGCGAACAACAGATTCAGTTGCCCGAATTTGCGCATGCTTGGTGGCGTCCCGCACCCACATCGGGACATTGGCTGTGGTCTCATTGGGCCTGACCCTGTCGGGCTGTGAGGCCCCCGCGCCTCAAATAACTTCTCCGAAGCCTGCCCGCGTCGTGGCCCCGGTCTGGGAATCTCTTCCACCCGCAAAACCAGACCAAGTTCTCGATGTCTTTACTGGTCCGCCCATCCCCGGCGCGCGCCCGCTGATCATCGAAGCCCTCAAGCGCCGTCCTGCACCCAAAATCGACGAGCGGGAACCCGTCCCTGCCCTGCATGCGCTACATGACCTTTTTGTCCGAGGGGTTAAACACCCCCTCGCACTGACCCGATGGCGCGTTTCCGGCCTCTCGCACTACAACTCGCTCCATCAGGCGGTGGTGGCGGGAGACCTCTATGCCGTCGTGGACCGAATTCAGGGCGGGGCCGAACTCGATGAGCGGGATGCCGAAGGGAGGACACCCCTGCTTGTCGCCGCGGCGGAGAATCAACCCTACGTCGCCGATTTCCTTCTTGATCGCGGTGCGCAACTCTCGGAACAGGATTTGCTCGGCAATTCGGTCGTGCATCTGGCCGCACGCGCCAGCCATATCTACACGCTGGAAAACTTCCTTCGGCGAGGTGCGCCCTTGGATGCCCGGAATCTGAACGGGTATACACCCTTGCACGCGGCTGCCGAGGCTGGAGACCTCTTTGCAGTGCAGCATCTGGTTGCCCAGGGAGCAAATCTCTTTGCCATGCAGGACCCCGGCGTCCTTTCGATCCCGGCAGTACTCGCCGCGCGTAATGGCCACTGGGATATCACCCGGTTTTTTCGGGCGAAGGGCCAATATTTTCCCATCCACATGATGGCGGGGCAGGGGGATTTGCCCGGCGTGGCGGAGGCCCTCGCCGATATGCCGGCTGCCGTTAACCTATTCGATTCCATGCAAAATACGCCCCTCCTCAGCGCCATCCAGACGGGCGAATGCGAAACTGCCGCGTTGCTTCTCGAGGCCGGGGCCGATCCCACCTTGCGCAACATGGAGGGCGACTTTCCCCTGGCCATCGCTCTTCGCCGCGGGCACTTTGGCTGCGCCACTACTCTTCTGGAACGGGGCGCAAACATTAACGAGCCGCTTGCTTCAGGAAATGAACTCAGCCTCCTCGGTGAGGCGTTGCGAAGCGCCCCCATGGAAACGGTGTCCTTTATTATCGAGCACGGCGGAGATCCCCGAGCAAGCTGGGAGGGGGGAAGGACCGCGCTCCATGTCGCGGTCGACGTTGCCGACGACGCCAAAGCCCGCCTCCTGGTTGGGGCGGGCGCGGATCCCATAGCGGTGAACGAAGAAGGGTGGTCGCCCCTGCTGCTCGCGGCGCAGCGGGGACTCCTGCCCGTCATGGAAGCGATGACATCGCAGACGGACATCCTTGATGCCCAGTCTCCCCATGGGCGCAGACCCATTCATGAAGCTTCCGCCCATGGACATGCTGACGTCGTCGCATGGCTCCTGTCCAAAGGCGTTTCGCCAACTTCGGTGGACGGTGACGGACGAACCGCCCTGCACCGCGCCGCGCTCGGAGGACACACCGCTACCGTGGCCCTGCTCCTGGACCAAGGTGCCCCGCTGGAGGCCCGCGATGCCCAGGGAAACACGGCCTTTCTCGCCGCCGTCGAGGGAGGGACGAGAGAAACCGTGGAACTGCTGATGGACCGCGGCGCTAACGGGGCGCACTGCAATACCAATCAGACGGGCGCAATACACACCGCGCTCGCGAATTACCATGTCCCACTCGCCTATTGGCTGCATGCGCGAGGCATTGCCGTCGACCGGCGGGACCGCGAAGGACGGTCCGCCCTGTTTCCCGCCGTACGAACCGGGGACCGATCAGTCGTTGAGTGGCTATCGACCATGAATCTTCCCCTCGATGAAAAGGATAGCGCTGGGCTTAGCCCCATCCACGAAGCGACGGCCCATGGCGATATTGAAACGATCCGTTTCCTCATTGATAAAGGTGTGTCCCTCGATGCGGTCGATGCCTCGCTAGCAGCGCCCGTTCATCTCGCCGCCGCTCGGGGTAACCTGTCGATTCTGCGCCTGCTGCTGGATTCCGGAGTCCAATCGGACTCCAGCAACGCATCGGGTGAGACGCCTCTTCACATTGCGGCCCGAAACGGACATGAGGGTTGTGTACGTTTTCTTGCGGCTCGGGGCGCCGTCTTGGATGCCAAGGACCATCGAGGTTCCACGCCGCTCATCCTGGCCGCGTCCGCCGGTCACTATCATGCCGCTGCCGCACTCGTTCGGCGCGGAGCATCCATTGAGACGGTCAATTCGGATGGGTTGACCGCTCTGGAGGCCGCCTCGGAAGTACTCCATGCGCCACACGCATATCCGATACGGGAAGAAAAGCTTCAACTACGGGCCTACCTGCATGCCGTGCTGTTGGAAGAATTTCGCGCCGCAGCAACGTGGGGTGATGCAGAGCGCATGAAAGGGCTTCTGAACGCCTATCCAGCCTATTGCGACGCGGCAACATTTGGGCGAACTCCGGCTCACTGGGCCGCGCAGCACGGTAAAACAGCGATCCTGGACCTTCTCCGCGGTCACGGCGCGGATCTGCTCCGGCTTTCCGACACGGCGGAAGGCTATGCGCCCATTCACTTCGCGGCCCACTATGGGCACGTTAATACAGCGAATTGGTTGGTCGAGAATGGCACACCGGCCGACCTGAAGAGCGCAGCCGGTCAAACCGCCCACGAAGTAGCCAGCGTGACTACGGCAAAGGCCCCCGAGGCGACCACGCCTTGAGCGGCGCGGGACTTGATAAGTTTGCGGCCTGCTTGTTAGCCTCTGTGGTGAGTTTTCGTCTTATTCGCTCTTTGTCCCAAGCTCCCGAATCACCACAACGGGTGCCGACCAGCCGAGGTAGTACCTCTCCGTGAATCCCATCGAAGTAACCGTCGTCATGCCCTGTCTGAATGAAGAGAAGACGGTCGCGGTGTGCATCCGGAAAGCATTAGCCTCCATGAGCGCCATGGGCGTGGTTGGCGAGGTGGTCATTGCCGACAATGGCAGCACGGATCAATCCCGCGAAGTAGCCCGAGCGGAAGGGGCCCGCGTCGTGGACGTGCTGGCCAAGGGCTATGGTGCCGCGCTCCGCGGGGGTATTGAAGCGGCGGCGGGCACTTACATCATCATGGGGGATTCGGACGACAGTTACGATTTCGCCAATCTTCAGCCTTTCATCGAAAAACTGCGCGAAGGCTATGACTTGGTCATGGGAAACCGCTTCCTGGGCGGGATCCTCCCCGGGGCGATGCCGCCGCTCCACCGCTATCTGGGGAATCCCGTGTTGAGTTTCATCGGGCGACTGCTTTTCCGCACGCCTATCCGTGACTTTCACTGCGGGCTCCGGGGCTTCAGCAAAGACGCCTTTGAGCGTATGGACCTGCGCACCACGGGGATGGAATTCGCGAGCGAAATCGTGGTCAAAGCCTCACTCCACGGCATGCGGATTACGGAAGTACCTACGACCCTCAAGCCGGACGGTCGGGATCGCCCGCCCCATCTGCGCTCTTGGCATGATGGGTGGCGACACCTCCGATTTCTGCTCATTTTCTGCCCGAGATGGCTTTTTCTCTATCCCGGCTTTGCGATGCTCGCCGCGGGCCTCCTCCTTGCCCTCGCCGTGCTCATCACCGGCGCACAGCGGGCCAATTCCCTCTTGTTTGCCATGGCGCTCATCGCCATCGGCTTCCAATCGGTGTCCTTCTCCCTCATTGTAAGACGATTCGCCGAGAAGGAAGGACTGCTCCCCGCCAAAAAGAGCTTCGACCAACTCCTGGGATTCCTTACGCTTGAGCGCGGTGTGACCATCGGAAGCTGCACCTTTGTACTCGGCCTCATTGGCTTTGCGATTGCCACCCTATACTGGGGTCGCTCTGGATTCGGCGCCTTTCCCCGCGTACTGACCCACACGCTTGTCGTGCCCTCCGCATTTGCCCTCGTGATGGGCGTCCAGGTGGTGCTCAATTCCTTCGTGCTCAGCATCATTTCCCTGGAGCACATCGGGTCCAGAAAGGCATCACCATGATCACCAGCACCCAACTGCTTCGGGAAATTGCCGCCGACAACCCCTTCCAACCCGCCACAAGCATCTGGCGCGCCGTGGAGCTTGCGCTCATCATCAATACGCCCTTTCCCGAAGGTCGGGGGCTCGATCTCGGTTGTGGCGACGGAACGATCCTCCAACGCATCCTCGTTCACGTCGGCCCCCGGGAGGTGGTGGGAATTGACCTCGATTCCCGTGAAACGGAAGCGGCTACTGCCCTCGGCCTGTATACGGCGGTCCACACCGGACCGGGCTCTGAGATTCCCGAGCCGGACAATGAATTCGATTTCGTATTCTCCAATAGTGTTCTGGAGCACATACCGAAACTTGCCCTCGTTTTTGCGGAGGTCGCCCGAATCCTCAAGCCAGGAGGCATCTTTTACTTCACCGTCCCCAGTGCGACCTTCCCCGATCTCCTCTATGGGCCCTGGCTGCCCGGTGCGGATCGTCAGACCTACAATGAAATGGTTACCCGCCGCATCGCGGTGGAGCATTACTTCTCCATCGAGCAATGCGCAGAATGGATGGATGAGGCTGGACTCCGCCTTGATGAAACGATTCCCTATTTCTCGCGAAAAGTTACGCGACGCTGGGAGTTTGTGGCGCGAATCACCTCGGGAATTCTCTATCAGATCGCCGGCATGCGCAAGCAGCCTATCGAGATCCAGCACCGTCTAAATATTCGCACGCGACGCGGCGGGGTGCTGGCGAAACTCGCGGTGATAGCAGTCATGTTCCTGGGAACAGGCGCGCTCAAGGATGACGATGGACCACGACACGGCTATGGGGGTTACCTGTTCATCGCGAGAAAGCCGGCCTCTTGAACGCGAAAGTTCTAGAAATCCCGCCCTGCCCGGCGTGCACCAGTGAGTCTACCCGCCTCTGGTTTTCGAAGCACGAGTATACCCATGGCCGCTGCGATGCCTGCGGCCACGGTTTTCTCTTTCCCGTGCCGAGTCAAGCGGATATTGACGGCTACTATCATAATCTCAATTCTGGCCTGAGTTCCGATGCCTCCTGGCAGACGGAGGCCGCGCACAAGTGCCAGCTTTGGCGAAGACTCCTTGATGGTGTTGAGTGCACTTCAGGGCGCGGTCCCCTCCTCGATCTGGGTTGCGGTGGCGGTCAATTTCTCCAACTCGCTGCGGAATGCGGTTGGACGGAGGCGAGCGGCGTGGAACCCTCTCCCAAGGCCATCGCGATTGCACGCGCCGCCGTATCGGCTCCCGTCCATGAAGGTTCCTGGAAACAAGTCTCCTTGCAGCCAGCTACGTTTGCCGCTGTTGCCCTCCTTGATGTTCTGGAGCATGACACGGATCCTCACGGCCTACTGGCCCACTGCTTCAATCTACTAAGGCCCGGGGGAAGCCTCATCATCACCGTCCCTAACATTCACGGCCTGTCCATTCGCTGCTTCGGCTCGGAAGCCTATGTGGTCATTCCCCCCGAGCACCTCTCCTACTTCACCGCGAAGTCGTTGCGGCTGTTGCTCCTCAAGGCGGGGTTTGCGCCGCCCAGTACCTTTACCTGCGACCTCTATCTAAAGGAGTGGCTTCGCTTTTTCACGCGAATTCGGAAAGGTACACCTGCCGCTCAGGAGCCTCCGGACGGAAAAGCACAGTACCTGAAATGGCACCACCGCCTTTCCGGAGGGATTGCCCTTCGGGGTATTGGTGCGGTAAATACCCTGCTTGCCATACTCGGATGTGGCGACCAGTTGGTTGCCGTGGCGCAGAAACCTGTCGGGAGTCCCGAACATGCCTGAACCCTTGCGCGTACTCTCCATCGGCCTGGGCTGGGTTGCCACCAACCGTCACCTTCCAGTCATGGCGGCGAGCCCGGCCTTTGATGTGGTTGGTGTGGCGGACAGACGACCGGATCGTGCCGGAGAAGTGGCCCGCAAGTTCAAGGTGGGCAAACACTATTCTGCGCCGGGTCTGGCCGACGAGGATGGTCTGGGTCAAATACCTTGGCTCGACGAAGTCGAGGCCGTGGTGATCGGTGCAAGTCCCTTTGCCCACTATACCCTGGCAAAGGCCGCTCTTCGTGCGGGAAAACACGTACTCACCGAAAAGCCCTTTGCCATGACGGTGGAGGAAGGCGAGGAGCTCGTTGCACTCGCGAGGGAAAGCGGCCGCACGCTCGCCGTGGTGCATAACTTTCAGTTCGCCCCCTCGACCCGGCGTCTCCTCGCCGATATCAGTTCGGGAAAGATAGGCAGGATTCGAAGCGTGAGCGGGATCGTCTTCGGCAATCCCCGCCGCCGACTGCCGGAGTGGTATGAAGAGCTGCCGATGGGGCTCTTCTACGATGAGAGTCCTCATCTCTATTATCTCCTCCGCGCGGTTCTTCCCAATCCGATGACCCCCATCCAGTGCGATCTATTCCCCGGCTCCGACGGCAAAGCGACGCCAGCCCAACTGAGCCAGTGGTTTACATCGTCCACCGAAGAGGGAACCACGATTCCTATCCATCTCTCCATGAACTTTGAGAGTCCGCTCAGTGAGTGGCACCTGCAGGTCCACGGGGAGAACGCCTTCGCCGATGTGGATATATTCCGGGACATCTATCTTTGCCTTCCCAATGATGGTGCCCACACCGCCGCCACGATTCTCCGCACGAGTTTCCAAACCTCGTTGCAGCACTGGATGCAGCACGTTCCCTGCGGACTGAAGCACTTTCGCGGCCGAATGTGGTACGGGAATGAAGAAGTCTTTCATCGCTTTTCCGATGCCATACGACGCAAGCAACAGCCCGAGGGCATCAGTGGGGACGATGCCCTGGCAATCCTCAAGCTGCAACACCACGCTATCGAAACGAGCCGAACACTGGCGCAGGGTGGAAGTGCCTGATGGAGCCGGAGGCCGAAGGCGGGCTCCACGTGCTCCTGGTCACGCACTATTTCGCGGAGCAGGGCGGCGGGATAGAGCGCGTGGCGGCTCAACTGGCCACTCACCTCGTGCGCACCGGGCATAGGGTAACCTGGGCCGCCAGCGATACCTGCCCTTTGACGGAGTCTCCGAGCGCCGCGACGCAGTGTGTCCCCATGCGGGCCTGGGATGGCATCCAGCGAGCCACTGGCGCCCCCTGGCCCATCTGGAGTCTGACTTCCATTTGGAGGCTGTGGAGTCTCGTGGGGAAGGCCTCCGTGGTCCATCTTCACGACTGCCTCTACATGGGGAACGCCTTCGCCTACCTCTTTGCCCGTCTGCGTGGGCGACCCGTTGTGGTCACCCAGCATGTGTCGGATGTGCCCTTCAAAAGCCCTCTGCTGAAAATTGCACTCTGGCTCGCCTACCAAAGCGTCGGTCGGCTGATCCTTGGTCACGCCGATCAGGTGGTATTTATCAGTGAAGTGGTTCGCAATGACTTCCAGAGTCGCTTTCGGTTCCATAATGAGCCACGCTTTGTTCCCAATGGCGTAGATTCTTCATTATTCGTCCCTCTCAACGGAGAGCGGCGCGAGAAACTTCGTGGGGAACTTTTGGGAACCTTCGGGACGAAAACGGTGTTTATGTTCGCAGGGCGGTTCGTAGAAAAGAAAGGGCTTTCCGCATTGCGGCGCATTGCGGCCTCCATGCCTGACAGGTTCTTCGTCCTGGTCGGCCAGGGTCCCATCGACCCGCAGACCTGGGGACTGGAAAATGTACAGGTGGTCGGTGCCGTAACGCAGTGCGAACTTGCACGGTACTACCAGGCCGCTGACGCGCTGGTCCTTCCCAGTGTGGGAGAGGGCTTGCCCCTCGTGGTCCAGGAGGCCATGAGTGCCGGTTTGCCCGCTGCCGTATCGTCGCGGACGGCCCGTGCGGATTCGACCGTGAGTGCCTGTCTCTTGCACGCCCCGTGTACGGATGAACTGGATGAAGATGCTGTTGTGGATCGCTGGATTGCGTTGCTGGATTCGTTTGATCGCGAGACATCCAGTTCCGAAGCGCGCCGCAACGAGATTCGCCAGGTCGCGACAAGTCGTTGGGCCTGGGAGCGTTGCGCGGAGCAGTACGCGGAAATTTTTCGCGCACTCTGCCGATAGCACACATCCGCCCGGGACCAGTCGGGAATCCCCGAAGAAGCATCCGGCTCGCCGTTGCCGTTTTCCTTCACGGCTTTATCGCCCCCGGCATACGGGGATCATTCCACTCCGGTCATTACCATCCGGTTAACCTCAAACTCCTTATCGCGGATGTCTTTACGCTGGCGTAGCGCCGCCAGCATTAAGATTTCTTAATCCGAGGCAATCGCCCGCAGCAACGTCAGGGAAATAGAATCTCTGTGAATACGAATTATAGTGACCTCTGAAAGGCAGTACCCCATGCACCGGTTTCCCACGTCGGATCTCGACAGCGAAGCAATAATTGAATCTCTCAACGTGAGCGAGTCCGAGGGAGTGGAGGAAAACAAGACCGCGCCGGGCGCGTCAAAGAAAATACGATGGAGGCGCACGCACTACAAGCACGAATATTGCAGGGGCCGTGGAGCGAAGCAGCGCGGGGAAGGCCCCAATCTGAGCATAGGTACAGCGGGGAACATGGAGGGCGAGTTACCCGTGACCAAGCCGGATTTTCTCTATATTGGTATTGCGCGCGCCGGCTCCACCTGGCTCTTTGAAATGCTCCGCCAACATCCAGAGATCTTCGTTCCCCCCGCAAAAGATGTTTATTTCTTTGATCGCTATTTTGACAAGGGCCTGGAATGGTATTTCTCACATTTCAAACATGCGGGCGCGGCAAAGGCTGTCGGTGAACTCTCCCATGACTACTATTTTTCCGAAAAAGCGCTGAAGCGAATCGGAGAAACCCTGCCCGAAGTCCGACTGATCTGCTGCCTGCGCGAACCCGTTGGACGACTCGTTTCAGGCTATGTCTATAATCGGACCACGGCCCTTCGCAGTGGTGTTTCGCTGGCAAGCTATGCGGCCCAGGGAGAAATCGCCACCCAGTTTGAATACTACCATCACCTCAAACGGTACGTGGACTATTTTGGCCGCGACCGGGTTTTGGTGCTATTCTTCGAAGATATGGTAGAGGCTCCCGAAACGTATATGCGCACAATTTACGGCTTTCTTGGTGTGGACGATACCTTTGTCCCGCCCAATCTGCATGAGCGCATCAACCCGGCACGCGATGCACGGGCTGAATCGCTGGCCCTTTTTGCCTACCGGGTGGCCCTGCTCCTGCGCCGTCTTGGCCTTTCTAATCTCGTCGGTCGCCTCAAAGAGAGCAAACTCTTGAACCGCTTGCTGTATAAAGCCCCCGCCGAAGGCCTGGCTGAACATCCCTCGCCTGAATTGATTGCCCGGCTGCGCCGCGACCACACCCGGCTCGAATCCCTGCTCGAACTTCCGCTGCCCAAGTCCTGGTATGCCTGATCGCAGCCGTATGTCGCGTGCGGCGCTTCTGGCCCTCGCGGGCGGTCTGGTGAGCGCAATTTTGTTGATGCTCCTTTTTCGTGCCCTGCCCTTCAACGCCACCGACTACCAGGAAGCCCTGGCCGGGGCCCGATGGAGCGGCCTGGCGGGAATTCTTGCTACTACCGTGTTTCATTGCTGGATCA
>JBIJDL010000714.1:0-2817 GCA_044344195.1 Candidatus Hydrogenedentales bacterium
GGATCACGGGTATCAAGTGGCGCTACGTCACGCGTCTGACCAGTCACGACACCGATCTGGGCGCAGGCTACTATTTTTATTCCGCGCTGATAGGACTCCTGGGTCAACTATTGCCCCTTCAGGTGGCCATGCTCGCGGGCCGCAGCCTGGCCCTGAGGATGCATGGTAATGTTCCCCTCAGGCGCGGCGCGGGCGGCGTCGTCTATGATCAATTCTTTGACCTGCTGGTTCCCCTGACGATGGTGGTGCCCATCCTGCTCGCGGCGACGAAGGTCGTGTCCGTGGAAGCGGGGGGATGGCTTTGTCTGTGTGCCGTGGTCGCGGCCGCGGTGCTCCTGGCTTTTTTCGGTGAGCAGTTCATCCAAGCCGTGCTCCGCCCCCTGCTGTTGATGCCCCGGTCCTGGAAAGTTACCGGGCTCGCCCGCTCGCTCCACGGGGGCTCGTCCCTCACCGGACGTCCAACTCTCGTCACGCTCTTCGCCCTCTCATCCCTGCGCGTTGCCAATCTCGTGTTTCGCGCGTGGTTGGTGGGCTGGACCCTCCACCTGGACCTTTCCTGGATGGTGATCCTCTTTGCCAACTGTGGCGTCACCTTCTCGCTTATCTTTGCCTTTCTCCCCGGTGCCCTGGGCGTAGTGGAGTGGAGCTGGGTCGGCATGCTCCATCTCTTCGGCGTCGGAACAATTGAAGCAACCCACTATGCCCTCTCCAGCCGGCTCTTCGCGGTCGCCGCGCTGGTCACCATCAACCTCGTTCACGCTATCGTACTCATGGCATACTGGGGCCTGCGCGGTCGCCACCGCCGGAGAGGGATCAGTCCCTGACCGGGCAGGACCGCGGTATGCCGCGGAACGCGTTGAAGAGGAAATGCCCCGAAGTGATCAATCAAAGCATGAGAGGTGCCTGGCGCTGGCTGCTGATGGCGGGCCTGACCCTGTTGGCCGCACTGGCTTTGACAAATTTTCTGCAGACCCTGCCGGTGGAGATCAGCCTTGATCTCGATGCGCCGGCCGACAAGGTAGCGGCACGTTGGCCCGGCGGCGAAAGTCGCTTCGGGCAACTTGCCGATGCGTGGTCGCCCCACTTCTACAAGGTCCGCATCACGGCGCCGCCCGGTGCGGAAGGCGGCGATGGCGGATATCAGTTGGTCGTCATGGCCACAATAGACCAGGCGACCTTCTCCGATGCCTCCCTCTGGGGGCGCGCCAGCAGTTATTTCATACTGCATGGACCGGAACGGCCCGCCACCCTGGAGCTCGAAGGCTGGACCCTCGGCGCGAGTCCCTTTCTCACGTTCGAGACCGATCCCGTATCGGAAGCGGTGGAGATCCATTCGGGGAGCGAGGCACCCGAGCTGGTTTCGCTGCAGACGCAGCAACGGGGCAAGCTGCGATACCCCATTCACACGCATGAGCGTCGCTATCGCTACACCGGCGAAGTGCCGCGCGAGCGCTTGGATGAACTCGAAATCACCGTGGCGGGCGTCGACAGGCCGACCGTGCATCGCGTCTACCTGAACAGCTTTGTACCGCGCCTTTACTACGCGGAAGAGCGACCCGCCAAGTCTCCGACGGCAATTAGCACCGAGCATTGGAATCCTGATTGGAGCGAGGGCCGCTTTCCCTTGCCCGCGGATTTTGTGCTGGGCCGTGCGTTTCTCCCAACGCTGGTGCTGGTCTGGCTGGGACTCGTCGCTGCGCTGATTGCCGTGATCGCATGCGCCAGGCTTCTCATCAGGGCCCTGAAATCTTTGTGGAATACGACATGGGAGAATCGTTTCGAGGGGCCCCTTCCGCTGAAGGTCTTTCTCGGCTTCTGTCTCCCGGCCTTCTTCGTGTGGTCCTTCTTCCTCCTCGTCTTCTATCCCGGCACGATGAACGCCGACTCCCTCACCCAGTGGGCGGAAATTGAAACATTCAAGTTCACCCCCATCCATCCCCCGATCTACGCTCTGTGCATGTGGCTCGGCACCTTCCTTTGGGACTCCCCGGCTACCACCGCATTCATTCAGGTGCTGTCCGCTTCAGTTGTCGTCGGCGGTGCCTTCACGCTCCTGTGGAAGGCGGGCGTCCACCGCGCGGTCGTCATCACGCTCTATGCCATCACCCTGATGTCCCCACGCAATAACACGACCCTGATTTCCCTGATGAAGGACACGCCCTACGCCATCGCGTTGCTGGGCATGGTCGTACTGCTCGCGTGGTTCCTCCTCCAGCCGAAGCGCCCGGTGGCCTTGCGTTGGGGCGCTGCGGGACTCTGCCTCGGCGCCGCCGCCGTCTTTCGACACAACGGGCCTCTGGTGGCCGCCGCCCTCCTGCCCCTTATTCTTATCTTCTTTCCCCGGCAATGGCGCGCCTGGCTCGTCCTGTGCGCGGGATTCCTCGTGGTCTTCCTGGGCGTGAAGCATCTCGTCTATCCGCGGATCACCATCGAAGCGGGGGATGGGGGACTGCACGACCTGACAACCTGCCACCTCGCCATTCTGCTCGATCGCGATGTGCCCCTGCGCTCGGAAGACTACGAGTTTCTCGGGAAGGTGCGCGACCTGGAAGATCGATGGGCCTACGATCCCCGACGCGTGGCCTCGGTCATGCAACCCTACGAAGAGCACTACCACCGCGCCTGGGCCAAGGAACACGGCGATGCCTATCTGGCGCTCTACAAATCACTCGTAACTCGAAATTTCCTCAATGCCGCCATGTACCTCGTCGAGCGGGGCGAGTTCCTCTATGTGCCCTGGCAGACCGACGTGGATATGGAAACCTATTTCCTCGGCATCACCCGCAACGATTTGGGGCTCTGGAACACCCAGCTTTT
>JBIJDL010000464.1:0-5165 GCA_044344195.1 Candidatus Hydrogenedentales bacterium
CAACAACATACGTAGTTGATAGCTTCACCGCTACGAAATCGACTCACTTCTGTATCGTAGTCGCTACTCCCACGCACGCCATTGGCGCCTCACTTAATACGGTTCGAATCATACGACTGAGTAACCACGCATCGGACACATTCAATGCCGATGCGATTCTAATTGGAATCGGAATTTCATATTAGAGTACGGTGAGTGTCCCGCTTGCCTGCCAGCTTACACCTTTGTACGAGGCCAAATGCACGTCTGTAAACTGTGCAAACTCGAACCAACTCAGAATTCGTTGGCGATCAATAAACTCAACCTGGGGAGCGTTCAGCTTGTCAAATACGTTAAGCGTGTTTCTGCGAAAAGAAAGCTTCCGAAAATTCGCAAAGTATTCGTAGTATGGCAGAAATCTCAATGGCAGCAAATAGAACGTATAGATCGGCGGGTACATTAGCGCCGTAAGAACCTGAGAGAGCCTGAGAACAGAACATGCCGAAAACTTATGAAGAAACAGTTTTCTTGCTCGCTCCACGACGTTCTTCGCAATCCAGTTACCCTCTTTGCTGTATACCCAAACAATAAACCTTCCGCCCGGCTTCACATGGTTCACAAGGTTTCTAACCGTTTTGTCTGGATCGTCGGTGTGATGAATGACCCCAATTGAGTAAACCACATCAAAGGTTCTTCCAAGACTCATCTCGGAAATGTCTGCCTCGATAAACTCTACATTCTTGAACTCAGAATTCCGTGTGATCGCGACCTGAATTGAGTTTAGATCGACTGCGACGACATGGTCCGCAAAAGGTGCAACAAAGCCGGTATGCTGGCCGCCCCCACAGCCAGCTTCAAGCACGGACCTATTTCGAAAGTCGTCAAGTGTGTTTGGATGAATCCAGTCGGTGAATAGAAAGAGTTCGTCGTCCCGGAACATCTTCCACTGCTCTAACCATTCGATTTGCTTATTTTGAGTCATAGTAGGAACTATTCAATTCCGGGCCAATCCAATATCAGGCATCAATGTCTCGAAATGCTCGGTCTTTCTCTAGCAGACTCAAGAAGTGAAGTTCTCGTTCAAAGACCATGCTAAATGGGAACGGGTACAGTCTGAGGCGGTTCTGAGTGACTCTTGGGCTGATTCCATTCCGGCAGAACGCCGCTTCCCATTGACGCCACGACCAATAATTGTAGGTCAACCCCACTCCGTGTCCACGATTCCCAAACCAGTCCATGAAAGAGAGGACTGCACGATCCCATAGCGTCTCAGCTACATGATCTTTTAGAATCAAGCCCTTGCCTGAAACCCTAACCATCTCGCTTAACAAGTGTTCAGGAACAGCGCAATGATGAAGAACGTCTGACACTAGACAATAATCCCATTCCCCAACACGGGCAGGAATAGACTCGCCGTCAAATTTTCGAACAGGGATAAACGGATCTGACCATTCCATTATATCGATACCCTCAATGTAGACATCGGGCCTAAGCTGCATTACGTTCTTCGCCAGCATCCCATTCCCAGAGCCAACATCAAGAATCCGTGCGCCATGTATAGGAAGTAGTGAAATTGCCTCAGCTATTTTCTGAGTTCGCCTTTCCATCACAGATCTGCGATGAATGCGACCCAGCCATTTCGACCATCTAGGCACCGTATAACTCCGCCCCTATTAATTAGCATTTCCCCTTACTCTTTTCACCCTATTTCGTCGCGGCGGTGTGCAGCGTGATCAACCACCGTTCTTCGCTGATGAAGCGCCAGCCCCAGTCTTTCCAGGCCACTGGGACGCCTTGGGCTTGGATATCTTGAATGGTCTTTCCCGCCTTCACCTGCTCGTTCACCGCATTGAAGCACTCGTCAATCATGGCGTGAAACTTCTGCAGATCGGCTTTCGTCGAGAGAGGGCCGTGTCCGGGGATTATTTTCACATCGTCGGGCAGGGTTTCGAGGACTTTGGCGACGTTGGCGAGGTAGCCATCAACCGTACCGCCGTTTTCGAGGTCGATGAAGGGGAAGCGTCCGGAGAAGAAGAGGTCGCCCATGTGGAC
Source organism: Candidatus Hydrogenedentales bacterium (assembly GCA_044344195.1). Classification (GTDB taxonomy): domain Bacteria; phylum Hydrogenedentota; class Hydrogenedentia; order Hydrogenedentales; family JAEUWI01; genus JAEUWI01. The sequence goes on from JBIJDL010000464.1 coordinate 2,032, forward strand.
GACATTGGCGCCGCGGAAGTAGACGACGCTGTCGGTATCGGTGTGGCCGGCGGGCAGATGAATGAGCTCGATCTCTTCGCCGTTGAAGTGGACGGAGACCTTGTCTTCGTAGGTCACGACGGGCAGGGCTTCTTTGGGCTTATCGGTGCTGAGCCGTCCGCGGACGTTTTCGTGGGCAATGATGACCGCCTCCTTGCCGAAGGCCGCGTTCCCGCCGGTGTGGTCGCCGTGGAAGTGGGTGTTGAGCACAAACTTCAACGGACCGGGGTTGATGCCCTTGAGCAATTCGCGAATCTTGGCTTCGTCTTTCTCGAACTTGTCGTCCACGATGAGGATGCCGTCCTCGCCAGCGGAGACGCCGATGTTTCCGCCGCTGCCTTCGAGCATGTGGATATTGCCCGCGACGGGCACGAGAACGATATCTTCGTCCTGGGCCTGGACTAAGACCACGCTTGCGGCAAAGGCCACAAAGGCGATGAAAAGATAGAGGGCGCGTTTCTTCATAAGAGTCTCCTTGGCTGCTGCCTGCAAATGGTCATTCCACTTACGATGCCACGACGGTATGCGTATTGCAAGTGCGCCGAATTTCACCACTGTCCCTACGCCTACTTATTCCCATCGGTCACCCCTGGCCAGGTATCCGTCCTGAACGGCGACGCGGGTAGGCCCTCCTTGTTGTAGAGGTTGCACATGGGATTGTCGGCCCAGGCGTAGCGCACGGACTGTGGATTGGTCACATTGGCATTGGAAACGACCACCGTGTCGCCGTCGATCCGCGCCTCGGCCCAGACGAACTTCTGGTCGGCCCCGGCGATGGCGAAGCCCTTGAGGGACGCGCCTTCGGGCGTGGTGAGTCCGCCGCCGACGTGGTTGAAGTGGATTCGAATCGCGTTGCCCTCGATGCTGTGGCGGGTATAGAGCGGCCCGGAGTAGACCAGCTTTTCTCCGCCGTAATGGCGCGCCCAGAGCGAGAGACGCCGCCCCACGTCCTGCTTGTTCTGCGGGTGGATGTCGTCGGCCTCGCCGACGTCGATAATGGTGGCCATGCCGGTGTTGGGCAATTTGAGGGTCATGAGCTGGGCCTCGCGCAACTCCGCCCAGGCGCTGGGGCCGGGCTCGGGGGCCACGGGCATGAAGTTGGCCAGTTGCACGAAGAGGAAGGGGAAATCGCCCTGGCCCCACTGCTGTCGCCAGTCGCTGATCATTGCGGGAAACAATTCACGATACTGGAAGGCGCGACCCGCATTACTCTCGCCCTGATACCAGATGGCGCCCTTGATGCCATAGGGAACAAGGGGGTTGATCATGGCGTTGAAGAGCACGCCCGGCACATTGGGATCGCCCTCGCGCAGCAGCGGTGCGGCAGGCTGGGGCGGGATATCGCGCAGGTAGGCGCCGGGCCGGTTGTGCCATTCGCCCGCGAGCGAGATCTTCGGAGCGTTGGGCACGCCCGCGAGGGTGAGGTAAAGATCGTCCGGAATGCCGCAGATCCCGCCCACGTTCCCGATATCGTAGACGCGCACTGCGATAACGTTTGCCCCGGCGCTCACGACGTTGCCGGGCACGGAGTAGTTGCGGAATACCGTGGCTGCATGGGTCCCCTCGTTTTTGCCCACGAGCGCGCCGTTAAACCAGGTGCGGTCCATGTCATTGATGGGGCCGAGGGAAAGGGTCAGATCCTTGCCCGCCCAGTCCGCGGGCAGCTCCACCACCTTGCGATACCACATGAAGCCATCGAGGTCTTCGTAACCGGCCTTCTCCCACACGCCGGGCAGCGAGGCGGTGCGCCATTCGCGCAGATCGACTTCGGGCGCGGCCCAGATGGGGTTGCCCTCCTGATGGCCCTTGTCATAGGTGGCGAGGTCGGCGTTCCACTTCGCCAGCGCCTCTTTGTAGGCTGCCTCGGCTTTGGGAATGTTGGGGGCCTCCGCATCCATCTGGTCCAGCTTGATCTTGAAATCGGGCAGTTCACGCAGGGCCTCTTCGCTGGTCCAGGCCTCGCAGAGGGTGCCGCCCCAGGAGCTGTGGACCAAGCCAATGGGCACACCGAGCGCCTGGTGCAGATCGCGCCCGAAGAAGTACGCCACGGCGGAGAAGTTCGGCACGGTCTGGGGCGAACACGCGACCCAGCCGGCCGTCTCCACGTGATCTTTCGGGGTGAAGCTCGTCACCGGGGGCACGGTGAAGTAGCGGATGTCGGGAAAGTTCGCCGCGGCAATTTCGGTCTCGCGATCTTTCACCCCAAAATCGCCGTTGCGCACGGGCCACCACATGTTGGACTGGCCCGAAGCAAGCCAGACGTCGCCCACGAGGACATCGTTGAGTGTGATCGTGTTTTTTCCGACGACGGTGAGGGTGTGAGGCCCGCCTGCGGGCAGGGATGCCACGCGCGCCATCCATTTGCCGTCCTTATCCGTCTTCGCCGTGGCGGTGTGCCCACCGACGCTGACGGTGATTCGGTCGCCCGGCGCGGCCCAGCCCCAGACGGGGATCTTCGTATCGCGCTGGAGCACCATATGGTCGGTGAAGAGCGCGGCCAGACGCACATCGGCGCTGAGACTGGCGGAATTGGTGTTGCTGGTCGTGGTGGCGCAGCCACTGAGAATGACGGCGAAAACTAGCAATGTGCTACGCAGGTTGTGCATGGTGTGCTCCCAAAGCATTGGCAGGGAATGTGGCAATTTACAATTCCCACATTGTATAAGAAGTACCGTCCAAAGGCTATTGAATTCCAACCAGGCAGGAATCTTGTCATGCGCAGAAAATCCCTTCCGTTGAATTGTGCCGTAGGTATCGCTATCGGGCTCTGTGGAATCGCCCAGGCCGCAAACCAGGCTTCGGGCGTGGATCCCGTCACGGGCCTGGCCACGGCGGTATTGGTGGAAGACAGGGCCCTGGCCCATACGACGCAACTCTTACCCGTGAACTCGGGCGGCCAGATCGTGAGCAAATCGCTGGACGCGCAACTGGCGCAGGTCGTGAAGAATGTCGCCACGGTCCTCGGCGAAGTGGGCTCGGGTCTCGATCAGATCGCGCGGCTGAATGTCTACGTTACGACCGACGCGCAGGTGGGCGAGACCGAATCGCTGCTGAAGAAGCACCTCGGTCCGAACGCGCACCCCGCAGTCACCTTC
>JBIJDL010000083.1:0-17067 GCA_044344195.1 Candidatus Hydrogenedentales bacterium
GGGAGGTAACATCCGATGAAAACTCGTAGTCGTTGCATGACCGTGTTGCTTGCAATGGGCCTCCTTGTTCCAGTGGACTTCTCCTGGGGTCAGGGCCGGGGCATGTGGCGGGACGAGCCCGATGTGGAAGCCAGCGCGGAGCCCTTTCCCCAGAATTGTTTCACCTTCTGCCGAATCCAGTTCGACAGCTACTCGTCACGGGGCTGGGGGCGCCGGAAATGGCAGACGGACTATCCCGAGTCCGACTACAATTTCACCCTTCGTCTTTCCCAGCTCACGAGCATTGAAGTGAATAAGCATCCCGATGGCACGATCCGTCATGACATCGTGCGCCTGGACCAGCCGGAGCTGCGAAACTATCCTTTCATTTACATGATCGAAGTGGGTAGCATCACGCTCTCTCAGCCGGAGCGGGACGGTTTGAAGAACTATCTACTGCGGGGCGGCTTTTTGATGGTGGACGATTTCTGGGGTGAGGAGGAGTGGGCAAACTGGGTCTACGAGTTCGATCAGGTGCTGCCGCCGGACGAGTATCCGCGCTTCGAGATTCCCCTCGACCACCCCATCTACCACATGGTCTTCGACATCAAGGAAGTACCCCAGGTGCCGTCCATCAACAACTGGTACAGTACGGGACTTACGTTTGAGCAATACGACGCCCAGACGCCCCACCTCTGGGGCGTGAATGACAAGGAGGGCCGCCTGATGGCTGTGATCTGTCACAACACGGACCTGGGCGACGGCTGGGAACGCGAAGGTGAAAATCAGGAATACTTTAAAGAATTTTCGGTAAAGAAGGCCTATCCCATGGGCATCAATATTGTCGTTTATGCCATGACCCACTGACGCGGCGGCACGGAAAGGATCGATGAATGGAAGCACCCCTGGAAGCAACGGACAAACCGTTTGAACAGGCGGCACTGGAGAAATTGCGCCAGGGCAAGGCCGCCCTGCTGGGCGAGCTGCGCAAGGTGATCGTGGGGCAGGACGCCGCGGTGAACTCGCTCATGCGCGTGCTCTTCTCCGGCTCCCACGGCCTCATCACTGGCCCGCCTGGATTGGCAAAAACGCTGCTGATCCGCACGGTGGCCCAGATCCTCGATCTGGACTTCAAGCGTATCCAGTTCACCCCGGACCTGATGCCGAGCGACATCACGGGCACGGAGTTGATCGAGGAAGATCGCAGCAGCGGCCGCCGCGAATTGCGCTTCGTGCCGGGGCCGGTCTTCACCAATGTGCTTCTCGCGGACGAGATTAACCGAACGCCGCCGAAGACCCAGGCGGCCCTGCTGGAGGCGATGGAAGAGAAGCAGGTGACCGTTGCGGGACAATTACGCCCACTGAACAAGCCCTTCTTCGTGCTGGCGACGCAGAACCCCATCGAACTCGAAGGCACCTATCCCCTGCCGGAAGCCCAGTTGGACCGCTTCATGTGCAGCATCAACATCAGCTATCTATCGGAAGCGGAAGAGCTCGCGGTGGTGACCCAGACCACGGCGCCCTCGGAGCATTCCCTGAATCCCGTTTTCTCCGGGCAGGACATGCTCGATTTCGCGCGGCTCGTGCGCATGGTGCCCATTGCGGAGCCCGTCGCGTTGTATGCCGTGCGGTTGGTGCAGGCCAGCCGGCCGCTGTCGGAGGAAGCGCCGGATTTCGTCAAGCAATGGGTGGGCTGGGGTGCGGGTACGCGCGGCAGCCAATACCTGGTCCTCGCGGCCAAAGCCCGAGCCCTGCTGGAGGAACGTTTTCACGTTTCCGGCGATGATATCCGCGCCGTGGCCCACGAAGTGCTGCGCCACCGCATCCTGACCAATTTCCGCGCCGAGGCCGATCAAGTGCGGGTGGACGATGTGATCGACAAGTTGATCGCCCACGTCCCCAAGCCCTCGGGCGGGTAACCAAGAGATTGACCACGGAGAACACGGAGGCACAGAGAAGAAAGAGAGGAAAAAGGCTGATTGGGTTAGGATGAATTCTCAAACGATACAAGTGCGGTTCAACTTACATGAGAGGAATATGATGTTAGTCTGGCGTGAATGCTCATCGAATTCTACAGACTTAGAAGCGATTCGCTTCTCTCATTTTCTTCTCCGTGCCTCCGTGAACTCCGTGGTCAAGATACGATCGGAGCACCATCCATGTCTACCGTGATCCAGCGCAACATCGCGCCGGACGACCTGGCGCAGGTCACCGACCTGTGGCTGCTGGCCCAGACGCTGGTGGCCGGACAGCAGCTTGGCCTCCATCGCAGCCCCCACTCCGGGGTCTCGGTGGAATTCGCCCAGTACCGTCCCTATACCCAGGGCGATGATCCGCGCTTCGTGGACTGGCGGCGCTATGGCCGCACGGACCGGCTGCACATCAAGGAATTCCACGAAGAGACCAACATGCGCTGCACGATCCTGCTGGACTGCAGCGCCTCCATGGGCTACGGCACCACGGCGCTGACGAAATTCCGCTATGCGCAAATTCTCGCGGCGTCCCTGGCATGGCTATTGACGCTACAGCATGACGAAGTCGCCCTGGCAGCCTACCACGAAACTATCTGCGCCCACATCCCCTTTCAACGGAGGAGCCACCAGGTGCGGCGACTCATCGCGGCACTGGAGGGCCTCGCGCCCGGCGGTCAGACGGCCACGGGCGACGCACTGGCCTGGGTGGGCGATGCCATGACTTCCCGGGGCATGGTGGTGCTCATCAGCGACCTCCTCCAACCCCTCGCCCTCGTGGAGACCCAGCTCCGCGCCTTGCGCGCGCGTCGCCACGACGTGCTCGTGTTTCAGATTGCCGATGTGGCGGAGGAAACCTTTCCCTTCTCGTCCGACGTTACGCTGCGGGATGCGGAGGGCCACGAAGAGCGACCCGCCGACCAGGAACGTGTGCGCGATCAGTACCTGGCAAATCGCGCCGCCCACTTCGACCGCATTCGCGAGGTCTGCCTGGGCTACGAAATTGACTTCGAGTCCCTGCGCACGGACCGTCCGCTGGACCATGCCCTGCACCAGTTCCTGCACCGCCGGACACACGCGCTGATGACGTCGAGCAAGCGAGCCATGGGTGGAGGGAAAGGTTGATGGGCCTTCTCATGCCTATACTGCTTGGCGGCCTGGCCCTCGCGGGGATACCTTGGATCATCCACCGCATTCGCAAACCGACGAACAACCCCACGCCCTTTAGCAGCCTCATGTTCCTGCCGGAATCCGTGCCTCCGGTCCGGCACAAGAAACAGATCGAGCACCCCTGGCTCATGCTGTTGCGCATGATCATACTCGGCCTTCTCGCCCTGGCCTTCGCCCGGCCTTACGTGCTGAGCCCCGTGGTCGCCACATCCGACGACGAGACCGAGCGGCGGCATGTGCTGCTCGTGGACACTTCCCTGAGCACCACGGGCAGTGGCCAGTTCGAGAGGACCCTTGCGGCCGCCCGAACAAGGCTGGCGGAGCTGGGCGATGAGCCGATGGGCGTGGTGACCTTTCAGGAGAGCGCCCAGGTGCTCGCACCGCTGGATACCGCCGCGGGCGCTTCTTCGCGCCGGGCTGCAGAAGCGCTTGATTCGATCACGCCGACCTTTGGCGCAACGAACTACCTCGCGGCCCTGAAGACCGCCGAACAAATGCTCCTTCCCACCGACGAGCCCCCGGTAGCCAAAGGCGAAGTGGAACAAGAGCGGATCATTCATCTCGTCAGTGATTTGCAGCGAACCGGCCTGCCCGATGAACTGGGCCGCGAGAGTCTGGCCCGAGGGCTATCACTGCAACTCGTGCCTGTGCCACCCGTCGCGTCGGGCAACGCCGCCGTGGACGCCGTAGTGCTGGCGGCCCGTGCTCCCAACACGCTGATTGCACGGGTGCGCCTGCGAAACTATGGCAGCGAACGCATCGAGGGGCACGTCGAATGCTGGCTGAATGGTGCCCAGGCTGCAAGCCAACCCGTATCCCTTCAGGCCGAGAGCGGCGTAAACGTGTCCCTCTCCGCCGAGGCCGATTTGACTCAACCGGCCCAAGTCGAGCTGCGACTGATCGTCGCGGATGGACTGGGCGAAGACAATGCCTTCCGCGCGGTCTATACACCCGACCCGGTGCGCGACATTGGCGTCGTTATCGACCCATCGGCGGATCGCTCCCAACCGATCCCCTTTCTCGAAGCGGCCCTGGCCGAATCACAGCCGGTGCCGTGGCGCTGGGTGCCCATCGAGCCAGCGGGTCTGGCGGCAGTGACCGCCCCCGTACTCGTGCTGCCCGGATTGTCGGCCCCGCCCGCCGAAGCCATTACGCAGCTCGCTGCCTATGTCGAGGGTGGCGGGCGGCTGTTGATGGTACCCTCGAATCAGGGTTTTTCTCCCGCGCTCGCCGACGCACTCTTGCGGCCGGCCGGCGTGGAGGTGGCGGCGCCCCGCTACGAATCGTTGGACCCTTCGCGCTACGCGCTCCTGAGCTGGATCGACTTTTCTGACCCGGCCTTTCAGGCCTTTCGCAGTTCGGCGTACAGCGATTTTTCCATGCTGCACTTCCACAATTACTTTCCCATGCGCGTCGCCCGTGAATCGGCCGTGCGGATCGCCGCGCGCCTCCAGGGGGAGGACGAGATTGCACCGGATCCCGCCATGGTGGCCTTCGATCGGGGCGCGGGCCGTGTCGTCGTATGGGCCTTCCCTCTTGATTCGGAATGGACGAACATCACCCGGACTCGGCGCTTCGTACCCCTGCTGCACGAAACGGTCGCGCTGTTGCTGCCGCCACTCCCCACGTTGCGCAGCCACCCGGCCTCCACGGCCGTGAGCGCGCCGCCCGCGTTGGCGGCGGCGGGGCTGTATCTGCGGGCACCGGGCGACAACGAGGTCAAGTCGTTTGACGGATACCCAAATCTCGAGCGCGGCTTTCAGCCAGGTTTCCTCCAGTGGCAATCGGAAGCTACGGGTACGCCCGTGCTCGTTGAGGCCGTCAACATCCAGACTGCGGAGAGCGATCTCCATGCCATGAGCCCCGAGGAATTCCTGCTGCGCCTCGGGGCCGCGCCGACTTCGAGTGCGACGGAGGCTCCCGCAAGCGCCCCGACGGAGCCGGGCATCGCACGCCGGGAATACGGTTACCCTGTACTTGTCCTTCTCGTGATAGCTTGCCTGTTGGAGACCGTCGTGGCGACCTGGCCAGGCCGCCCCGCCACCGTGGAGCAGCGAACGTCATGACGCCGTTGAATCCGATACTACCGCCCCTTCTGGAGAAGGAGTTGTTCCGCACCTTGAAGCGCTATCGGCGCCTGAGGCTGCTGCGCGCATCGATGAAATTCTTCATCGTGCTGCTGCCGTCCTTGTGTGCCGCAGGTGGTTTGGCCTTTCTCTGGCTGCCCCTTTCGCCGCTGGTCTTGGCTGGAGCCCTGGTGTGTTTGGTCGCCTTCGTCGGGCTGTGGGCCTTCTGGCCGGTGTTCGCGCGACCACTTTCCCTGCGCGATGTCGCCTCCTTCATCGACCAACAACACCCCGACCTGCAGGATCGTGTATTGAGTGCCGTCGTGCTCTCCGAAAACGCCGACGCAGCCCCCTCCGCCTGGATGCTGGAGCACTTCCTTACCGAAGCCCAGCAGCAAGTCAAGGGCATACCGCTGGACGATTTCATGTGCCCCTGGGAGCTTCGCAGCCTGGTCGGAGGTGTGACGCTGTGTGTTGCGCTGTGCCTGGCCGGTGCTCTCGGCGCAGCGTGGAAACTTGGTTTCATCCGCAGCGCCGATAGCCCGGAGCAACTCGCCACCACCCGCTTCGACGTAAAGCCGGGCGATGCCGTGGTTCAGCCGGGGGACAACCAGATCGTCTGGGTCACGACCTCCGACACGGCGTCGGCCAAGTACATCTACTGGGAGCAGGGCGGCACGGAACACCGTGCTGTGCTCCAGCCCAGCACGACACCCGAAGTGTCCTACCACACCTTTTCGGCCATGGAGGAAAGTCTCCACTATCAGGTCCGTGTGGGCGGGGTAGAATCGGCGCGCTTCGAGCTCCGCGTGCACCGACCGCCCGCCGTAGAGTCCATCCACGCCCGCTATACGTATCCGGCCTATCTCGGTATCGAACCCGCCAGCGTACCCTACAGTGGCGAACTGGATGGCGTGGAAGGCACGCGCGTGACCCTGCGCGTGGAAGCCAACAAGCCCGTCGAATCCGTGCGCCTCCTGCGGGAAGCCGGGGAAGAACTCGCTCTGAGTCGCGCCGGTGAAAATCATTGGGAGACGACTTTCGAACTCACGGTATCGGATACCTATCACCTCACACTGCGCGACGTCGAGGGCAATGAGAACCCCGACCCGGAGCACTATACCATCCGCGTTACTCCCGACAATCCCCCCGAACTTCGGGTGAAGTATCCCCGGGGCGATGCCAAAGTGCTGGCCTTGGAAGAGGTGCCCTTCGCGTTTGAGGTGGAGGATGATTTCGGCATCGACGGCTATGGCATCGAGTACACTCTGGCCGGCAAGGAACCGGTGCGCCTGGCCCTGAACACGCCCGGCCAAACGATCCAAGAGGCGGTGGGGGAGCACCTGCTGGCGCTGGAAGAACTGGGACTTGCCGAGGGCGACCTCATCACGTGGTCGGTGTGGGCCACCGACAAAAAGCCGGGCCGTGCGGACTACGAGACTTCCGGCGATCCCTACTTTCTTGAGGTGAGGCCCTATACGCTCCGCTACCGCGAACAGCTTTCCCAAGGGGGCGGCCAGGCTCCCGCCGGCGAGGGGGACGCGGCCATGGATCAGAAAAAGATCATCATCGCCCTGACGAACCTGCGCAAGACCGCGAAGTCGCTGAGCGAGGAACCCTACACCGAAAGCCTGGGCCGCATTGCCGAATCACAAACCAAACTGCGCGATGAGTTGGCGGCGGGCCTGGCGGAAGCCGATCCCGAGGAACAACAGATCGGTGCCGAGGCCTTGGGCGCCATGGACGACGTACTCATGTCCCTGGGCAGCGCCGCGTGGCCGGAACCGGAAGTGGCGCTGGGCGAGGGCCTCAAGCCGGCGCAGAAGGCGTGGCAGGCCATGCTCAAGCTGGAGCCCGAACTCCGCGAGGTCTCCCGCCAGCAAGGTGGCGGCGCGGGGGCGGGCCAACAGGAGCTGGACGCACTGGAAATGGGCCAGCGCAAGGACTATGTGGAAGAGGCCAGCACCGGCGCGGCGGAAAATGAAGCGGTTCGGAATGCGCTGGACGATCTGGCGCGGCGCCAGGAGCTCCTGAACCAGGATTTGGGCAAGCTCATCTCCGAGGACGAACAGGCGAAGGCGGAAGAAGAAAAGAAGCGCCAACTGGAGCGCCTGAAGGAAGAGCAGCAGCGCCAGATGGAGCGATTGGACGAAATCCGCAATCAGGTGGCGTCGAGCGAAATGAAGGCGGCCCACCGGGCCCCCACGAAGGCCACGCTGGATCAGGCGCGCGAAGCCATGGAGCGCAGCATGGAGTCGGTGCGGGAAGAGGCCCTGCAGGAGGCGCGCGCATCGGGCAGCCGCGCCGCGCAGAACTTGGCCGACGCCGAGAGCGCCCTGGAACAGTTAAGTCGGGACGGTACGCGGGAGCGTTTCGCCGGTTTGGAAGAAAAGGTAAAGTCGCTGCAGGAGCGCCAGGCCGCGATACAGGAGGAAACGAAGACCCTGAAGGAAGCGCAGGCCGCGCCGGGCGTGGAGGGCCACGATGACTGGGCAAAGCGCACGGAAAGCCTGAAGGACGAGAAGGAATCGATGGCCGGCGCGACAAAGGAAATGCTGGAAGGCGCGGGCGGATTGTCCGATCAGCTCCGGGAGAATCAGGAGTTGCTCTCGCGGAAGCTGGGCGACTGGGTGCGGCGTACCAGCCGCACCGGCGTGGTGGAGGATATGGAAGAGGGACTTCCCCTCGTGGAATATGGCGTGTGGGATGCGGCGGAGCGACAGGAGGGTCAGGTCAAGACCAAGATCGATGAGGCCGCGCGGACGCTGGAAGAATTGAAGCAATTTCTGCCCGGTGCGTCGGACGACGCGATGGCGCGGGCGCTCGATATGCTGTCGGGTCTTGAACGCGAGAAGGACGAGCAACAATCTTCCGGCGAGTCCGGTGAAAACGGTAGTTCACCCGAAGAGCAGGCCGCCGGTCAGCCGAGCCCCGGTGCGGGTCCGTCCACCGAGCCCCGTCAGGGGGAACCAACCGAGGGCACACCGACAGCGGGTCAGCCGGGCGATGCCGCTGGCCAGCAGCCAGGAGTAGAGCAGCCGGAAGGAGTTAGTCCGGGTTCCGGTGCCGAGTCCGGTGGCGAGCCCCAACTGGCTCAGGGCAACGGATCAGAAGGCCAGCCAGGCTCAGCCACGGGTGGCACAGGCGGCGGTGATGAAGGTTCCGTTGCGGGGGGCACGCCTATGAACGATTTCTTTGACGGCGAAGCGCGGACGTGGCGACCTGTCCTGCGGGATGCCGCCTCCCTGCTGCCCCGCGAATCCGAAATGCGCCAATCGCTGGAACAGGTGGAAACGGATCTCGGCCGCCTGCAGCGCGAATATGATCACAGCAAAAAACTCCCGAAATTGAACGAGTTCGAACAGGTTGTTCGCCGCCCCCTTCTGGACACCATCGCGGCACTGGAAGAGGTCGTGCGGGCGAAAGCTGCCGGTGAAGCGTTCTGGCTGGAAGACGAAGGGGCCATCCCTGAGCAGTATGTCGACCGCGTGGCGGAGTATTTCCGCCTGCTGGCCGAAGAACCGGCGAAGCCATAGGCAGGGGACACGATCTTGGATTTTACCTTCGGTGGAAGCTGGATAGAATGGGGCGCGCACTGGGGCGTGGCTCCGGCGCTTGCCGTGCTCCTGCTCGCCGCTCTCGCGGGCGCATGGTGGTGGAAGCGATTCCTGTCCCCCCTCCCCGTCGCCCGCCGCCGCGTGTTGCTGTCGCTGCGCGTGGCGGTTGTCGCCCTGCTCGCTTTCCTGCTCTTCCAGCCCGTTCTGGTGCGGCCCATTGCCGTCAAGTCGGAGCAGGTGGTCGCCGTGCTGCACGACGACTCCCGCAGCATGGGCGTGCGCGACGGATCAGGCCGATCTCGGGCCGAACGACTGAAGGAAGCGCTGGCCTCGAACTCAGGCGGTTTTGATGAAGCGCTCCTGAGCCGTTTCCATATGGTGGAGTATGCCTTCGGCGCGGGCCTGCGCCCCATCCAGTCACGCAGTGCGCTCACGGGGGAAGCGCCCGAAACCCGCATCGCCGCAGCCGTGCTCGATGCCGCCGACGAATTGAAGCATTTGGAATTGTCCGCCGTAGTCGTTCTCTCCGACGGTTCGCAGCAGGAGCCCCTGGACGAAGATATGCGCGCGGCCCTCGCGGAATCGGGGATACCAGTCTATACCGTGGGTGTGGGCGAAGATGAGTGGCGCGATCTGGCCCTGGGCGAAGTGGCCCTGAGCCGGAGCTTCTTCGACGATGCGCCCGCCCGGATTACGGCCCAGTTCACCGCCACCGGTCTGGCGGGAGAAACCGTCGTTGCCGAGGTCCTGCAGGGCGGCACCGTCCAGGCCAGTGTGGAGCGCGACCTTGATAGCGACGATGCGGAGCAACAGGTGCAACTGGACGTGACACCCCGCACACGGGATTGGCTCGAGTTCAACGTGCGCCTCCGTCTGAAGAGCCTTCTGGAGAGCACTGTTTCCCGCGAATTCGTGGCGGAAAACAACGAGGCCTCAGTCCTGCTCGATCACCGCGAAAAGGGATATCGAATCCTCTATTTCACTGGCCGCCCCAACTGGCAACACAAATTTGTGCGTCAGGCCCTGGCGGGCGATCCGGAGCTGCGCCTGTCCAGCCTTATACGCGTCTCCGGCGCGGAGAAAAACTTCGTCTTTCAGGGACGGGACAGCAGCCTGGGCAATCCCCTCTTTGAAGGTTTCAAGACGGAGGAGGAATTGCCGCGCTACGACGAGGCGGTCTTCCTGCGTATGGGACTCGCGGAAGGGGAACTGGCCGATGGCTATCCCGTGACCCCGGAGGCGCTCTACCCTTTTCACCTCATCATCTGGTCGGACATCGAAGCCGATTTCTTTGCGCCGGTCCAGCTCCGCCTCACGCGGAATGCCGTGGCCGAGCGGGGCGCTTCCTTTCTTATGCTGGGCGGCCCCCACACCCTGGGGGGCAATGGCTATGCCGGATCGATCATCGAGTCCACGTTACCCGTGATGCCGGGTGCCGCAGCGAGCAGCGCGTCATCTGCCGCAAACGTCTTCACAAGTCCCGAGGGATTCCTCACGGGAATCTGGGCGCTGAAAGCGGAGAACAAGGAAAACGATATAGCGTGGGCGGCCCTGCCCCCGCTGCCGGGCTACGATGAATTGTCCTCCCCGCGCATTGGCGCTTCCGTGCTGGCCACCGCCGCGACCGACACCGGCACAGCGCCCTTTCCCTTTCTCGTGCAGCACCGCTATGGTCAGGGCAAGAGCGCGGTCATCGCCACGGGGGAAACGTGGCCCTGGCACATGAAGACCGAAGAAGACAACGCCGCTCATGAGCGGCTCTGGCGTCAGCTTGTTCGCTCGCTGACCAGCACCGTGCCCGAACCGGTGAGTCTGACGACGGCCACGGACCCTATCGTAACCGGCAGCGAAACAACTTTGTCCTGGTTGGTGAAGGACAAGCTCTTCAAGCCGGTGGAGGGGGCAAGCCTGACGGCCAGGGTGTTGGGCCCGGAGGGTGAAATTACCGTGCCTCTGGCGGAGCGCCTGGATGCGCCCGGCACCTATGAAGGCACCTTCACCCCCGCCCAGCCGGGAAAGCATGGTGTCGTCCTCGAAGGCACCCGTGCGGACGGCGAAACACAGGCTCCGGTGGCGTCGGCGCTGCTGGTTGAATCCGACACGCGCGAAGCCCGAAATGCCCGATTCGATCCCGCGCTCCTCCAGTCCATGGCGCAAATAACCGGCGGTCGCTACTTCCCGCTGGCGGAACTCCAGGAAGTGGCCAAGGCCATCACGGCGGCGGATCGCGAACACGTGAGCGTGGAGCGCGTGCCGCTGTGGCACCACCCCGCATTCTACGCGCTCCTCGCGTTGCTCCTCTGTCTGGAGTGGACACTGCGACGCCGATGGGGGCAGGCATGATGAACAGTACCTGGAAATATGGTCTGCTCGCTTTGACCCTGCTAATCGGCCTGCCCGCCAGTGCCACCTTGCAGGTCTGCATCCTCCGAGGGGCGGGCGGAGAGCCCCGCTACGATGAACGATTCCAGCAGTGGAGTGATCGCCTTTCCCGGGTTCTCGTGGAGCAGTGCGGGGTGCTGGGCGACCATGTCCGTGCCTTTCCCCCCGACAGCGCCGCACCGCCCCTCACCCGCGAGTCCGCCGCAGCCGCCATGACCGCCCTCGGGGCCTCGTTGCAGCCGGATGACCTCCTAATGATCGTGCTCATCGGCCACGGCAGCCTGCAATTGGAACCCAAGTTTTTGGTTTCCGGCCCCGACATCAGCGCGGCGGACGTCCAGGGCTGGCTGGAAACGGTCCCGGCTTCCCGGCAGGTGGTTATCAATACGGCCTCGGCCAGCGCCGCGTTTATCAATATCCTGAGCCGCCCCAATCGCGCGATCGTGACCAGCACGCGCGGCGGTGATCAGCCGAATGCGACAGAATTCATGGAGCACCTCCTGGGGGTGCTGGAAGAGCGACGGGGCGACCAGAATCGCGATGGACAACTGACGCTGACAGAGCTGTGCAACGCCGCATCGGCCGCGACCACCCAATGGTACGAGAACGAAGACTTCGTGGCTACAGAGAATGCCCTGCTAGACGACAACGGCGATGCGCTGGGCTCGCGACTTCCCCTGGAAGGTGCTGATGGCGAAGCGAGGGATGGCGCGCTGGCCTCCGCGATTGTACTCCGAAGCGATGCCCCAACCACCGGTGCCGATCCTGCGAAACTGAAGGCCTATCGGGCGGCCATCGTCGCCGTGGAGGCCTGGAAGGCTTCCAAGAGCAGCGTGGACGAAGCCACCTACTGGAACACGCTGGAAGAACTCCTGCTCCAGGCCGCGCGGCTGAATCGGGACCTGGGTGCGGAGCCGCCCGTTGTTCAAGCCCCGGACGGCTGAGGATACCCGCCATTCAAGGCCACGACGCCATGGAGGGGGGCTTTCCAGCCCCCCTCTTCATTCATCGATCCTGAAAGAAGGGGCGCGACGTCAATCGCGAGGTGAGAAAGCGCCATCGTGACATGGCGTCCAGAGAGGCACTATACTCTCCAACCATGAAGCATCTGGCGTGGATAATATGGGCCGTGGTCCTGTTCGCCGGTTGGGGTTTCCCCGCCGTGGGGGATTCCCCTGTGTCGCCGCTCCAGGCCTTTTCCTGGAAGTTGCAGGACAACAATCCCTTCGGCAGCCAGGATATCGAGCGGGGCAACCATGTCACCATCATCGACAACGGCCGGGACGCCCTCCTCCTCCGGGTTCACCTCATCCGCAGCGCCGAATACAGCATCGATATCCAGACCTTCATCCTGGAGAACGACGAATCAGGGCGCTATCTGTCCTACGAGCTGATCGAGGCCGCGAAGCGGGGTGTCAAGGTGCGCCTCCTCGCTGATCACTTCATGTCCGCCCGCGATCCCGAATGGGCCGCCTTTCTCGCCACGGCGCACCCCAATTTCGAATTGCGCTACTATCGCCCTCCGGTAGGCCAGATCAACCCGTCCAAGGCGGAGCTGGCGCTCCACGGCCTCCTCTTCTTCCAGGCGGCCAACCAGCGCATGCACAACAAGATCGTGGCCATCGACGGAGCCATCGCGGTTACGGGTGGTCGAAATATCGACAACCACTACTACAATCAGAGCCTGAGCTATAACTTCTACGATCTGGACGCCATGGTCGTGGGCCCCGTGGTACCGGCGATGGAACGGTCCTTTCAGGAATTCTGGGACTACCGTCGCTCGATACCCGCGGAAGAATTGGGCGACGTCCAAGGCCGCATCCGCCGCAATGAAGTGACCCCGCGGCCGACCCGTGCGGATTTCGGCATTGAAGACTATTTCGACGACATCGAGACCCAGGCGGCGGACATGGCGCTGATCAAGAAGCGCTTCGTGGACACCCTGGTGCCGGCAAATCGCGTGCAGTTCCTGGCGGACAACCCCGGAAAAAACAGTCTCATCGGCCTTTGGGGCGGCGGCACCGCCACGCGCAACCTCCGCAAGATTATCCGCGGTTCGAAGAATGAATTGCTCCTCCAGAGCCCTTACCTGATTCTGAATCGAACCGCGCGACGCCACTTCGGGAAAATGCGCCGGAAGAATCCGGAGATGGACATTATCGTGTCCACCAACAGTCTGGCGGCCACGGACAACACCCTGGCCTATTCCGGCAACTACAAACTCCGCACTGCCTATATCGAAAAGATGGGCATGGAAATCTACGAGTATAAGCCCCACCCCGCAGAACTTCTCACCCACCTGCCCAACTACGAAATCCTGCGCGCCCGGGCGGAATTGGAAGGGCTGGATCGCGAACCTTTCCTCTGCATTCACGGCAAGGCCTTTGTCGTGGACAAGACCGTGGCCTACATTGGGTCCTACAACGTCGATCCGCGCTCGGAAAACCTCAACACAGAAATGGGCCTGCTCATCGAAGACCCGGAGATTGTGGACCGACTTCGCCGCTGCATTCTGGGTCGCGCGCACCCCGAGAATGCCTGGGTCATCGCCCGCCGCGAATTCCCCCTGTCCGAAGTTAATTTCTTCTTCGAAGGGCTGTCGTGGTGGAGCCCGGTCGACATCTGGCCCATCCGCAACACCACCAGCTTCGAGCTCATCCCCGGCAAGGAACCCGTCCCGCCGGACCACCCCGACTTCTACCAGAACTACACCGACGTCGGCAGCTTCCCCGGTGCCGCAACGGGTTCGGTGAAACAACTCACCACGTCGTTGTACAAGATGTTCAATACGCTGGTAATTCCAGTAATGTAAGGAGACACCCGATATGTTCAGTTTTGGAGACTGGCGTTTTGGAATTTACTTCTACGACTGGGGAGTTGACTTTCGGATGCTCGGCGTTATGGTCGCCCTGACGTTCACGACAGTTATCGTATTGTTTTGGAAGAAGTGGAAACGGCCATGATTGGAACTTCAGAGTTCACTCCGGTTCTGCAGCAGGTCGGCGATTGTTGGATTGGTTGGATCAAGGAAATCCCTGGCGTGAACTGCCAGGAGGACACTCGAGATGAGTTGATCGAGACACTGATGATCACATTGGAGGAAGCGCTGGAGTTCAACCGGCAGTTCGGCATGGAAACAATCGATTGAAATCCAAGTGGAAAAGAGCGTGCGTAGCCGTCGCCCTCATTGTCGTCCTGATATTCGCTGCGCGTGAGATTGGATGGCTCGATTTCAATCTGCACACGTCCAACATTTCGGCCACCCATGCCGCAGTCTTGAACCGCTCCCAACTTCGCGATGAAGACCGCTTCAGCTATAACTTTTCGCTACTCCACGGTGGTGAGGTTCTGTACACGTATAACAACACCGTTCATGGCAGCGCTCCCTTGGTAATAGACGCTGTGCTGGAAACACCTTTATACACCGGAAACACGACCATACCTTTAGTAAGAGATTTCAAAATGGAGTATGTCTGCAATTTCTCCACCGTGAAATCGCCTGATGACAGCAGTCTAAGCGGATCCATCTCGGGCACGGTGAACGCCCGAATTCTCGGGCTTTGCTCCCGCCGCACGGCGCGCCAACTGGCCCTTGATTCGGCAACCAAGTACATCCAGTCCGAGGCTGAAAAATGGGGCAAGCTGTAACTCTCCCACGTGATGCAACTGTGTTGTAATGGACACCATGTAATGAAACGTCGAACATTCTTGCAGACCGGCCTCGCCAGTAGCCTCGCGCTATTGGGCGAAGCCCGGCAATCATCGGCTGCCGCACAACGCCCCAACATCCTTTGGATCATGCTGGATGATTGCCGCCCCGACGCCTTGGGTTGCTATGGCCAGCCCTGGGCCGACACGCCGAATATGGACGCCATCGCCGCTGCCGGCGCGCGCTTTCAGACCGCCGTGACCCAGTGCCCCATCTGCGTGCCATCCCGCTCGTCCATGAAGACCGCGCGCTACGCCCACGAGACGGGCGTCATGTCCATGGGCAAGCCCCCGGAAACACCCACGCCCTATACGTATCATGACAAGCCCCAGCTACCCGATCTCCTTCGCCACTGGATCGAGGCAGGCGCCCAGCCCACGTGTGTGGGCAAGGTCCACGCCTACCACGATGACTGGGTGTTTGAAGATCAGCCTCGCGCGCGCAAGTCCGATCGTCGTGCGGAAGGGAGGTCCTATCCCCCGGTAAATCTCACTACCCATGGCTGGCAGATTGGCGGCACAACAGAAGTTCATCCGTCCGACACGCAGACGGGATTGACGGGGCAACAGACTATCGACCGGTTGGACACGCTTGCCGCCACGGGTTCGCCCTTCTTCCTTCGAGCATCTTTTCATGCGCCCCATGTGCCCATCGAGGTGCCACCGGAATTCATGGTGAATCCCGATTCCGTGAAGCTGCCCCTCCCCACCCAGGCGGAACTCGACAGCAAACCGCGCTTCGAGCGAGAGCAATTGCGCGTCTATGCCGGGACCCTCGATCTGACACCGGAAGCGATCCAGATTGCCCGGGGTACTTACTACGGCATGGTGCGCCACGTGGACCACGAAGTGGGACGCATCCTCGCGAAACTGGACGCGCTGGGCCTCCGCGAGAACACGATCATCGCCATCAACTCCGACCATGGCCTTCAACTCGGTGAACACGGCCTGCACAAGAAGCGAAACTTCTACGATCAGACGATCTGCTCGCCGCTGGTGATTGCCGCACCGGGCCGGATAGCCCCCGGCACCGTGGTCGAAGATCCCGTCGAAATGATCGACTTCCTGCCCACGCTGCTCGAACTAAGCGGCATGGCGGTGCCCGAGGGCATCCGCGGCCAGAGCCTCGTGCCGCTGATGAAGGGCGAAGGGACCGCGCGTAACGCGACCTTTTCAGAGATCGACTTCAGCGGCGAGATGTACGACGAGCTGCGGGTGAATTCGGGACGCCGGGTGATGATACGGACCCGCGAGTGGAAGCTGATCGAATTTCGCGATCCCCGCGTGAAGGACCGCGACGGCGCGCTCTATGATTTGAAAGCGGACCCCGGCGAGACCGTGAACCTGTTCGCGAGTGCGGCGCACCAGGAAGTTGTCGCAACGCTGGAAGCCCGGCTGACCGCGTGGGAAGGTGGGTCGTAGGGGACAGCGTGGCATTGCACGGACTTTAGGGGCATTCTAGGTCATCAAATCGCGAAGCCTCTCAACCGACCAAAGACGGACCACGGGTGGCATCGAAAGTCTGTGTTAGTTTCGCGTTGAGTTTAGCGCCTTTCGAGGCTGTCCCTATGCGTCAATCAACATCTTCCACACCCACCTGATCATTGTAGTAGGCGACGATACCCTTCTCGCGCATCGCGCTGCCCTCCTGCATATAGGCCAGCGACGCTTTAGGATGCTTGTTGAGAATGCCGCTGATCATGTAGGGCATCTCATAGCCCCACTTCAATTCTTTCATCAACTTTTCGAAGTACTTTTCGATCAACACGAGCACCGGGCGAACATCGTACTTCGGATTCTTCAGAAAACCCAGAAGCAGTTCGGTGGTGCAATTACCTGCGGCGCGGCCCATGCCGAAGATGCTGCCGTCTACCATGTTGATGCCCTTGATGATGCCTTCAATCGTGTTCGCAAAAGCCAACTGCTGATTGTTGTGGCAGTGAATCCCCACTGTCTTTCCATTCAGCCCGCTCATGTACTTGTCGGCCAGGTAGTGAATCTGTTCGGAGTAGAAGTAGCCGAAGCTGTCCACCAGATAGACCGCTTCGAAATCCGTCTTCGCCAGTTCGGCCAGCGCTTCGTCCAGATCGGGCTCCAGGATATGGCTCGCCGCCATGATATTGATGCAGACTTCGTAGCCCTGATCCTTGATGAACTTGCCGAGGTGGATCGCTTTGTCCACTTCCTTGGCATAGGTCGCCACACGGAACATGGAAACAATGGACTGGTCCTTGG
>JBIJDL010000465.1:0-5143 GCA_044344195.1 Candidatus Hydrogenedentales bacterium
CGGTCCAGCGAACTGGAAACGGCATCGCCCTGATCCCCAATCCGCTTTCGGAGGGAGTAGATGGAGGTCTGGATGGTGCCCAGGGGGTTGCGAATCTCGTGGCTGACCGTGGCGATGACCTGGCCCAGCGTGGCGAGGCGTTCGTTGCGGAGCAACTCCGCTTCGACGGCTTCGCGCCGCCGCACCTGCTCCTGAAGCTTTTCCGCCATCACATCGAAGTTCGCTCCGAGTCGTCCCAGCTCGTATGGAGTGGCGAGATTCACGCGGTGGCCCAAATCACCGGCGCCGATGCGTTCGGTTCCCTCGCGGAGTTCTTCCAGGGCGCGGAGCATGGTGCGCACGGTATGCAGGGCCCCCGCGAGGGCGGAGAGCAGTACCACGCAGATCAGGGCGATGCCGCCCGCGCCGGCGGAACGGGTGGAGCGGGAAAGTTCCCCGAGCATGCCCCGGAGTTCATCGACTTCGGCATTGAGACTGGTTTCCAGAATGGGCAGCAGCTCCCGCTGGAGGGCGGGCATCCAGGCATCGGCGGCACGTGTCCGCGACGCTTCGAGACGGCCGCTGCGCGCATCTTCCAGGATCTGGTTGACGTTTCCCTGGAGCGCTTCATTCCCGGCGGCGAACTTGCCGTAGTGGGGTGGCGCGGGTTCGCCGGAGACTTCCGCATACACGTCCGTGGCTCTGCGCCAGGCCCGCAACGTTTCATTCAATGAAACGGTGGTGCCGAGGATGGAGCGCTCGGCTTCGGGCGTGGCATCGGCCAGCAGCAGGGCGATGCGGCTGGACTGGCGCTGGAGGCGGTCGCGGACCATCTGGGCGGCGCGAATTTCCGCGAGGGTGGCGCGGGCCGTGGCAAGCTGGCCGGGCCCGATCCGGGCTATCCAGGGGGTGGTGCCCATGCTGAGGAGGATCCCGTCCAGCGCGGAAGTCATCTCACGGAGATCGTCTTCGACGACGGGCCGCACGCCTGCATCGAGGAGCTGATCGAAGAGTGCGGGATCCGCGGTCGCCTCGCCGCGAAGGGCCGCGCGAAGACCTTCCAGCTCCGACTGAAAGTCTCGCGACAGGGCTTCGAGCTCCGCCAGGTCCACGGCCTCTCCTTCAATACCTGCTTGTATCGAGATACGGGAGGTGGATTTCCACACTTCGAAGGCGTTCTCACAGTCCAGAATCAGCCTGTCCACCTCCCCGGGTGCCGCCGCGCCTACGGTCTGCTGATAGAGCACCAGGAGCCGCAGCCGGGCAATGGCGGCCCCGGTGTTCACCGCCTGGACAAACTCGTTGAGCACGGCGTCGGCCTCGCGCAGACGCTGGCGCGTGTCCAGGTAGGCCGAGGCGAGGTAGACCAGCACGGTGACGGAGATGACAACGAGGACTGACACGAGGAGCAGCAGGCGAAAGCGTATGCTCATGATGGTTTGGGCCTCCCCGGCGGGAAGGGAAAAATTGGATAGCGAGGCATCGCGGGTAGATCCTTCCCGGGTCGAATCCAGGGTGCCACGAAGGGTGGCCGAGCACCATCCTACAGGGGGAATCCGGGTGCGGGCAACTCGCTCGGCATCCCGGCCGCTCCAAGTGGGCCTCCCGCCACAACGGGCGGTGGATACCCCCCTTAAATCCCGCTGAATATTGCGTTTAAGTTGGTTTTGACCGGCTAATTTTGCTATAATGCGATGTATTCCAAACACCGTCATTCGCGGGGGAACTATGAGTCGAGGTAAGTATAATGGCTGAAAAAGGTTACGGCGCGGATTCGATTCAAATTCTGGAGGGCCTGGAGGCCGTCCGGAAGCGTCCCGGTATGTATATCGGCGACACCCACACCCGGGGTCTCCATCATCTTGTCTACGAGGTGGTGGACAATAGCGTGGACGAAGCACTGGCGGGCTTTTGCAACCAGATCAACGTCTCCATCCACATCGATAACTCCATCACGGTCATCGACAATGGCCGCGGCATCCCCGTGGAATCGAGCGCGAAGTTCAAGGGCAAGAGTGCCTTGGAGGTGGTGCTGACGGTACTCCACGCGGGCGGCAAGTTCGATAATGATTCCTATAAGGTCTCTGGCGGTCTCCATGGCGTGGGTGTGAGTTGCGTGAACGCGCTCTCGGCCTGGTTGGAGGTGGAGGTGAAGCGCGACGGTAATGTCTATGGCATGAGTTTCGAGCGCGGCAAGGTCAAGAACAAGCTGGAGACGAAGGGGAAGGCGAAGACGACGGGCACCAAGATTACTTTCATGCCCGATTCCGAGATCTTCGAGGTCTCCGAATACAACGCGGAAATCCTCCGCAGCCGCCTCCGCGAGCTGGCCTTCCTGAACAAGGGCATCAAGATCATCTTCGAGGACGAGCGCACCGTTGACGAGCCCGAAGTGATGCAGTACAAGGGCGGTATCGTCGAGTACGTGACGTATATCAACCGGAATAAAGAGCCGCTGCACCGAAAGGTCATCTATTTCGAAGCCGCCAAAGACGGCGTCGAGGTGGAAGTGGCCATGCAGTACACCACGGTCTACACCGAGACCCTTTCGACCTTCGCGAACAACATCAACACCCACGAGGGCGGCACGCACCTGAGCGGTTACCGCGCGGCGCTGACGAAGAGCCTGAATGAATACGCGAAGAAAAACAACCTGCTGAAGAAGCAGATGGCCGCGCTCTCGGGCGACGACGCGCGTGAAGGTCTCACGGCCATCATATCCGTGCGCCTGCATGACCCCCAGTTTGAAGGCCAGACCAAGACCAAGCTGGGCAATAGCGAAGTTCAGGGTATTGTGAGTTCGCTCGTTTACGAAGGGCTCCAGACGCACTTCGAGGAAAATCCCACCACCGCGAACCGGATTATCAACAAGACCCTGGAAGCGGCGCGAGCGCGGGAGGCGGCCCGCAAGGCCCGCGACCTGACCCGGCGCAAGGGCGCGCTCGATTCCATCGGCCAGGCGGCCAAGCTGGCCGACTGCTCGGAGAAAGATCCGGCGCTCTGCGAAATCTTCATCGTCGAGGGTGACTCGGCCGGCGGCTCGGCCAAACAGGGCCGGGACCGGCGCTTCCAGGCCATCCTGCCGCTGCGCGGCAAGGTGCTGAACGTGGAGAAGGCGCGCATCGACAAGATGCTGGGCAACAACGAAATTCGCTCGCTGATCACGGCGCTGGGCACGGGCTTCGGCGATATGGACTTCGACATCAGCAAGCTGCGCTATCACAAGATTATTATCATGACCGATGCGGACGTGGACGGCGCGCACATTCGCACGCTGCTCCTCACCTTCTTCTTCCGCCAGATGCCGGACCTCATTCGCCGCGGGCACCTCTACATCGCCCAGCCGCCCCTCTTCCAGATCCGCAAGGGCAAGAAGTCCCAGTATGTGAACACGGAAGCGGAGTTTGAGCAGTTTATTCTGGACGGCGTGCTGGAGTCCGTCAAAGTTTCCAGTTCCACGTCCAACGGGAAAGGCGTACAGACCAAGACGCTGCAGCGCGGCTTTCGCGCGGCCCAGGATCGCCGGAAGATGCTCGCGCGCCTGTTTCGAGTCTATGGCGTGGAATCGGCAGCGGTGTTCAAGTGCATGGAGCTGCCGCGCGAACTCCTTCACGACCCGAGCCAGCTTTCCGCGACACAGATTGCGGATATTTTTGGCCCCGCGGTGCAAATTGTAAATATGGCGGAGGAGCAGGCGGAATTGGAAGGCATGGCGGAGGATCTGGTCAACGGCAAGGCCAAGCGCGTGCGCCAGGCGGGCCAGGTGGACCTGGCCTTCATGAAGAGCCACGAGTTCTCGGCGCTGCTGAGCCATATGGAACCCTTGAAGGCCGTGGGCGATTCGCCCTACACCGTAGAGACGAAGGGCGGCAGCGAAGCGGAAGGCCCCTTCGCGACGGACGACCTGTTGGCGCTCTACGAGCACCTCATGGAAATCGGGCGCAAGGGCCTGCACATCCAGCGCTACAAAGGCTTGGGCGAAATGAACGCGGAGCAGTTGCTCGAAACCACCATGGATCCCGAGAACCGTACGCTCCTGAAGGTGATGGCGGAAGACGAAGGCGCGGCCAGCGAGATGTTTGTGACGCTGATGGGCGACCTGGTGGAGCCCCGCAAGGAATTCATCGAGCGCCACGCCGCCGAAGTACAGAACCTGGACGTTTAGGCGAGGGCGATTGGAACCGCAAATTTGCGCAGATTTTTCGAGGAGTAGCACACCCTTAGTTTTCTTCGACATCACTAAGTCATTGAGGACGATACGATGAGCTATATGCTAGACACTACACCGGACGCCGAGCGTTTTTACTACGATCTGCTGGCGAGCAAGACTTCGGAGGAGCGCCTCATCCAGGCGAATCGCCTATCGGTACGAATGCGGGCAATGGTTTTGGATGCAATTCAACAGCGAAATCCGGGCTTTTCAGAACATGAGGTGAAGATGGAGTACTTCCGACGGATCTTGACGGACGAAGAATTCAGACAGCTAAGTGCGCTGGTTGCCCAGTGAACATCGAAGATTCAGATGGTTTAGCTCACTATATTGTTGGTGTGCTGAAACGACTCGGAATTCCGTATATGGTAACGGGTTCTGTCGCCCTCTTTGTATACGGTGAGCCCCGGGCGACGAACGACATTGATATCGTTATTGACCCGAGCGATGACGCACTGGCGGCCTTGCTTGAGGAAATTGCATCGAGAACATACGTGTCGCCAGAGGCCGTATCGGATGCAATTCGGCGTCGGTCGATGTTCAATGCTATAGATCTCGTGACCACGGAAAAGATCGATTTTATCCTCTTAAAGGACCGTCCATTTGACGCGGTCCGTTTCGAGCGCCGCGTACCCTGCGGGATAAAGTCACTTAAGTTTGTTGCCAGCTCGCCGGAAGATACAATCTTGAGCAAGTTGTCTTGGGCAAGGCGCGGCCAATCGGAACGCCAATTACGTGACGTGTACGGCGTGCTGCGAATCCAGGCCAATTCATTGGATTGGGAATATTTACGGCACTGGGCGTCGGAGTTGAGTGTAGCCCCGCTATTGGACAAACTGCTTGAAGAAATTGAGAACGACAAAACGCGGCAGTTCCGCGACAGTTCCGCGACAGACCGCAAGGACGAATAATGGCCAGAGACGATATCAAGCCGATAACCATCGAGCACGAAAT
>JBIJDL010000466.1:0-5133 GCA_044344195.1 Candidatus Hydrogenedentales bacterium
CCAGCGGGCGATTCTACGCAATGTCGTCCGTCGTGACAGTGAAGCGCGTGAGCTTCCCACGGCCAAATACGTGGAGGCGCTCGCCTATATCGAAGAAGATGACCTGGTGCTCGAGCGCTATGCCGAGGCGGTGAAGCTGGCACCCGACAAGGGGTCGCTCCTGATCGTTTACGGCTGCAAGCTGTTCCAGCAGCGCCAGTATCAGGATGCCCGCCAGATTTTTCGTGAGGCAACCCTGAAGGCGACGCGAAATGCCCTCCCGGAATACCTTCAGGCGGCCGCAATCGCGGCAGCCTCCGAATCGGAGGACGATTTCCGTACGGCCCTGGCCCTGCTCGGACGCGCCAACGACAGTGGCGAGCCCGCGGTTTTTCCCCAGCCGCAGTGGCACGAATCGCTGCCCAAACGGGGCAATTGGTACGAGATGCTGCAACGGCGACTTTCCGACGAAGCCTGTGCACCCTTGTATTACCTCAAGAATGTCGTGATCAAACGGGCCGGGGCGGCGCTGGAGCAGGGAGACTTTCAGGCCTGGGATGGCTGGCTCCTCCAATTGCAGCAGATGGGCGACCGCTTGCTGGAAGCCGGCCCGGAAGATGGAAATGGCGTGGGCACCAGCCCTGCACTGTGTGGCCTTCAGGTGCAGAAGGACGCCCTGCTCATGCGGATCGCCCTCCGCGAACGCCGGGGCGCGGAAACGGCCGAACTCGCCACCCGAAAGGGGAAGGTGGAGGCCGCAATTGCTCGCGTCCAGCAATTTGAGGCGGAGCGTGAGAACTTTGTGGCGGCTGCAGAGGGGCACGTGACGCGACCACTGGGGCTTGCCGCCCAGGGAATGATGCTGCTGGGGCTGGCCGTCTGTGTCGGATGGGTCATGTCCAGAATTTTCCGTACCGATAAGAATGCCAGGACCCTGCGCCAGCCACGGGGTGCCATCTATCTACTCGGAGGGTGGCTGTTGCTGGTGTCGCTCCTTCTTCTGGTGACTGGCGGGACGGAGATCGGTAAGATCCAGACTGGGGCCCATGCAGCGTGGTACGTTTCTGTATCAGCCATGTTGCTCTATGCGCTCCTGTTTCCTGTTGTGCTGCTTCCCGCGCCCGAGAAGGTGTGTCAGAGTTATCTTGAAGGCCCGGAGTATGCGGAGCGCCTGCGCGAGGCCGGTCGGCGGCGGCGGAAGGCCTGGGTTTCGCTGAGCGGGCGATACATCAATATTGTGCTGGGTTCCTACGTTATGTTGCTTGCGGTGTACTTTATTGGCTTCCGAATTTTCACCGGACTCTATCCGACCGATGTGAAACTTCTTACCTCGGGTGTGGAATTACGTGAAATTGTGCTTTTTAATGACCTGTACCAAGTGTTATCATCCTGAAACTGCGACGGTTCGGGGCTGTATCACTTTCAAGCTTCGAAATAGTGAAAACAGCGATAATTGTTAGCGTTGAGTTGACAGGTTTACAAATAGCGCGTTATAATCAGTCTGAAGTTCATTAAAATGCTAATTGTACGCGGCTTCTCTTTTATTGTACACCGAACTTCCCATCCTGCGGCGCAGTGAAGTCAGCGCGTTCTATTGTTAAGGAGTATGGCTCGTGAGTGATCGTGAACAAAAAGCATATACGACGTTCGAGGCCGCCAAGATTTGCCACGTCACCCATCACAGTATTAAAAACTGGATCAAGCAGGGGCTAATCAAAGCATCCAGAACCCCGGGTGGGCACTATCGAATCCTGGAGGACGATCTGGATCGTTTTCGGGAAAAGTACGATATGTTTCCCCGGGAGAAGGGGCCTTCCCAACGCCGCGTAATGATCGTCGATGACGATCCCGACGCGCTGGCCCTGATGGAAAACATCCTCACGGATGATGGCTTCGAACTGGTGAAGGTGAGCAATGCCACAGAAGTGGGCCTCAAGGCCGCCCAGATGGGGCCGGACTTGATCCTGCTGGACTTTCTCATGCCTGAGATTAACGGCTTTGAAGTCTGCAAGGCTCTGCGGGACAACGAACTTACCCGGAGCATTCCCATTATGGCGGTGACCTGCCTTACGAAAGAGTCCGACATCGAGCGGATCTTCGCGTGCGGTGCCGACGAGTACCTTGCGAAGCCGTTCCGTGTGGACCAGATGCTGGACAAAGTCCGGGATCTGATCGGTCGGGGACGCGCGAGCGAGTAAGTCCCCGGGCCTGTGGTTTTAGGCGGGCTTGCACGGGCACCGGCGAACTGGCATCATGTGCTTGCGCGAGGCCAACGGTGGTCTTCCGTGAGCCCCCGCCTCTCTTGCTTCCCGAGTCGCGAATTCGGGAGAATCGGGCTGGCGGGTGTTAGTTCGTAACCGGATATCCTCCTTGTTTACTATTTTCAAGCGACAGTCCCGTGGCGGAATCGAGCGCAAGTTCATCACTTCAATCCTCTGGGTGGGGGTGATACCGATGGCGCTGGCGCTCGTTAGTGGCTACGTGCTCGCCCGGGAAAACCAGAAGAATGCGGTGCGGATTAATCTGGAGACTGCGGCCCGCTTGAGGACCGAGGGGATCCAGCTTGCTGTCATGGCGCGCTGCCAGCGTACGGCCCGTGCGGCCCGCGATCCCGAGCTCATACGCACGATCACCCTCGCGTCGTCTTCCCTGGCCCAGTCCGATCTCCTCGCCGTACTCCAGCAGTTGAAGGAATTGGCGGTGGGTGTTGGAGACGGGCGTACCGAATTTTCGGCCTACGACCGCTCGGGCGTATTGCTTGGAAGCACCCGCGATATCCCCCCGACGGAGAGTCATCCCGAGTGGGAAGGGGAACTGCTCGGCACCGTGCCCGTCGCCTTTGACGTCACCGAACATATACTCAGTGTCGCAACGCCGGTCAAGGTAGGCGGCAATGTCCAACCCATGGGTTTCCTCGTCGAGGATCAGGGCGTGCGGGATGTTCTGGGCAATCTGGCCGAGCAAACCTGGCCAGTGGCCCTGGAGGAGGAGGAAAAGTTCGAGATCGTGGCTCCCGCGGGTGCTGGCACCTTTCTTACGCATTACATCGCGGAAATAGGAAACGACACGTCGCAATCGGGTACGGCATCCCGCCCGACCGATCCCGCCCTGGCCCAGTACCTCAGCGAATTTCCCCGTGAGGATTCCGGTGCCCTCCTGCTCAACGACTATCGCGGCCACGGCACGGCAATGGCCGCGGTGGTTGCCTTTCACCGGTTGTTGCCGGGAACGCAGATTTATCTCCTCTCTTATCGCTCCGCCTACGATGTCTACGAGAACATCAACATCGCGGCGGTGCTTACACTCGTGTTCTCCAGCCTCATCATCGGCCTCTTCTGCATCATCGCCTACCGCAACGTGCACAACAACGTGATCCGGCCCGTTTCCCTGCTCAACGAAGGCGCCCAGATCATCCGGCAGGGCGATCTGGAACTGAAGCTGGTCATCGGAACGGGGGACGAGATTGAAGAACTGGCCATGTCCTTCAACAAGATGGCGAGCGCCCTCCGCACGAACATCAATCAACTGGAGGAATCAGAGGAGCGATACCGCAATCTCATCACCTCCATGCGCGACGGGATTTACCAGACAAACACCGAGGGGCGGCTTACCCTGATCAATCCCGCAGGCGTCCAGATCCTGGGATTCAAGAACGCGGCCTCGGTAGTCGGGTTGAATCTTCGTGAGCTTTTCCTCGAGCGCATGGACTATGCCCGCGTAACCGGAGAGCTCGAGCGGCACCGCTTCGTGGAGCGGGCTCGGGTCTGGATGAAGCGACCGGACGACCGGACCATCTGCGTGGAGCTTAGCGCCAACCGAATCTTCGACGAGAGCGGGGCCTTCATCGGGATGGAGGGCACCTTCCGCGACGTGACCCAGAACGTGGTGCTGGAGCAGGAAGCCCGGGAGCGCTCTGATCGGATCGCGGCCATCAACCAGATCGCCAATACGATCAATTCCAGTCTGGAAGCCGGGCGCGTGTACGAAAGCATCGTTGTCGAGGTGCGCAAGCTCATTACCTTCGACTATGCCGAAGTCGTCCTGCTGAATCCCCAGAGTGATACACTGGAGACGCACCATCTGTGGCCGGAGCCCACGAGCGGGAACATGCCCGCCGAACGGAGCGAGGGGGGCCCCAAGTGCGCGCTCTGGGTTGCCCGGGAGAAGAAAGTGCTCTGCGTGGGCGATCTGCGCAAGGGGAATTCTCCCTTCGCCAGCGAGTTTCCAGAAGAGATCCGCAGTTGCCTGTGTCTGCCGCTCTACGCGACCGAACGCATTATCGGCACCCTGAATCTCGGGGCGAAGGAAGTGGCCGCCTTCGGCCGTCACGAGATTGAGATCTCGGAGCAGATGACTCCCCACGTGGCGGTGGCTATTCGCAACGCCCAGCTCCTGGAAAATCTCCAGCATTCCCTCGAAGAAGTGACGCTCGCCCGGGAACGCCTCCACGAAATGAACGACGAGTTGAAGACGCTGGACGAGCTCAAGACTAATCTTCTCTCCAACGTTTCCCATGAACTCAGGACGCCCCTGGTGGCCGTCATGGGCTATACCGACATGATCCTCAACGGCAAGGTCGGCCCCATCAACGAAGTGCAGTCGGATTACCTGGGCATCAGCCTACGCAACATCGAGAAACTGGTCACGCTCATCGAAAATCTCCTCGATTTCTCCCGGCTCCATCGGGGTGCCGAAGAACTCGTGTTTGACACCTTCGATCTCGTGGACTGCGCCCGGACGAGCATGGAAATTATTAAGCCCGTGTCGGACAGCCGCGACATCGCACTGGACCTCTACGCCCTGGAGGGTCCGGTACTCGTCGAAGGCGACAAGGGGAAGATGGGCCAGGTGTTCAACAATCTCCTCTCCAATGCGGTGAAGTTCAACGAAGGCGGCGGCAAAGTGAGTGTGGAGATTAAGTTCGACGGCGCCCAGGCTTCCGTTTCGGTTTCGGATACGGGGATCGGGATCCCCGAGGAGGCGCTGGACAAGATCTTCACGCGCTTCTACCAGTATGATGGATCCTCCACCCGGAAGTATGGTGGCACGGGCATCGGTCTGGCCATCGCGCAGGATATCATGCGCCTTCACGGCAGCCGGATCACGGTGACCAGTGACGTAGGCAAGGGGACGACCTTCAACTTTGTGCTCCCC
>JBIJDL010000084.1:0-16997 GCA_044344195.1 Candidatus Hydrogenedentales bacterium
TACAAGCGACCGGAAGAGTTCTACACGGGGATTCAGGGCGTTTACCTCAAGTCCTACCAGACACCGGTCATCCTCGAAATCGAGGGCCAGCCCCAACTGGTGAGCAACGGCGCACTCTTGGTCACGGGACACAATCCCCGGACCGGCGAAGAGATCTGGCGCGCGCGTTACAAAGACGACAGCACGATCTCCCGGATTATTCAGGGCGATGGAGTCCTCTTCATCAACACCGGGGGCCCTCCGGGAGGCACGGAACTCTGGGCCATCAAAGAAGGCGGCCAGGGCGACGTGACCGACTCCCACGTGGTGTGGAAAATGACAGAAGACGTGCCCCATGAATCGTCGCCCGTGCTGGTCGGCGATCTCCTCTATACCATGAGCGATCCGGGCACCCTAAAATGCCTGGAAGCCACCACGGGCAACGTGGTCTGGACGATGCCGATGAAGGTCAAGTACAGCGCCTCCCTCCTGGCCACCACCGACCGGATCTACCTCTCGAACAAAAAGGGAACGACGACCATCATCGCACCCGGCCGGGAATACAAGGAACTCGCAACCAACCAGCTCGATGGCGAAATCTGGGCCTCGCCCGCGATAGCGGGAGATTCCCTGCTGCTCCGCACGAAAACGCACCTCTATCGGATCGCGGAGACGAAGTAACCGAGTGAAGTTCAATCCGCGTCGTGATCGACGAAGGTGACGCGCGCGATCATTTCACCCAGTCCAAGTTGTTCTCCCGTTCGCAATTGCCGTTCGATGAACGCGGGAAAGCCCTCTGGTTGACCTTGGATGATCGGCGGCCAATCCGGCGGCGGCGCATACCACGCACCGTCCCCATCGCGCATGTGAGAGCGATCGGATGAGAAGCTCTGCACGTAAGCTTCGCCGTCGAACAGCAGGAAGCGTGGACGAATGACTTCGGGCATTCTCCCCTGAAAGCGAAAGGTCTGCCGTAGATAGGTCGACGCGGCCACCGGAAACGGCAACGCGGTGTCCAGGTCATAGACGCGCCAATCGTCTACCTTCACGAAAAGGATCACATGGTAATCCCACCACACGGGATAGTCGGGCGCCTCGCACATCCGCTGGTCCCAGAAAAGACAGGACGCCTCGGCGTTGGAAATGATCGCGACGACCCGCTCGAACTCGGCAAAGGCCGGCTCCTGGGCGAGGTGCCAGATGTTTTCCTCGCAGTAGCGGGCGCAGTACAGGTGCTGCGGCGGCGGCATTAAAATCGCTTCATGCCGGGGCCGTCGCGCCGTTCGCAAGTAGCCTATAGAGCGCGGCGCCCACCAGCGCGGCGAGGGGCAGCGTGGTGAGCCACGTCGCCAGCACCGCGGTGATGGTCTTCCAGTGCGCATTTCGCTCCACCACGCCGATTCCGAAAATCGCACCGCAGGATACGTGGGTGGTGGACACGGGCACGCCCAGGCGGGAAGCGAACAGGACCAGCAGGGCGGTCACCAGATTCGCGCACAGCCCCTGGCCGGGATTCAGATCCGTGATCCGTTTGCCCATGGTGTCCGCAATTCGCCTGGACTGCAGCACGCCGCCCAGCGCCATGGCGAGGGCCACGCTCCCGAGGGCGATGTATTTGTCCAGATGACCCAGCACCAGCAGCAGGGCCGCGATCTTCGGCGTGTCGTTGACGGCCCGACTGAAGCAGACCGCGCCCGCGCTCAGATAGTGAAGGGTGTCCACGGCGGTCTGGGCGTTGATGCCCCGGATCGCGCCATCATCGCCGCTGCCGCACTCCTGTACGGTCCCCAGCCGCATCGCCGGCACCGATGCGCACGCCGCAACCGCGCCACCGGCGGGATTGCTGAGTCCGGCGGGCGCTTCGTCCACACACGCGCAGGTATCCGGCTTGATGTCGGCCCGCAGCCGGACCCAGCGAAGGGCCGGATAGACCGTCACCGTGATCAGGATGGCCAGCACCGGGCTTACCAGCAGCGGAATGGCAAAAAGCCGCATGAAGGACGCCCAGGGCACATCGCTCCCCGACGTCACCAGCGCAATCCCCAGAAGCGCCCCGGTGAGCGCGTGGGTCGTGGACGTCGGCATGCCCAGCAGCGTGGCCAGCATAATCGTAAGCGCCGCCGCCCCGCCTATGGCAATCAGGGTCGTGGGCTCGCCCAGCAGGGCCTCCGGCAGCAGTCCCTTCCCGCTGAACACGGCAAGAAGCCGCTCCGCCAGCAAAATGGACACCAGACTCCCCGCAAAGGTGCTCACCGTTGCCCACGTCAGCGCCTGACGGAAGGTCGCCGTGCCACTGCCATACAGCGTGGCCACGCCTTTGAAATTGTCATTGGCGCCGTTGCCATACGCCAGCCACAACACCATGGCAAACAAGATGAAAACAGTCATCCGTCGGGACTCCTCACTGGACTGGAAAGGGCGATGGGCCTGAATCACCGGAGTGTCATTGAACGCTGCAAACACGTGGCCCGCTCACGAGGCACACATGAACCCAAATTCATTACAACACTTCCGCCGGGCTGAGTGCAACTAAGCTCCAAGTCCGCCGCTGGCGGAATAAGCTTCGGTCCGCGAGCCGCCCTCGGCCCACTGGGCTCAGCGCAATTGCATTGAAAACGCCTTACAATCAGCGGAAGTATGGAGAGGGGGCATTCCTGCCCCCTTTTTCGTTGAATTCATTGTGCGATGAAAAATATCTGCTTTGTCCGTGCAACTGCGTTGCAGGCGTCGGGGGCTGGAAAGCCCCCGCTCCATATCCCCGAAATCTCTAAATTTTTAACGCGATTGCCCTGCTCCAGGATTCCCTTGACGCCCCCTGCCCGCCAGCGCTATGGTATCCGCTAGACACACCACACAACGGGGGTACATTCATGTTACAAATCGCATTCGGATTCATCATCAGCCTCCTCTCCGCCACGCAGACGCCCGCGCCCGTCCCCACGCCCCCCGTGGACCCCGCCCCGCCGCCTGCCGTCCGCGTCACCATCGAAGCCACCCTGCCCGACGGCGCACCCGCAGCCGACATCCCCGTTTACGAAGTGGGCCTCGATCGCGGCTACATCCGCTACGGCGAAATCGGCAAGACCAACGCCGCCGGACGCTTCGCCGTCCCCTTCCATCGCGGGCGCGAAGTGGACGACACCAAATCCCGGGGCTACGGTCTCTACCGCTATGTCCTCATGCCGCCCGCCCACGCATGGGAAGTGTCCGACTTCTACTGCTGGAATGAATACCCCGAAGGCGGCCCAACGGCCCAGCCCGGTGGCCTCGCTCAATTGTACGGTTGCGACGCATGGTTCACCCCGGATTACGACGGCAAACTCAAAGCCACCGACCCCGCCGACAACTGGAGCTACGGAAGAGGCGTCGCGCTCTACGCAGGAGAGGATGTGACCTGGCCCGTCCGCCTTAAGGTCGGCGAATCGGTCGAGTTGACCGTTCTCGATCAAGATGGATTGTACATTCCCGAAGCCGAACTCAACATTGGCATCGACCTTCGTGCACGAACCCGCACGGGCTACGGCGGGTATATACCCATCACAAACGCGCGCACCAATGGCAAAGGCGTCCTCCGGCTCGACCACGCAGGCGACTTCGCCTACAACATAGGCATCGTCAGCGGCGACCTCGGCCAGTACATCGCGCCGAACGCGTACTACTACCGCTCCGACATCGACCACAACATCGCCCGTCAGGGCACGACGCTCCGCTTCCAGCGCGTAGACCCAATCTATCTTCAATTCCAAGTCCGCGATGCCGAAAGCGGCCAGTCCATTTCGAGTGCGACCATAACGCCCAGCTATCAATTCGCCGCCTTTTCTCAAACCGG
Source organism: Candidatus Hydrogenedentales bacterium (assembly GCA_044344195.1). GTDB lineage: Bacteria > Hydrogenedentota > Hydrogenedentia > Hydrogenedentales > JAEUWI01 > JAEUWI01. Next base: position 3,809 of record JBIJDL010000084.1, read on the forward strand.
GTTCCCGGTCGGAACCACCCGTCTGGATGAGGAAACGTTGACGGTTGAATTCTGCGAACCGCTGGAGCACGTCTCCTGGTTCGAGGCCACAGCACCGGGCTATGAACTCGGGAGGAGCTCGATGGATAAGTACAAGGTGGACGAGGTGATTGAGATAGTGCTGATTCCGATAGTTGGAGGGAGCGACCGGGGGTAACACTCATAAACGCCGGAGCGTGATCGAGGTTCCCGGACGATACGCCGCAGTTTACTATGTGGGGTGGTACCTCGCAGGGCAAAGTTACCCACATAGAAAACAACGGGATCTGGCAACGCTACCCTGCCATCACAGAATCTGCCGAAACAGCATGAACCCCTCGGCCGCCGCGACCGAGATCTCGCTGCCCCGCAGCCTTGCCGTATAATCAACATTCTGCACGCTGGAGTGGTGGATGGGGTCGCGCATTTGCGATGAGTGCAGGCTTAGGGCGTGGAGCTTTTGCTCGAGGTAGTCGGAGATGTCCACGTAGAAGTTCATGTGGATCTTTTCGTGCTCGAGGCTCCAGAAGAGGGAGGTGTTGTTGTAGCCGAGGACGAGGGGCTGGATGGGTTTGTCTTTGGGGACGCCTGGGCGGGCGGCGGTGAAGGCGGCGCGGAAGACGGCCTCGTGGTCCTGGTTGTAGGAGGAGACGGGGATGGCGAGCATGGTGGGCTGGAGCTTGTCGAGGGCGAGGCGGGCGTCGCGCTCGAAGAGGGCGATGAGATCGCGGCGCGGGATGGTGTCCATGCGCAGGTGGGTGTCGGCGTCGCGGTAGAGGTACTCGTAGTCGTCGACTTTGAGGTACTCCATCACGGCCTCGAATTCCTTTTCGCGGGTGCGGCCGTCGACGAGTTCGTCCTTGCCGTCGTAGTGCTTGAGGGTGCCGACGGAGCAGCAGATGACGTAGACCTCGCCGCCGAGATCCTTGATGCGGGCCATGGTCCCGGCGCAGCCGAAGCTTTCGTCGTCGGCGTGGGGCGAAATGACCAGCAGCCGTTGCTTCGACAGGTACTCGTCACCGGGGGTCTGGGGCACTCTCATTCAGCAATTCCTCGTAGATGGCTTCAATCCGTTGAACCATGTGTTGCAGGCTGTAGTGGGGGACGACTTTGGCGCGGGCTGCGGCTCCCATGAGGCAGCGCCGCTCGGGGGAGTGTACTAGGGCGAGGACGGCGCGCGCCAGTTCATCGGGCGCGCGGGGCGCGACGAGGAGACCGGTTTCGCCGTCGTCGACAATGTCGGGGATGCCGCCCACGCGGGTGGCGACGACGGGGACGCCTGCGGCACCGGCCTCCAGGATCACGCGGCCCATGCCTTCGTTGACCGAAGGCACCACGAGCACGTCGAAGGCCGCCATGAGTTCGGGCACATCGTTGCGTCGGCCGAGGAACGCTATGGGCAGGTCGATGGCGGAAGCCTTGAGCAGATCGGCCTGCGCGCCATCGCCCGCGATCATGAACTTCAGCGAAGGGTCCTTCTCGTGAAGCTGACGCGCCATTTCGATGAAATAGTTGAAGCCCTTCACGGGCTCCAGACGGCCCACCCCGCCGATGAGCACTTGATCTTCCGCGATGCCGAGTGCGGCTCGGGCTTCCTCGCGGCGCGCGATGGCCGCTTCATACGGCCCAGTGTCGATGCCGCTGAAGACGACGCGGTATTGATCGCGCTGGCCGATGCCCTCGGCGAGGTGCTCATTGATGCCGCCTTCGGTCAGCTCGATGATGCGACTGGTGCGGCGGGCGGCGTGGCGCTCCATCCAGACGTAGAGCCGGGTGATGGGGCTGTTGAAATAGCCGTGGAAGACATTGCCGTGGGGCGTGTGGACCACGTGGCGGATGCCCGCGCGTTCGGCGGCGAGGCGCCCCAGGAAGCCCGCCTTGGAGGTGTGGGTGTGAACGAGGTCGTAGCGGCCTTCTTTCAGCGTGCGCGTGAGTCCGCGCAATGCCAGCCAGTCGCGATGGGGCACCGGGGCCCGCACGAGATGCGGCTCGCGCAGGATCGTGATGCCTGCGGCCTCCACGGCATCTTCAATGCTGCCCTCGTGCCCGTGGGTGGGGCCGCTGATGAGATCCACGTCGAAGCGCGAGTGATCCGCGAGACGCACCGTGTGGAAGGTGTTCTCCTGGGCCCCGCCCTGGGAGAGGCGGGTGATGATGTGGGCGATGCGGTAGCGGGTCATGGGCTACGAGCCCTCGATCAACTTTTCGGCGAATACATCCCAGTTGAGCTGCTCCTCCACGCGCTTTTTCCCGGCGCTGCCGAGGGATTCGGCGAGTTCGGGATTTTCCAGGATACGGCGCAGGGCGTCGGCCAATTTCTCCGCGTTGCCCGGCGGCACGAGGATGCCCGTTTTCTCGTGCAACACGGCATCCACCACGCCACCACTGCGTCCCGCGATGACTGGTTTGCCGTGGGCGTGGGCCTCGGTGAAAACAAGTCCGAAGCCTTCGACCTGGCCGTCCTCGTCTTCGCCCGTGGGCAGGGCGAAGCAGGTGCAGGTCTGGTAGAGCGCCTGAAGGGTGTCGTTGGACACATAGCCGGGAAGATGAACGAAGCCTTCCATGCCCAAGGCTTCGGCCTTGCCGCGACAGTTGGCCAGCTCGGGTCCGCGCCCGGCCATGACGAGGTGAACGTTGGGGTAGTACTCGTGGAGCAGGGGCATGGCCTCCACCAAGGTCATCTGGCCCTTCCTGGGGATGAAGCGGCCCACCGCGAGGATAAAGGAGTAGCCCTCCACATCGAGGCGACGACAGGCCACGGCGGCAACTTCGGGCGCGATGGGTTCCGGCACTTGAGCCCCCGGCAACACCACGCGGATGCGATCTTCATGGACGCCGAAGCGGATAAGATTCTCGCGGGTGAACTTGCTGATGGCCACGGTGCGCTCGGCGTTGCGGTAGAGATTCCGCAGGACGAATCGGGCGATGGGGTTCTTCGCGAACTTAAGAAACTCATAGGCGTAGGCCAGGTTGATATAGGGCGTACCGCGAAAAAGTCTTGCGAATCGCCCTAGCACGCCGCCGTAGGATATGTTAATCGCGATAATGCGATCGACGCCGCGCGTGTAGCGCCAGCTTTTTAACAAAAAGGGCGCCAGGCGAAACCAACCGGCGTCGTAGCCCCCGAAGCGCACGACGGTGTAGGGTTCCGCGGCGTCGAAAGCTTCCATCTCTGGAAAGAGCGGAGCCACCACGGTCACTTCATGCCCCTGGCGATGGAGAGCGCGCGCAACTTCCAGGGCGACAGTGCTAATGCCGCCTTCGATGGGGGGATAGTCAACGGTGGGAATGAGAATGCGCATCGGCGGGAAATGATTCCGTTTAGGTTTTAGTCTGGAGTCTGGAGGGAAATGGGTCCTATGGGTCGGGTCCTATGGGTCTTATGGGTCTTATGGGTCTTATGGGTCACAGTAGCCCGCAGGCTGGAGGCGGAAGCCTAAGGCCGGGAGGCTAATGCCCTACAGACTCCGGACTCCAGACTCCAGCCTATTTCACCACCAGAAAATCTCCCATCGCGAGGGCATCCATGCCCGTACCGTAGAAACACTTCAAGGCATCGGCGGGGGTATGCACGATGGGCTCGCCCATAACGTTGAAACTTGTATTGAGCACCATGGGCACGCCCCGGATCGCTTCGAAGGCCTTGATTAGTTGGTAGTAGCGCGGGTTTGAGGCTTCGGTGACGGTCTGGACCCGCGCGGTTCCGTCGATGTGGGTAATCGCGGGCACCTCCGCCTGCTTCTCGGGGCGCACAGGATAGACGAAGAGCATGAAGGGCGAGTCCGTGCAGCCCTCGAAGTATTCCGAGGCCCGCTCCGCGAGTACACTCGGCGCGAAGGGGCGAAACTCCTCCCGAAACTTCACGTAGGTATTCACCAGGTCCTTCATATCCGCGCGCGTGGGATCGGCCAGTATGCTGCGGTTGCCCAGGGCGCGGGGCCCGAACTCCATCCGGCCCTGGTACCAGCCCAGGATCTTTCCCTCCGCCAGCAAGCGCGCCGCGTCGGTCGCAATGTCGGCTGAGCGCGTGTAGGGCGTCTTGGTGAGCTTGAGGTGGGCTTCTATCGCGGCGTTGTCGATATCGGGCCCGAGATTCGCATGGTGCATGGTATAGCCGCGCTTCGGGCCATTGAAGCGATGGTGCAGTTGGAGCGCCGCGCCGATGGCGATTCCGTCGTCGCCCGAGGCCGGCTGGATCCAGATGTTTTCGAAACCGGACTCGCGCTTGAGGCGACCGTTCATGGAGCAGTTGAGCGCCACGCCGCCCGCGAGGCAGAGATTCCTCAAGCCCGTCTCGCCGCGCAGATTCTCCGCCAGGCGCAGGACGATATCTTCCAGCAGGCGCTGCGCGGAGGCCGCGAGATTCTGGTGGTGCTCGGTGATGGGCTCGCCCTTTTTGCGCGCCGGACCGAATTCGCGGATGAACTTTTCGCTGAAATAGCCGCAGCGCGATCCCGGTAGATAGTGCCACGCGGTATAGCTGTGGTCGATGCGGTACCAGCCATCTTCCTGGGGCCGCAGGACCTTCTTCAGGGCCTCGTAATACACCGGCTCGCCATAGGAAGCCAGGCCCATCACTTTATACTCGTCTGAAGCGCGGAGAAAGCCGAGGTAGTCGGTTAACGCCGAGTAAAATACGCCCAGGGAGTTGGGGTAGTTCGCCTGGCGCAGCCGGGTGATGTCCGCGCCACGCCCGATGCCGCTCCAGGTGGCGGCCCACTCCCCCACGTAGTCGATGGAGAGAAGGGCAGCCTCTTCGAAGGGGCTGCACAGAAATGCGCTGGCCGCGTGGGCCGGGTGATGCTCCATGAAGTGGAGTTGGGCGCGCCGCCCGCAAAGGGATTGCATGCCCCGGATATACCCGGCGTTGTGCCAGAGTTCATAGGCGGAAAAAGCGGCGGCGTAGACGGGGCTCCGCCAGGCGGTCGTCAAGCGATAGGGCAGTCGGCGGGCAATTCGGAGGCCGGGGCGCATGTAGCAACCGATGTGATCGATATCATCCAGGGTCAATCCGGCCTCGGAAAGGCACCAGTTGACCGCCATTCGGGGGACGCCACCCTGGTGTTTCACTCGGGAAAGGCGCTCTTCCGCTACCGCCGCGACAACCTGCCCGTCCTGAACGAGCGCGGCGGCGGAATCATGGGAATAGCCCCCGATACCAAGGATGTTCAATCGTATTCTCCTGCCTTCATAGGATTTACGCCGACGACATGGACCGGCCAGTCTCGCGTATTATAGAAGACAAGGGAGCCGAGAAGGAATACTCTTCACGCTTTTAACAGAATTACGTGGGTTTACCTTAATCGTTGGAATTGTGAGCGTAACCGTGTATGATATTAGGCAGAGTGGCCCTTTTACATAAAGGAGTAAAATCGTGGAGGAGAACATGTCGGAAACCGAAGAACAAATGCGGCAACGGAAGAAGAAGGACCAGCATCTGGGCGATACCAATCCCTCGGATATGGTCAAGATGACCGTTACCCTGCCCCGCTCGGTCGCAGCGTTCCTTCGCTGGAAGGCCGAAGTGGAAGGCATCAAACGGGACGAGCTGCTGCGCCGCATCGTAACCTACTATGCCAAACGCCTGCGCGAACGGGATCTGAACACCCCGCCGGTGATGGACTAGGGGCAAAGGGCCCGGGGGGCACGATCCGCAGGTTCAGGAGTCGGCCCCTGTGCCCGTGGCGGGGTTGAGGGCATGGCCCGCGCCATCGTAGTCGCCCAGTGCGGCGTTGCCCCGTGCGCCGGGCGAAATGTCGATGATGGCGCCGTCGTCGGGATCGAGGTGACCGCTCATTTCGATGAGGTGGACCACGTTCTCGATGAGTTCTTCACTCCCCTCGCCGCCCAGGTGCGGCGGGGCACCGGGGTCGAAGTGGGTGTTGGGCGTGCGGTCGGATTCGCGCAGCGCGAAGGGCGTCACCGCCGTCCAATGGGGCGTGAGGTGCGGGGCGTAGGGCCCGAGCACGGGATCCATCTTGTCCGAGCCGCCCGATTGCTTGAGCAGCACCAGCGCCAGGGGCTGCCAGCGGTTCGGGTCCGTCATCATCGTGCCCGGCATCGCCACCACCATGGGCCCGTTCACGGGCATATAGCCGTAGGTCGGGGTGTAGCCGTTCTGTTCGTTGGCGCCGTCTTCCAGGCCGAATTCGAGCACGGCGGCCGCAATCCGGTTCCCCAGGGCGGCGGGGGAATTGCCCGCCGTGGACACGATACTTCGGTCATAGCCCAGGTCGTCCATTGCCGCGTCGAAGGCGATAAAGGATTCCGCCATGCCGGTCGCGTGATTAAAGCGCGCTCGGAGAATCCGGTACGCGGCAAAGCTCATGGCCTCGGAGCGGGCGGTGTTCGCATCCGACGCGGTGAGCTTCTCGTCGTAGAGATAGGGCTTCGCATTCGGGTCGTAGGCCGCCCAGGCGTCCCATAGCGCGATGGAAAGATGGAAGAGATTCCGCGCGTGGATCGACGCCTGCGGCTCATCGCGCTGGATGGCGGCCAGGAGTTCCTCGTTCCAGATACGGGCCGCCGAGGGCTGGGCAAGCGCGGAAATGGGAATGAGGGCCGAAGCGAGGCATAAAAGTAGTCCCAAACGTCGCAGAGGACAGTCCAGCATGCTTGACATTAATGCACCCCTTTCATGCTCTGGGCTTAGAGCAACCGTTGGTCGCAATCCAATATTTTGACCACGGAGACGTGGAGGAGAAGAGAAAAACCAAATTAAAACTCGCGTCCATTCGCGTCCATTCGCGGTTCAAATCTCTTCTCAAACATTTGCGATAATCTGCGTAAATTTGCGGTTCAGCCCTTTTGCCACCCGAAATCCACCCTCAAGTAGCGATGCCAGTAGTTCTCGCCGAGGATGGTCTCCAACTGGAAGACATCGCTGAAGCCGATGGACTGGGCTTCGTCGTAGGGCGTGCAGCGCAGCGCCTCGCCCGTGATGGGGATGGAGGCCCGCTGGATCTGCCCGTCGAGACTGAGGGGGTCCATGTCGAAGCACGTCACCACCGGGTCCACGCCCAGGTTCGGCGCAAAGGTGAGCCGCACGCGCGGCGTGACGGCGTCGTAGTCCGCGCAGAGCATGTTGAGGTAGAGTGAAGTACTAGAGGCCAAAATGTTAACTAATATAGATATTTATGACGCAAGCATTACTATTGGCCGCGAGTCCGAGTCGAAGGCGAGCACGGCAGTCTTTCTTATTTCTCATTCTATCGAGATTAGTCACGTTTCTGCCCCTGTGTTTCTAGTCGCTCGAAACTCGCAGCGAGTTCGGGACCTCTCTGCTTGGATTCCCTCCCTCCGCCGCCAATTATTTCGCCCGTATAACAATCGACGTGAAAGTAGTAAGAATATGCGTCGCTATAATTTGAAGTGTCGAAGTGCTTTGTCGGATCTATTGCGAATACTTGATAGAAGGGTCGAGGATTCGATAGATCTGGACCCTGTTTCAAGTCCGCATTTACTGCCCAGATTGTTGGATTTGGAGGCCCTATCCATTTGTCTGTAACAAGCAACTTGTCAACCCGCAAACCGGCGCGCTCTGCAAACCGCGCGACCGATTCCAATGCTGCTCTCTCGTCGACTCGGATATCAATATTCTCGGGAATCACCAATGGCATGCGAGTGACCATTTTTACCTTGCCATTATAGGCCGAAACCATAATTCCGATATATCCATTTGTTTTGAAGCCCTCGTACGTTTGAAAAAGTTCAAAATGCCAATTCGCAGCATAAAGATCGTTGGGGTTGAACAAATCTTGAAGTTTATTAGGAGCAAGAGATAGATCATAGTTCCACCCCAAATTATTTACTATATCTTGTGCCGATCTGCGCGCGACCTCCACATCAATTGCATCATCGTGAGTAAGAAGCCGGGGGACATCATCTTGTCGTTTGTTTATATAATATACTAATTCCCCAAGATCTTTTCGAAACTTAAGACAAGACCCGTCCTTTAGCTCTATTCTGATGAGCGGCGTACTCTTACCCTCGGCTGATACTAAAGCCTCTTGCTGAAGATCCAAGCTCATTGACTCTGCAGCGTTCGACAATTCGGTTCGCAAATTCAGCGTCCGCAAGACCTCGATCAAAGGCCCTTTTTGACCTTGGACGGCATCCTTTGGGACCGGCGACAGAGTCACCATGGAAGATGAACCAGTTTTTTTAGTCTTCCCTCCAATAGTTTGTGGTCGTTGAGCCGTAATGATCTCCGCGTTCGATGCATTGTTGACCCTATCTCGTTCGATAGCTGGGTTTGGCTCGCTTGTAAGCGCCGACTGGTTGGTTTCCAGCCTTGGCATAAACCATGCGAATATGCCTAAAATCAAGAATAATAAGAGGCCTAGTAGCCAACGTTTAGTCATTTGATTCTCCATTCTTCAATCTGCACCGAAAAATGGGGACAGTCACCATTATAGCTATCCTCTACGATTCGGAGTGTGGTGAGCGCACCTGCCGTCAGGTAGCCAAAGCGCCGCGGAAACCCGAAACGCGGGTAGTGGCGTCGCGCCACTTAGTACGATGCGCTTGTTTACCACCCGGACGTGCCCTCGAAATGGTTGAATGCCCTTTCAGCCGCCGCCACCCTTATAGCGTTACGATAGCAGTGTTGAGCCGTGGCGTCAATGCTCCTTTGGGCGCTCGGTGGTCAACCGTGCTGGAGCAGGTGGACGGGAGACCACCGCGATCTCCCGTGCCCCTTTTTCCCAGTCCAGATGGATTCTGGCGCTGCCACGGAAATGCGCGGAGCGACCGTTGGCCGCAACCCAATGTGCTGAACCGCAGATTTACGCAAATTATCGCAAATAGATTAAGGAGATTTGCCCCGCGCCCTCACCCGCCCTTATAGCGCTGGCGGACACATTCGGCCAGGGCGATGGCCGTGCTTACGGAGGCGTTGAGGCTGGTGATAGCACCGGTGAGGGGGATGCGCAGGCGCAGGTCGCACTGCTTCTCCACAAGGGGGCGCACGCCTTTGCCTTCGTTACCCACCACAAGGGCAATGCGACCTTTCAGGTCGGCCTCCCACAGTACCTGCTTCGAGTCGGGCATGAGCGCCGCTACCCAGAAGTCGTGCTTCTTGAGCTGGTCCGCCGCGCGGGCGATATTGGGCACCTGGATGAGGTCGATGTACTCCATGGCGCCCGCCGCAGCCTTTACTGCGGAGGGGCTTATGGGTGCCGAGCGATCTTTGGCAAACATGACGCCCGCCGCGCCGCAGGCGGCCGCCGATCGCACGATGGCCCCGAAGTTCTGGGGATCCTCGATACAATCGAGAATCACCAGCACGGCATCCGGCGCGATCTTTCCCGCGAGCCACTCGTTGAGCGGTCGCACGGGGATGGGATTGGCGAAGAGCACCACGCCCTGGTGGCTCCCCCCCTCGGCGAGCTTTTCGAGCTCCTGGCGGTTCACCTCGCGCACGGGAATGTGGCCCGCCGCGGCACGGATCTCCCCCAGGTCCCGCGCGGATTCAAGTAAAAAAAGCTGGAGTGCCTTGCGGCGTTTAGCGCGCAGGCACTCCAACACAGGTATGCGGCCCATGACCGTATCGTGTGAATGACTCACTGTATTTCGTACATTTCCTTGAGTTTTGAGACGCGGAGGCTTAAATTGTCGAAATTCCCCACGCGCTCGTCGAATTGGTGGGCATCCGCCTGGATGAGTCCGTCGAGGATATTGACCGCAGTCTGGTAGTCCCCGACGCGCTCGTAGCAGGTGCTCAGGCGCTCCATGTTAAACCAGTAGTTTGGCGCATTCTGCCCATAGCGTGCAACACTGGTCTCAATAATGTCGATACAGGCCCGCCATTTCCAGATATGGTAGGTGTATCCCGCCAGTTTCGTCAGCCCGGCCTCGTCCCGGATATCCTGAGCAACATCGGCGCCCGGCGCGGCTGCGATGAATCGACCGTACATCCAATTGACGCCGCCGCTGGTGAACAGCCAGCCGGCACCGACGAGGGCTGCGATGATCAAAGGCCACTTGAAACCACTCAAATCCATGATTGCTCTCCTTGTTGGTTGGGCGGCTCGGGTACGCGCGCGCCCTGAATGAAATGAATGAACAAACCAATAAGTGCTTGATAGTTAACAAGGTTACGGTGCTAGAAGCCCAGCATCCCCCGGACGCGCAAGGTCAATTCGGACAGTACCGGGATGTAAAAGACCGTTCCGACCACCCCGGCGGCGAAAAGGACGACCACGATATACAGAAGCGAGGCCACGTTCCGGCGCAGTTTCACAAAGAAAGTGGAGCGCGCGGTGGTGTTCGTTTCCTGGGCTCGGCGGATAAAGGCTTCGTGGATATTCCGGCAATTCTCAGAGCAGAATTTGCCCGTGGGGCCCACGATTGTGCACTTGTGGCACGTGGGCACGGTGCACTGTTTGCAGCGGTTTACCGCCTGCATGTTCGGGTGATGGATACACCCCGTCTGAGATACGTCGACCATGTTTCCTCCCTGTTCTCCCACAGACCTGATGCTGACCTGCCCGGTACTTTAGCAGAATGCGCGCAATTTTTCATCAAGAATTGTGGCGAGGGTCGAAAGGAAGGTTTCGGAGTCTCAGCCCCCGAAGAGCCCTTCAAACCAGAGGCGCAAGCCGCCCTTTTCGACAGTGTCGAGGTCTTCCTGGAGGGCGTTGGCCGTGGGATAACGCTCATCCCGGGGCTTCAGGCAGCGCTGGATAACCTGATCCATGCCGCGAGGTACATTTCGGGCCAGACTGGAGGCCGGCGGGTATTGGCCTGCCGGCACCTTTCCAGTGAGCAACTGGTACATGATCACGCCGAGGGAGTAGAGATCGGCCCGGCTGTCGATGCCCAGGGGGTTGGACTTCTGCTCCGGAGCCTGATAGTGAATCGTGCCGACCGCCATGCGCGAGAGGGCCGGATTGCTCTGGTCCAGCAGTTTGGCCAGGCCAAAATCGAGGACCGTGATGTGCCCACCCGGGCCGCGCATGATGTTCTGGGGCTTCAGGTCCCGGTGGATGGTGTAGCGGTGGGCGTAGGTCAGAGCGTCGCATAGCGGACGCATGATCTTCAGAACTTCGTCCAGGGGGAGCTGGCCGTCGCGAGATTTGAGATAGCGGAACAGGGTCTCCCCTTCAACGAGCGCCATGGTGAAAAACTGCATGCCCGTATCGAAATCCATTCCCAGATCGTGTACCCGGACGATGTTGGCGTGGGACAGCTTCTGGCTGATCTTGGTCTCGATGAGGAATCGGCGCTGGGCCTGGGGATTGGAGAGCAGGCGGGGCAACATCACCTTGAGGGCGCGTCGCTCCTGAAGGTGGGTATCCTTCACGAGGTAGACGGCGCCCATGCCGCCGAATCCCAACTGCTGGAGCACCTTGAATCGCCGGTTGATCATACTGCCGGGGCGCAGGTCTACCGATCGCTGATCGGGGGTAAGCCTCCGTGTGGCAGCTTGGTCGACGGCCAGCTTCTTGAGTATTTCGGCCTCATTAAAGGCGTCGAAACTACTCTCCGCGAGAGGTTCTGTGGGTTGGGGAGCCCCCGAAACATCTCGTTTCTTCCATTCGCCCTCGGGGGGAATCAGGTCTTGCGTCTCATCCATGTCTAGTTCCACCCACCTCACGCACTGAGAACCGCAACTTCGCGACCGATTTCGAACCAAGTCCGCAGCGGCATGCGACATCCAAACCCATGGTACACCTTTGTATACAACCGCGCAACAGGTGGTCGCCGGAGTGACGCTGGATTGACCTCTTCCTGGCGCGGGCCTATAATGCGAGAGCGGAGATTTCGGGGTCCATCTCCGCGCCAAACCGGGGGGAATCGGAGATCCTGGAAGTTCATGGCTGACACAGACGAAATACGGGTGTATCTGGAGTCCTATCCAGATGATCACGAGCAGCGCTGGCGGCTCGCGAAAAAGCTCTATGAGCAGCGCGAGTACACCGCCGCCCTTTCGGAACTGGTCCGGCTGCGGAAAAGCTGGCCGGACCATGTGCCCGTGCAGCGCTATCTGGGCGCCACCCACTTTCGCCTCGGCCAGTTCACGGAAGCCGCCTCGGTGCTGGAAATGGCCGTAGCACGGCATCCCGGCGATGTGTTGTTACTGGAGCAACTGGCCAAGACCTATGAGGGGGCAGGCCGCCGGCACCGCGCCATCGACACCTGGAAGCTGGTCTTGAAATTTGATGCGTCGCCCCGGGCCGTTGAGGCGCTGGACCGGCTGGGCGTCACCGCCAATACCCCGCCGCCCGGCGCGCAGGCAAGTACCGTGCAGGAACTGTCGACCCACGGGGATGACACCCTGATGAACTGCCCCCACTGCGGCGAACCGAATGATATGTTCAGCGAACGCTGCTGGCGCTGCCATGGCGAATTCGCCGTGACCCAGGCCCACGAAGCGCCGCAGGAAGTCACACCGGCCCGGCCCGGTCGAAGCAAGTTGGCTGCGGCCACCATCGCCGTGCTCGTAATCGCTGTGGCACTGGTCGCGTATCTTGTTCTGAATTGAGTCCTGTTTCCGCGAACATGCAGGGAGACCCGGAATTGAATCTGTTGATTGTTGGCGCGTTTGCGCTGGTGGCTATCCTGATTGTAATCGCACTTGTGTGGACTTCGCGAACTCACGGAAAGTCAGGGGAGTTGCCGTCGGCCACCTTCCCTCCCGCCCCCCACGCGCCCCTCTGGAGTGGATGGCGGCGCTTCAAGGTGCGTAAACGGGTGGATGAAGATCCCGCCGGCCAGTACGTGTCGTTCTACCTTTGCCCGGTCAACCGCAGGCGACTGCCCGCCTTCGAACCGGGTCAGCATGTGCAGCTACGGGTCGAAGTTCCCGATCCCGATCATGAAGGCAGGATGAAAGATCTCATCCGGACCTACTACCTCTCGGACAGTGCAAACGGGCGCTACTATCGCATTCTCGTGCAGCGAGTTTCCGAAAACGGCGGGCTGGCCAATTACCTGGTCAAGCACCTTCAAAAAGGCGCGCTCGTTGAACTGACCGCACCGGCGGGCCACTGCCCTTTTGACTTGGCCGAGGCGAAGCCGCTCGTGCTGCTGGGCAGCGGTGCGGGCCTGGCCCCCATGATCGCCCTGTGCAATACGCTCATCGACCGGAAAATATCTCGGCCCATCGCATTCTTCTACGGCATGCGCAACGCCGAGGAATTACTCTATCTGCCCAACTTGGAGTACG
>JBIJDL010000085.1:0-16981 GCA_044344195.1 Candidatus Hydrogenedentales bacterium
CGCTGAAGAGCAGTTCGAGAGGCAGCCCCCCCTCCATCAAAGTGACCGCCTCCTCCGCATCCGCCGCGGGGTATATCCGATACCCGTTTGATTCCAGCACCCGCGACGCAAATGCCCGAAGGGCGGGCTCGTCCTCGACCAGCAGGATCGCCTCGCCACGACCGGGTCGAACAGAGGACGCGGGAATAGACACCGCTTCTTCCCTACGGGCGGGCACACTGACCGCAGGCACCAGAATAGACACGGTCGTCCCGCTGCCTGGAAGGCTCTTGAGACGGATACACCCCTTGGACTGGCGGGCGAATCCATCCACCATACTCAACCCGAGCCCTGTGCCCTTGCCGGGCTCTTTGGTGGTAAAGAAAGGCTCCAGAACGCGCCCGATCACCTCGCCACTAATGCCGTCTCCCGTATCACGTACATCAATGCGCACATAGCGGCCCTGCGCAATATCCTCTGCCGCGGAGTTGCGTTCATCCACCTCCTCCAGCGCAGTGCCGATCGTCAGTACCCCGCTACCGCCCGACATCGCGTCCCGCGCGTTAATGGCCAGATTGAGGATTGCGCTTTCAAGCTGCACCGGATCGAGCAGGGCGCAGAGCGCCTCTCGATGTAGCGCGTAGTTAATCGTGACGGTCTCCCCGAGACTCCGGGCGATCAGGGTATTCATGTCGCGGATCGCCTTATTCACGTCCACCTCCTGGACCAGCAGGATTTGGTTGCGCGCAAAGGAGAGAAGACGATCGATGAGGCTGGCCGCCTGGAAAGAAGCCCGGCTGCCCTCGCGCGCAAGATTAAACCGCTCCTCATCCAACACGCTGTCGCCTTGAAGCAGTTGGAAGCACCCGATTATGACCGTGAGGTGATTGTTGAAGTCGTGGGCAATGCCCCCGGTGAGGCGACCCAGCGCATTCAGGCGCTCGGTGCGCTGGAGCTTCTCCTCCAGGGCAACGAGCTCGGTGATGTCCGTAGAAATTCCGCAGACCGCCATTACGCCCCCCTGGGCATCGGCCACCGGAAACTTGACTGAAATATACGTGTGCGATGAGCCGTCCAGATGGGGCACCACCTCCTGAAAATTCATGGTCGCCCGGGACTCCAGCACCTCAAGATCGTTCTTTCGAAAGAGATCTGCGGTGTCCTTCGGAAAAATATCATAGTCCGACTTTCCCACAAGATCGTCGGGAGTCCTTTTAAAGAGATCGCAGAAACGGGGATTCGCGGAAATGAAGCGGCCCGCCGGATCCTTCAGGTGCATGACGGCGGGCGAATTCTCCAGAACCGCGTTGAGAAACGAACGCTGCTCCCGGAGAGCCTTTTCAGCCGCCTCGATCTTGTTGAGTTCGCGCAGCATGAGGAAGTAGATTACGACCGAACTCAGCGTCACAAAAGCCCAGCCCTTGATGCTCTGGACCGACGTGATCAGGCCTGGTTCGTCGAAGGCCAGGTACACCGCCTGATCGGAAAAGAGAATCCACAGACTGGAGAAAAACGCATAGCGCAGGGCCACCCGACACGCAGCCCGTCTGATCACATCAAGTCTGAACACGTACCACGCTCCCCCGCTAGTGTCTGTTCGCCTGTCCGAAAGCTTCCCAACCCTCGGACGGCCCAGGCACCGACTGGCGGAGACCTCCCGGCACCTGTGCCATTATAGTCGTGCAGGGGCTGAAATGACCAGTCCCTTTTTCGCCTTCGCCCGCAGTGTGGCTACCGGGCCAGCTCCCGTCGCTGCACAGCAATTTCCCGGCGGTAGCGGGCTACCGCCGCCTCGTGATCTTTCAGATTGGCGCTGAAGGTGTGGGTTTTCCCATCCGCATTGGACACGAAGTAGAGGTAGTCCACCTGTGCCGGCACCAGGGCCGCGCGGATGCTGGCCGCACCGGGACTCGAAATCGGCCCGGGGGGCAGACCGGCGTTTCGATAGGTGTTGTAGGGCGAGTCCACTTCCTTGTCTTCGTTCAACATCCGCTGGCCGTACTTGCCCAGCGCATATTGAAGCGTCGAATCCATCTGAAGCGGCATCCCGAGTTTGAGGCGATTGTAGAGTACGGCGGCGATTATCGCCCGCTCCTCTTCCACCCGGGCCTCTTCCTCCACGAGCGATGCGATTGTCATCACCGCCGTACGATCCAGGGCTTCACTGCCCGGCAAAGCCTTCAGCAGCTCCTCGTAAACCGCCTCAAAATGGCCGACCTGGCGCTCGATCAAGGCATCCGCATCGGGCTCCTTGTCGAAAAAATAGGTATCCGGCATCAGGTAGCCTTCGAGCGATTCCGCTCCGAGACCGAGCCGGGTGATCAGGGCGGGATTGGATGCCGCGCGGATGTATGCCTCGCCATCGGGGCGCATCTCCGCAATCTGCGCGATCGCCAGGCCCTCGGGTATCGTGATCTTGATTCGATCCGCGTCCAGCGGCTTTGACGGGCCCTCTTGAAGTTGGTGCAACAACTGCAGGGCGGATAGCCCCTGGTTCAAGGTGTAGTTTCCGTGCTGGATATGTTTCTCCGACGTGTCCAGTTGGAGCGCGAGACGAAAGAAGCCCTCGTACTCCACCAGTCCCGCATCGGCCAGGAGCTTGCCCACATCGCGCCCCGTGGATCCCTTCGGCACCCCCAGCTCGACCGCAGGACCCTTGACCCCGGGCGAGGTGACATGATCATAGAGCATATAGCCCACGCCCGCAGCCCCGGCAACGATTACCACCGCCCCCGCAAGGCCATAGAGCACCAGGGAAATCATCCAGCGCCAGAAGCGAAATTTTTTCCGCTCGCTCTTCCGCGCGGACTCTATCAGGTCTTCACTCGACATCGTTCACTTCACGGCCGCGCGCCGACCTCCCGACGCTCCAGGTAGCTGCTCAAAATCTGGGCCGCCGCGATCTTATCGATGACATCCTTGCGTTTACGCCCTTTGCCGCCCCGCGCATGAAACACTTCGTCCGCGGCGAGGGTGGAATAACGCTCGTCCTCAAATACCACCGGAACCTCCGTGCGTTCGGCCAGCAGGGCCATGAAATTACGGACCCGCCGGGCCTGGGGGCCCTCGTCGCCGTTCACCAAAAGGGGCAGCCCGGAGACTATCAAGATGGGATCGAGCGCGGCCACCATCTCAAGAATCTCGGCGATGGCTTTGTCGCGCGACGGCTGCTGGACAACCGCATGGGGCGATACGATGGTCTGGCTCGGATCGGTCACGGCCACGCCCGTGCGGGCATCGCCCACATCCAGCGCCATAATCCGGCCCGGTAGTTCCATCGTTTCGCTTACTCCGAATTCGTCAACCGGGGCACGCAGGCAGGGGGCTCAATTGCTCTTACTGCTCAGACCCATCTCAGAGGTCCTGACCCATAAGACCCATTTTACCCACGCACACGCAAGGTCACTGCGCGGCGGCTCGTGCGCCACGCCCACGGCGCAACACCCGCCAGAACACAAGCCCCACCAGCAGCGCGACCAACAGCGGACTCTTCATCCACAGTGCCACCAGGGCCAAAACGGGAAGCAGCGCAACGCGCACGGCCAAGGCCAACGCCGGGCTATCCGCAACCACATCGGCCACGGGCGGGCTGACGCGGTAGTAGGCATCCACCAACGCGGTGCCGGCGCTGTTTGTTAGAAGCCATTCATCCCGGAAATCCCGAAGTAACGTCACGGCGCCCGACAGCGGTGTACCCGATGCGGCGGTAGCGATGAAGCAGGGTCCGCCGATGCCGCCCTCGCCGTCCTGAAGCAGGAAGATACTCAAGAGCGCAAAGAACCCGGAAAGATCATCCACATTCGGATCCTGGAGCGTATACACATCCACCAGAATCACCGACGTGCTCTGGCTGGCAATGCCGGTCACTGAAATACGCGCCTGACCCTCGGACACGCCCGTCATGACGCCGCGGCTCGTCACCGTCACCACAGAGGTGTCGTCCGAAGTGAAGGTGAAGGACGTGTCGCCTGGATGGACCGAACGCACCTGAATGGCCCGGTTCTGCCCCACGGGCAGGAAAATGTGGCGCGGAACGCCGGTAAATACCACGCCATCAGTCGTAAATTCGCCATCATCGTCCGACAGAGTCGTGTTCTGGCTCTGGTCCACTGCGCGGATAACAAAGGAATAGTTCGTGCCCTTGGCCAGGTTTGTCAGGAGCACGGCATGGCTCGTGGCAAGGCCCGTCGTGGCCTGAATCAGCTCATATTCGCCGGCCTCAAACCCAACGGCAATATCGCCGCTGGAAAGCTCATCCGTTTCCCAACTCACGAGCACCGAATTCTCGCCAAACTCGCTGACTACCGGGTCGCTGACGAACTCGGGACCGTCTTCATCGGGATCTTCCACCGTCGCGGCTTCCAGAATCTCGCTGTCTTCCGTGCTATTGCCCGCGAGGTCCGTCGAGCTGATCGTGAACTCGAAGGACGATTCGGCCTCCAGGCCACGAATGGTCACCAGGTGCTCCGTTGTCAGGGCACCGTCGTGGTAGAACTGCCCCAGCGTCTCACCCGCCGGGCCATACTGCACAAGCGAATCCGCCGGATCGTCCGTGGTCCACATCACCGTAAAGCCCGCGTCAGTCTCACCCACCACGAACGGACCTTCGACGATGGAGGGAGCCGAGGTATCGGTCGCCGTGTCGGTGGTGAAAAACTGATCGTCGCCCTCAGATACACCGCTCAGCCCATCCAGATCGGTGGAGGTGCAGGTGAAGCCGTAAGTCGTTCCAGGTATGAGCCCGGTCAAAGCAATCTGATGGCGCACCGCAAGCGCCGCAGAGCCCGCGCTCGATGCGCGGCTCGCGCCAACACCAAACGTTACAAAGGAATCCGACGGCTCATTGGTCTCCCAATAGACGGTCGCCGTCGTGTCGCTCACACCAATCACCTGGGGCGCCACGGAAAAGCTCGGTGTGGAAACAACGGGCTCTTCCAGCGGTGTCAGCAGGAAGGTCTCCGTGTCGTCCGGGCCATTGCCAATCCAGTCGCGGGAATCAATCTGCATGCCGTGCACCGTGCCCGATTCGAGGCCGGCAAGGACGAGATGGTGCTCCAGGCGAAGGCCCGGAAGGGTATGATGAAACTCAAAGGCCTGGGTTTCGCCAAATTTCATGGCCGTGGTTGCGGGTTTGCTTGTGCGCCAGCGAACATAGATCGTGGTGTCGGTGACATGCTCCACGATCAGCCCATCCACGATGATCGGATCCGTCGTGTCTTCTTCCGCCAACGTCGTCGCTTCGAGCGTGGCCGAGCTCCGGTTACCCGATGTGTCCGTAACGCTCACCAAAAGCGTGTAGGCCGTAGACGGGTCCAAATCTTCAATCACCACGGTGTGGACCTGGGCCGGAATATCCTCCACCACCTGCGCCACGCCAAACTCATCACTCACCACGATCTCGCCTGACGCCGCTTCATCCGTAACCCAACTCACCAACAGCGACGTATCGTTGATTCCGTCCACTGCGGGCGCGTTGATGAACACCGGCGCAACGGTGTCCGCATCCAGGGGGGTCGTAAAGCGGAATATGCGGCTTTCGCTTTTCAACGTGCTGCTCGGCACCGCCGTCTCCACCTGAACGAAATACTCCGTGCCGGGTTCGAGATCGCTCAGCGAGATCTGCTGCACGCCATCAGCACCCTCGGTCGCCTCCGTCTCCTCCAATGCATCCTCCGCGATACCATAGCTCACCGTGCCCGTGGCACTCAGGGCAGTCTTCCAGGAGATAAGTGCGCTGGTGGGTGTCAATCCTTCGGCCAGGGGGCCCTCAATTATCACCGGCGTGGTCGGATCACCCTCTTCTCCTTCTCCTTCTCCTTCTCCTTCTCCTTCTCCTTCTCCTTCTCCTTCTCCTTCTCCTTCGCCTTCTCCTTCTCCTTCACCAGCGGGAATCAGTGCTTCCAGATCTGCTTCGGACACTTCCCCATCGCTGTCACCGTCGAGAATATCGAATTGCTGTTCCGTTACCGTGGCATCAGCCACTTGGATCTCTTCCAGACTCAGACGCTGATCGTTATCAGTGTCCACCGTGTCGAAGTTCTCCAGCAGCGCCACCGCGAGGGCGGCCAGACCCGACGTTCCCTTGGGGGAAGCGGCCTGGGCCGATCCAGCCACGCCAGCGACGACCAGGGCCAGCACAACGCCCACCACCCAGGTCCGTTCGACGGACGAGAAACCAAGGCCCCGGCGCGTTACCCGACCGGCGAACGAAAAAAATCCCAGCATAACCGTTCCTTCACAGTGACATACAGGCCCTGCGGCCCACTTCCCCGCAAGCCCGGGGTAGGGCATGACACGCGCGCGGTTGAAGCCGCCGCGGCAATAATATTGTGCGACATGGAGAATAACACGGGACGGCACTCCACGTTACGGAAGTGCTTCCGACCGATGTTGTACACAATTTACCACGATATTGGAGTCCAGTAAAACGTTTCTCTCGATTCTTTCCCCGCTCCGGCCCCCCGGCCATCCGGGCAAAAGGTGCGCATCCGCCCGACTATTTGATAAAGTAAGGACTTCCCTTGCCTGCACAATGAATGGAGAAATACCGTGAAAAGCGATGAAATCCGCGCACAATACCTCGAGTTCTTCAAGGAGCGCGGCCACGTTATTGAACGCAGCGACACCATCGTACCCAGCAACGACCCCACCCTCCTCTTCACGAGCGCGGGCATGGTGCAGTTCAAGCCCTATTATACCGGTGAAATCCCCGTTCCCTATCGCCGCGCCGCCACCTCCCAGAAGTGCCTTCGCGCGGGCGGCAAGGCCAACGACCTGGACGAAGTGGGCAAGACCTCGCGCCACCTCACCTTTTTCGAGATGCTGGGCAATTTCTCCTTCGGCGACTATTTCAAGCGCGAAGCTATCCAGTGGGCCTGGGAATTCTCCACGGAAGTGCTGAAGTTCAAGCCGGAATCCATCATCGCGACCGTATACCGGGATGACGACGAAGCCTATACCATCTGGAACAAGGAAATCGGCATTCCCGAGAGTCGCCTTTTCCGTCTGGGTGAAAAAGACAACTTCTGGGGTCCGGCGGGTGATTCCGGGGCCTGCGGACCCTGTTCCGAGCTCCTTTTTGACAAGGGTGCCCACATCGACCCGAATGCGGACCCGGAAAACGATCCGAAAGAGCGTTTTCTGGAATTCTGGAACTTGGTGTTCCCCCAGTTTGACCACCAGCTTGACGGAAGCCGTCCGCCGCTGAAAAATCGCGGCATCGACACCGGCATGGGCTTGGAACGCCTCGCGGCGCTCCTCCAGGGCAAGGAAACGGTCTTCGATACGGACGGCATCTACCCCCTCATCCAGGCGACCGAAGCCATCACGAGCGTGGCCTACAAAGACAACCCCGTGCCCTACCGCGTGATCGCGGACCACGTGCGCGCGCTGTCCTTCATGATCGCCGATGGCATCCTGCCGAGCAACGAAGGTCGGGGCTACGTGGAGCGCCGCCTCCTCCGCCGAGCCGCGCGCTTCGGTCGGGAACTGGGCCTGGAGCAACCTTTCCTCTACAAGATCGCGCCGACGCTGGTCGATATCATGGGCCACCACTATCCCGAGTTGATTGAAAAGCGCGTGCAGATCGAAAAGCTCATCAAGACCGAAGAAGAGCGCTTCGGCAGCACCCTCGCCCGGGGCATGTCCCTGCTGGACGATATTTTTGCGGAGATGGAAAAGAGCGGCCTGAAAGAAACGCCGGGCGAAGAGCTCTTCAAGCTCCACGACACCTATGGCTTCCCGCTGGATCTCGCCACGGACATCGCGGAAGATCGCGGCTACACCGTGGATCGCGAAGGCTTCAAGGTCGCCATGACGCGCCAAAAGGACATGGCCCGCAGCGCCTGGACCGGCAGCGGCCAGGATGCCATCGCGCCGGTGTACAACCATGTGCGCGAAGAACAGGGCGACACCGAATTCAAGGGCTATGACGTTACCACCTGCGACGCCGTGATCAAGGCGATCATCGTGGACAAGCAGTCCGTTTCCGAACTGGCCGCAGGCCAGAGCGGCGATATCATCCTGAACCAGACCCCCTTCTATGCGGAGTCCGGCGGCCAGGTGGGCGACACGGGCGTGCTCGACAGCGTGAACGGCAATGCCGCCGTCACCGACGTACGGAAGATCGCGGGCAAGATGTTCTGCCATAAGGCCACCGTGAACAGCGGCGTGTTGAAGGTCGGCGACAAGGTTGAGGCCATCGTGGATGCGTCGGCCCGCAAGCAGACCGAAAGCCACCACAGCGCGACCCACCTCCTCCAGGCGGCGCTCCAGAACGTCATCGGCGATCACGTCCATCAGGCCGGTTCGCTGGTTTCGCCCGAGCGCCTGCGCTTCGACTTTACCCACTTTGAAGGCATCGAGCCCGAGCGCCTGGAAGACATTGAGCGGTTGGTCAACGACTACATCCGCCGCGACGAGCCCGTCTCCATCGAGAGCAAGTCCCTGGAAGAGGCCCGCGCGGCCGGTGCCATGGCGCTCTTCGGCGAGAAATACGAAGATGTGGTCCGCGTGGTGAGCATGGGTGATTTCTCCATGGAACTCTGCGGCGGCACTCACGTGCCGCGCACGGGTGTGATCGGTTATTGCAAGATCCTCTCCGAAGCCTCTATCGCCTCCGGTGTACGACGCATTGAAGCCGTCTGCGGCGAGCCCTGCGTGACCACGCTCCAGGCCCGGGAACGCCAGCTCAACCACACGGCCCAGTTGCTCCACACGAGTCTGGACAGCGTGGAAGACCGGGTGCGCATCCTGCTGGAAGATAACCGTAAGCTGGCCAAGGAAGTGGAGAAGTGGAAGGCGGCGGCGGCGGCGGGGAACATCGCCGAACTGCTCGACCAGGCCCAGGACATTGGCGGTGTGAAACTCATCGCCGCGAGTGTGGACGGCCAGGACGGCAAAGGTATCAAAACCCTGCTGGAGAAAATGCGCGACAAGATCGGCTCGGGCGTAATCGTCCTCGGCAGCATCGCCGACGACAAGGTATCGCTGGGCGTCTGCGTGACCAACGACCTGACGGGCCGCATCAAAGCCGGAGATATCGTGAAGCTGGTCGCTCCCATCGTCGGTGGCGGCGGCGGCGGCAAGCCCGACATGGCCCAGGCCGGCGGCAAGATGCCCGAGAAGCTGCCCGAAGCACTGGCGAAGACGCCGGAGATCGTGAAGGGGCTGTTGCAATAGTTGATCGGACCGATCAGACGGATCGGACCGATCGGAGTTGGTTCGCCGTAGTACCCATACGACCCGACCCATAAGACCCATTCCCGTTTTCGCCACGAAAGCCCAAACACCATGCCATACCCCCAGTTCAATCGACACGCTCTCCACATCAAACCCCTGAGCGAGCGCAAAGACAAAGTCTACATCGAGCGCGACCACGTCGCGCCCGACACGCCGCCGCACCCCTTCGACGAGAAGGGCCAGAAGCTCATCAACGAGACCGTGGACCGCATCGTGGCCGCGCGCGAAGCCGGCAAGTCGCGCATGCTGACCTTTGGCGCCCACTCCATCAAGAACGGCCTCGCACCCGTGTTCATCAAACTGATTGAAGACGGCTGGGTCACCCACCTGGCCACCAACGGCGCGGGCATCATCCACGACTGGGAATTCGCCTTCCAGGGCCACAGCAGCGAAGACGTACGAACGAACGTGGACCGGGGCGAATTCGGCGTATGGCAGGAGACCGGCTACTACCTGAACCTCGCTATCGTGGTCGGTGCCTATGAAGGCCTGGGCTACGGCGAGTCCGTCGGCACCATGGTGCAGAACGAGGGCCTGAAAATCCCCTCCCTCGACGCCCTGACCAAGGAAATTCAGAAGGCCGCCGACCAGGACTACGCCGAGCACGCCGCCGCCGCGTGCGACCTCATCAACGTCATTAAGAAGTTCAAGCTGGAACCGGGCTTCATGGCGGTGAAACATCCCTTCAAGCAATACGGCATCCAGGGCGCGGCCTATCGCCTCGGCGTGCCCTTCACCAGCCACCCCATGATCGGCCACGACATCATCTACGTCCACCCGATGAACCAGGGCGCGAGCATCGGCCGCACGGCCGAGCGCGACTTCCTTACCTTCGCCGACGGCGTCTCCAACCTCGACGGCGGCGTGTACATGAGCATCGGCTCCGCCGTCATGTCCCCCATGGTCTTCGAGAAGTCCCTCTCCATGTCACAGAATCTGGCCATTCAAAAAGGCCAGCACATCGACAATCACTACATGATCATCGTCGATTTACAGGAGTCCCATTGGGACTGGACCCAGGGCGAGCCCCCGGCGGACAACCCCGACTACTACCTCCGCTACAACAAGAGCTTCAACCGCATGGGCGGCTCCATGCGTTACTTGACTGCGGACAACCGGGATTTCCTGCTGGCGATCGCCCAGGGACTGGATAAGCGGGGATAAGCGAGCAATTGCATACCAGGGAGCAAGTTCCAAGTGGCAATCAACACGTTGATCGAGCAAACTCCCGAACCGCGAACTATCCAGTCCATCACGGAGGACTTGCATCGATTGGGTGTCTCTGAGGGGATGACCATCATCGCTCACGCCTCTCTTTCGTCACTGGGCTGGGTTTGCGGTGGCGAGGCCGCCGTCGTGCAGGCGTTGCTCAACGCAACGGGGGAGAAGGGCACCCTCGTGATGCCGGCAAACTCCTCGGACTACTCCGACCCGGCAGGTTGGAAACGCCCTCCGGTCCCAAAGGAATGGTGCCCGATCATACGGGACAATATGCCCCCGTTCGACCCGCATTCGACGCCTACATCACGCATGGGGCGAATCGCGGAATGCTTTCGAACTTGGCCCGGAACACGCCGGAGCGTGCATCCCGCGACATCTTTCTGTGCGAAGGGCCCCAACACCGATATCCTTCTTCGAAATCACCCCATCGAGGACGGACTTGGCGTTGACTCTCCGCTCGGCGTGCTTTACAAACTTGAGGCGAGTATCCTCCTGATTGGCGTAGGGCATGAGTCCAACACGTCGCTTCATCTCGCTGAATGCCTTTCGGGAACCCGCCCACGCAAGAAAGAAGGCGCCGCGATGATATTGGACGGCAAAAGAGAATGGGTCTGGTACTCCGATATCGACTACGATTCCAGCGGCTTCCCAGAGATCGGAAGACAGTTCGAACAATCGCTACCCGAATGTGTTCGGAGGGCAAAGGTTGGATCGGCCGACAGCCGGTTGCTTCCGGTGAAACAGCTCGTCGACTTTGCAGCCGACTGGCTAAGGGCGAGGTGCTGAAATCCGGTCGGTCGACGGACAAGACTGTGGAGATCCAAGGATTGGAACGGCCGAGTATCGCTCCAGAAGAATGTGGGGTCGAGCTATTACTGGCAACAATCGTGAGAGCCTGGAAGCACATGACGTGCATAGTGGATTACGATCCGGGACTGCATCTCATCCTGCATCTTCACGTGAAGTCATCCGCAAGCTGAGCCAACGTTCAAATCTCCTCAGGCAAAACTCGCCATAGAGCACGACCGGGCTGCACATGGCCATGGCGAAAGGTGCAAGGTATACATGCATGTGCTCCGCCCCCATCTCGTCTCTCGTACTTCCGTTCAAGGCGTAGAACAGCATCCATACAAAATAGTATGCGGCTATCACCAACGCCATCCGTAGCGGCTTCTTGTTCGTAGCTTTCATACCCCAGAAAAAGTTCAGCAGTGGGATCGACATCCACAACAAAGAAATCACAAGGATTGCCCCGAATTCCGCGTTAAGCACCATTTCGTCAGACAGGTTCTTGGCAAACGAAACCGCCATGCCGATGGTAAGGAGAGACAACACGAGCTTGGGCCGTTTCATTCGTGTCGAGTCATGATGTTCCAGAACAGCAGACTTCGCATACTCCCGGAACCGGACCAGAGGCAGAACCAGCCAGAGCACTAAAATCATGACAAGCACGCGAAAACCCGAAACCAGATCGATTGGCTCATCCAATACGGCAACCCAGTAGAATCCGTAGGTGGCCGCCAGTACGACGCTGAGTGCGGATAAAATACTTATGGTTCTCTGGTTTCTGAACATGTCAAGTCGTCTCCGCAATAAGCTTCACACAAAGCACCAACAAGAACTTTATACTACAAACAGCAAGCCGCAAGCAATTGTATCCTTGAACAAGTCCCAACTGACGTGACAATAATCTGGGCTCCATCGGACGGAGTATATATTCCGTCGCTACAAGAACGGCTCGGATCCGTACAAGCCGTTGAGAGACCAAGTCCTTAAACTAGCCATGGCGTCTGAAAGACGCCTCATGGAATAACGGTGCCCCTCACCAAAGTCCAGACCACATAACCCGGGAGAACATAGCATGCTGGAATCGTTGCGCGCCCATGACCCTCAGACCGTAGAAATCCCCTGCGGAAAAGGCAGCATCCTCCTGCCGCCCTCGCTGGCCGGTCGAATCTTCTGCCAGTGGGACGGCGAGCTGATCCACCGCCTGGACACGGCCTCCCTCGGTGCCCCCGCAGGAGGCGACTACATTAATTTCGGTGGCAACTCGCTCTGGCCCGCACCCGAGGGCGGCGAGTATGCCTTCAACTATGCCGAGAACAGCGATGCCTGGCTGGTGCAGGAGGGCATCGCCACGACACCCGTCTCCGTCTCAGTCAGCGGTGACAGCGCTGTCCTGCAAAAACAAATCACCCTGAATAATCGCAAGGGTAAATCGCTCGACCTAACCTACTACCGCGCCATCTCCGCCGAAATTGCCCTGGTCGCCGGTTATGAACTGGAAGGCATGCGGTATCACACGGAAGACCGCTTCGACGCCGCGGCGGATCAGGACGCCACCGATGTTCTCCTGGCGCCCTGGTCCCTCGAACAATTCCCAGGCGCCGAGGGCATCGTGGCTTTTGGCACCCTGGGCGATCCCGCCCAGCCGTTGAACCTCGATTTCTACGGCGACCCCGGCCACCGCATCGTCCACACGGCGGGCCAGTTCACCTTCCACCTCGGCGGTGTGGACCGGCACCAGATCGGTATTCCCGTGGCCGCCCATCCAACGCTCATCGGCGCGCTCGATTTGAATCGCTCCCTGCTCTTCGTGCGCTGGACCACGGTGCAGCCCGGCCGCTACTTCAACATTGCCGACAACGAACAGGCCGCAGGCCCCTGGTCCGCCGCCGATCTCTACAGCATCTTCAACGGCGGCGAACTCGGCTTCTTCGAGCTGGAAACCATCGGTGCGATGAACGTAGAAGGCAGACGACTGGGCAAGAGCAGCCTCCACTCTGAAACGCTTATTTTGAAAGGCAGCAAGGACGAGTTGCTGCGCTACAGCGCGGAAGTGCTCGGCGTAAACTTGGAAAAGGCCGCATCTACCGCCACCTGACACGCTTTCGGAAGAAATTCTCAGTGTCGGAGGGTCAGCGAATAGCTACGGCTTCCCCCGGCGCGGTCCGTCTCCCGTTCCCGTATAGCGATGGCGGTAGGCGATGGGTGTGATGCCCTGGTGCTTCTTGAACATGTTGGTGAAGTGCGCGGAATCGCAAAAGCCCAGATCATGGGCGATCACCGTGAGCGAGCGGCTCAGATCAAGCAGGTGATTGCAGGCATGCTGGATCCGTCGCCGCTGATAGTAGGTGCTCGGGCTGAACCCCGTCGCCTCGCGGAAGATGGTGCTCAGGTGATCGGAGCAATAGCCCAGATCCTCCGCGAGCTGGCTCACGTTGAACGGCGTACTCCGCAGGATGGCCTCTTCGATATGCTCCAGCGCATCCACGATCTCTTCGCGGAACCCGAGCCCCACTTCCACCGGGCTCTGGCGCGTGTAGGACCGGCTGAGCAATATCAGGGCCTTCAGCAGACTCGACCGCAGGAAGGTGAGCGACGGTTGGGGGAGCATCGTTTCCCGGCCGATGTCCGCCAATTCCCGATCCAGCGCGGCCATTTCCCCATCGCTGAGTTTAAACTGAACCACCGGGCCGTTTTTCGGACGGCGAAAGAGCGCCGCCGCCAGGAACAAGGGCACCAGCCCCGCCTCGCGCCAGTGCGCCATCAGGTCATCGGCCAGCCACTCGGTCAGGTAATAGAGGTTGGTCTGGTGCAGTCCTTCCAGCCCAAAGATGGCGTGGGTCATCCCCGGCGCCAGCACGATCACCGTGCCGGGCAGCAGCTCTTCCGTGCCAAAGACCGTCCGGTGGCGGGCACGCCCGGCGCGGATGATGGAGATCTCGAAATGCGCATGGGTGTGGGGCCGTCGATCCTGCAGCTCGGGCACATAAACCGGATTCCCATAGTGCGCGCCGGGGTAGTCCGGATGACCCGGCAGCAAACTGCGAAAGGGTCCCTCCCCCGCGACCCACGATCCCACCCGCACGGGACGATGGGCCGAAACGCCCACCGCATCGAGGGTGGAGGTGTACAGGGGTACGAAGTCGTCTGTATCGGGCAGGGCGCGTGCGGGCATGGGGGTTCACTTTCCAGACGATATAGTAGCAGAGATGCCGCCATTTTCGACGTCCCTGCTGTCCCTGCAATGTTTCCCGTACAAGCCCCGTCCATTTCCATTCAATGCCCGCTGGCTCGAATCTGCAAAAATGAGGTATTCTAGCGGCTGGCACTATCATTCAGGAGTCATTATCATGAGCGCATTGAAAGTCGTCCTCGGCTTCGATATGGAAACCGACATCGGCAGTTGGACCACCGCCTACGAGGGCCTCGTCCACGGCACGCCGCACATCCTGGATGTGCTGTCGCGCAACGAGGCCGCGGCCACCTTCTTCTTCACCGGCGACAGCGTCAAGGCCCACCCGGAAGTGGCCGAAAACGTAAAGGCTGCGGGCCACGAAATCGCCGCCCACACCCTCTTCCACGAGACCATCGGCGACTCGCTCTTTGAGATCCCCGGCATGCTGCCCGTGCTCCCCGAAGAAGTGCCCAACCGCCTGCGCCTCTGCACTGAGCTTATCGAATCCATCACCGGCGAGCGGCCCGTCTCCTTCCGTTGCCCCCGCCTCTTCGGCTCCACCGCCGTGGTGAATGCCCTGGAAGACCTGGGCTATGTGGCCGACGCGACCTATCCCATGTATTACTTCCGCGAGCAGTTGTCGCCCTACCATCCCAGCCGGGAAGACTGGACGAAGCCTGGCGACCTGCGTATCGTGGAGTTGCCCAACTTCGCCGATCTTTCCATGACCTCCACCGACGCCTACGGTCGCGACATGGACCAGTGGCCCCTCTTTCGAACCCAGAGCGCCGCGGCCATGCTGGAACACATCGAGCGCTTCATCGCCTATGCCGAATCGAAAAACATCGAACCCTTCCTCTGCTTCTATTTCCACCCCTGGGAGTTTCACCCCATGCCCCAGGGCGACATCCGCTCCAGCGAGGGCAGCGTGCGCCCCGACCCCTTCATCACCCTGAACTGCGGCGACTACGCCGTGGAGCAGTTGGACCTCCTCATCCAAGGCCTCCACGCGCGCGGTGCGGAGTTCCTCGAAGCGCGCGAGGCCGCCGCGCGTTGCTGATCCGAGATAGCGCAACGGAAAGCGCGCACCAATGCTGTTAAGACCCCATCACCGCATGTACGCCGCCGCGTTCCTGCTGGATTTCTCCGTCGCCATCGCGCTGACCGCCCTGCCCTTCTTCATCTTTGAGCGCCTGGGCGGCGGCCCCGCCATGTCGGGCGCCGTGGGCGGATTCCAGATGGCGATCTACGCCGCCGGCTGTCTCCTTTCTGCGCGCTTTGTCACGGGCGCACGCAGCGGACTCTACCTGGCCATCATCGGCGTCTCGGCTTTCGCCCTGCCCTTCACGCTTATCCCGTGGATGACCTCCCCGCTGGTCTGCGGCGTCGCCACTTCCCTGCCCTTCTTCGGCCTTGCCCTGGCCTGGCCCGCCATGCAGTCCTGGCTCGGCGGCGAGCCCGACCCCGAAGCACGCGCACGGCACCTCACCGGTTTCAACACCGCCACGGCCTTCGGCTTCACCTTCAGCCCACTCTTCGCCGGACCGCTCTACGATTTCGACTACCGGCTCCCCTTTTTCCTGCTGTTTCTCGTCGGCCTCGTCGTTGTCTTGCTGCTTCGTTCGCTGCCCGATGAAACCAAAGCATTGGACAGCGACAACGATGGAGGTTCCAGTGAACCGGGCACCGTGTTTTCCCCCGGCCTGCTCTATGCCTCCTGGGGCGCCACGCTTTCCGCCAACAGCCTCTTCGCCGCACTTCGCTCAGTCTATCCCAGTCGGGTGGAGTCGCTGGTTACCGAGGGCAACCTCGATCTCTGGAGCGGCTATCAGCCCGCCTGGCTTCTGTCCGTAGGGCCAGCCACGGCCTTCTCGTGGCTTGCCTTCATCCTCCCCCTCGCCACGGTGGCCAGCTTCACCGTGCTCGGGCGCACGAAATCCTGGCGGGGCCGCTTCGACTACATGGTCGCGGGCCAGCTCATCGCGGCTGCCTCCCTCATTGCACTAGCCCACACCCAGAGCGTTGGGGTGATGCTCCTCTGCTTTATAGCGGTCGGGGCGAACTACGGGCTCTGCTTCTTTTCCAGCCTGTACTACAGCCTCGCGGTGGCAAGCGAAAAGCACCGCCGCGCGGCGATCAACGAGGGCCGACTCGGCGTGGGTGCGGTCCTCGGCGGCATCGGCACGGGCTACGCTGCGGGCGCGGTCGGCCTCACCGCCGCGTTTCAGTGGACGCCTGTCGCCGTGATCGTGGCCGTAGCCGTACAAGTGTGGCTGCTGCGCAAGTAACGCGGCGGCACGCCTCTGATGACGGAGTGATCTGATTCTGCAAAAGTAATCGCGCACGGCTGGGAACGCAGGCGTCCCGTCTGCCCCACGCATCGCAGATGCATGAAAAAAGTGCATTCGAGCTGGACGCTTTGGGTCCTGCTTGAATGCACGTAGATTCACCGAATATCAATATGCGCCTCTGGCACAATGCAGGCGGGACGCCTGCGCTCCCAGCCGTGCACGATCTCTTGCGATAACAAAATCACGCCGCGAATCCGCAAGCACGGCAATGATCCGATCGCTCAAGTCG
>JBIJDL010000104.1:0-14717 GCA_044344195.1 Candidatus Hydrogenedentales bacterium
TCACGATCTTCCGGTACTGGCGGAGCGTGTCCGGTGTCAGCACGCCCATATAGACCAGAATGAGGACCACCATGGGAAACTGGAACGCTATACCGAAGCCGAGCAAGCCGAGCACGATCATGGAAATCGTTTCGTTCATCCGCAACTGCACGTTCACGTCTTCCGGAACGAACTGGGCCAGGTAGGGCAACACAAAGGGGAACACGCCAAAATAGGCCACGCACACGCCCGCAAAGGCCAGCACGGTACAGCCGGCAATCAGATACTGGGCCGCCTTGCGCTCCTTCGGGTGGAGCCCCGGAAAGATGAAGGCACACAACTGATACAGTACAAAGGGCATGGCCAGGAAGAGGCCGCCGTAGCCCGCGATCTTGAACTTGACGATGAGCGGCTCCATGGGATTGAGCACCGTCCAGCTCGCGTCCTTCCCCTCCTGGGCCTGAACTTCCAGATCCTCGATGGTCTTGCCCACAATCTTCAAGCGCAGCAGCAAGGTCTCATCGGTGATCACCGTCAGCCAGATCGGTTTACCTTCGGCCACGGACTTTACAATCTCGGACGGGTCCGTCACCGCTGGCTCCACCGGCGGCGGCGGCTCCACGGGCACGGCCGTCTCGGGCTCCGGCAGCACCTCTACCCCGGAAATTTCGCGCTCCATGATTTTGATCGGGCCCGCGAGGATTTCAAAGATCTGGTCGGAAACCAGATAGCAGATCACCGCACAGATGGCAATGGCGATCGCGGAGCGAATGAGGCGGTCGCGGAGTTCGCCCAGATGCTCGGTGAAGCTCATGCGTAATTCTTCGTCGGACACGAGAACATCCTTTTTTTCCATATGCAATCCCGCCATTATACAAAAGAAACCGGGTGCCTTTACAGACACCCGGATGGTAATTCAACGCTAATTTGGACTCGCCTTCGTACTAAAGGGGATTCACTGGATTTCAGAACGCGGAACGGGGGCCCGAATCCCCTTCGAGCGAATCGTCGTCCGGTCCGGGATCGGCGATCGAAGGGGCCTTGGCTGTGGGATCGGCCTTCTCCACCCATTCCTTCAGCGCCTTGCCCGGCTTGAAGATGGGGATGCGCTTCTCGGAAATCGGAACGGATTCTCCGGTGCGAGGATTGCGGCCTTGACGGGCATCGCGCACCTTGACCTCGAAAACCCCGAAATTGCGGATTTCCAAACGGTCGCCCGCAGCCAGAGCCTCGGTGATCGTCTCGAGCGTGGTCTGAACCACGTCGGAAACTTCATTCTGGGTGATGCCCAAATGTTCCGCAACGCTTATCACGAGCTGACGCTTCGTCACCGCAGCACCTTTCGCTGTGAGAAATTCTTTCTCGGTACCAATTTACGGCAGGCCGATTGCGCTGCGCCAGGGCGTCGCAAGACCGCCCGGATTGAGCGCAATGAACCCTACAATCAGACCGAGCACGAGGAAGAGAATGAGTACCGTCTTGGTATTCTTGCTCATGCCGCCGCCACCATCATGGAGGGCCGGGCCACCGGGGGCCATGATGAAGATCTTCTCGCCGGCTTCGGCGCGCGCGCGCTTATCATCCACGGAACCCAGGGTCTCGTTGATGAGAATGAAAGCGCGGTGCCATTCCTGCTGAAGCTTCTTCACCGCCACTTCGGACTGGGAGTAGATCGCCTCAAGGCTGGTCGCGCCCGACACGATGTTCATCGTGTTGCCGTCCAGATTGTAATCATCCGCGAGGGTCTCGCGAAGCACCTTGTGCGTGCGGGCCAGTTTACTCTTGATCTTGAGGAACTGGGTTTCTAATTCGGCTTTATTAATGCCGGGTTCGGGGTAGCGCGTGAGAATCTGATTGAACAACATCCAGTCGTTCATAAACTCCCGGCACAACTCCACACGACGCACCATCTGGTCAACGATTTTCTGTTGTTTCTTGCTCAAGGCCATGGTAAGCAACCACTCCGCGTTTGTGTCCCCATGAGGTTCCAAGTAATCTAACATACGGGCAGGGCAATGTCAATGAACGCTAAGCGATTTAAGTCCGCAGATTGTAGTCGCTTAGCGAAGCCCCGTTCCCGCCCTAATTATAGCTGCAATTCCGTAAAAACACAAGCCAGCCTCAAACGAATTTTTTACCACGAAGGCCACAAAGCTCAGGAAGAGAAAAGAGATTGTGGCGATGAAGCTCTTCAGGTGATCTCTGAATCTCACCGGGCATACCGAGGGATATTCGCGTCCATTCGCGGTTCAAATCTCTTCCATCTTCTCCATCAGAAAATTTGCGACAATTTGCGCTAATTCGCGGTTCAGTTCTGTTTGGTTGCGGCCGGAGGCTGCCTCAGGCTCTTCGTGGTGAATTTTTTCCGGTGGTTACGACTGATCCGAACCCAGCCGGAGAAAATTCTTGATGATCTGCTTGCCGCATCCCGTCAAGATGCTTTCTGGATGAAACTGGAGCCCCCACACCGGGTGCTCGCGATGGGCCACCGCCATGATCTCGCCCGCATCCGTCTCCGCGATGATTTCCAGGCAATCGGGACAACTGCTTCGCTCGATGATCAGCGAGTGATAGCGCGTGGCGTCAAAGGGCGATTCGATCTCCGCGAAGAGCGGATGGCCCGTGTGGTACATCTGGCTGATCTTGCCATGCATGATGCGCTCCGCGCGGATGACGTTGCCGCCATAGGCCGCGCCGATGCTCTGGTGTCCCAGGCACACGCCGAGAATCGGGAACTCCTTGCCCAGCGTTGCGATGAGCTCCACGGAGATACCCGCCTCATTCGGCGTACACGGTCCCGGCGAGACCACAATGTGATCCGGCTTCAGCGCACGCACCCCTTCCACGTCGATGGCGTCGTTGCGGAAGACCCGGACGTCGTCCACCTGCTCTCCGAAGTACTGTACGAGGTTATAGGTGAAGGAATCGTAGTTGTCGATGAGGACGATCATGATTCGAGGCCTTTCTCCGCAAATTCCACGGCGCGGAAGAGCGCCTTGGCCTTGTTCTGGGTTTCCTCGTACTCCCGATCGGGATCGCTGTCGTAGACAATGCCCGCGCCCGCCTGGCAATAGGCCATGCCCTCCTTCACCACCATAGTGCGGATAAGAATACACGTGTCCATCTCGCCCGAAAAGCTGATGTAGCCGCAGCCGCCCGCATAGGGCCCGCGGCGTTCGGTCTCCAGCTCGTCGATGATCTCCATGGCGCGAATCTTCGGTGCGCCGCTGACCGTGCCCATGGGGAAGGTCGCTTCCAGCGCATCAAAGGCATCGCAGTCGGGCCGGAGCTGGCCAGCCACTTCGCTCACAATATGCATGACATGGGAATAGCGCTCGATGACCATGCGCTTTCCGGGTACGGGGGCCACGGTGCCGGGCTTGCTGATGCGTCCAATATCGTTGCGACCGAGATCGAGGAGCATGACGTGCTCGGCGATCTCCTTCTCGTCCGCCAGAAGATCCAGCTCGTGGGCCTTGTCTTCCTCCGGCGTCTTGCCTCTGGGGCGTGTGCCGGCGATGGGTCGCACCATGGCAATCCCCTTTTCCACGCGGGTCATCACTTCCGGACTGGAGCCAACGAGGGAGAAGCCCGGAAACTGCATAAGCAGCATGTAGGGCGAGGGGTTGATGGAGCGCAGGGCCCGATAGAGGGTCACCGGGTGTGCCGTTACCGGGCGTTTGAAGCGCTGGGACAGCACCACCTGAAAAATGTCCCCCGCGCAGATGTACTCTTTGGCCCGGCGCACGATGTCGCAGAAGGCCTCACGGGTGAAATTGGACTGGATGTCGTTCGACAGCGTGCTCGGTGTCGGGTGAACCTGGGCGTCGGCCAGCGGGGCCTTGAGGCGTGCTTCGAGCTCCTCGATCTTCCGGAGTCCCAGGGCATAGGCCGCCTCGGCGTCATCCTCCACATGGACGTTCGACACGATCTTGATGACGTTGCTGCCGTGATCGAAGATCAGGATGGTGTCCGTAATGACGAAATAGAGGTCGGGCAAATTCAGCGTGTCGGGATTGTCATCGGGCAGCGTTTCAAAAAAACGCACCTGATCGTAAGAGAGATAGCCCACGGCCCCGCCGTGAAAGGGCGGCAACCCTTCGAGTTCTACGGGCGTATAGGCCGCCATGATCCTGCGCAACTCGCGCAGCGGCATCTCCGCCGTGTAGGTCTCGGCAACGCCGCCCCGGACCACCGTCACTTCCCTGCCCTTGGCGTGGAAGATGACCGAGGGATTCGCCCCGATGAAAGAATAGCGCCCCAGCGAGCCGGCCTGTTCCACGCTCTCCAGCAGAAAAGCGTGGTCCTGGCCCTGAGAAATTTTCATGTACGCGGAAACCGGCGTCTCCAAGTCGGCGAGGATTTCCCGGTAAACGGGAACCAGCGCGCCGGGCTGGGCGACAGTCTTAAAGTCTGGCAAAGATGGATGTATCATGGTTCGTTCCCTTGCAGACGCGCAGCGGCACGCGGGCCGTCTATTTCGTGGCGACGCCATCCCCCGCGAGGGTGAGGCTTTCGTCATCGTTCACGCGCCGATAAAAGCAGCTTGTTTCATTGGTGTGACACGTGGGGCCGACGGGATCGCATTTCAGGACGAGTGCATCGCCGTCGCAATCGATGCGTATTTCCTTCACGTGAAGCACGTTGCCGGAAGTCTCGCCCTTGAGCCATAGCGTCTGGCGGGAACGGGACCAGAAGCAGGCCTTCTTTTCCTTGAGTGTGATCGAGAGGGACTCGCGGTTCATATAGCCCACCATGAGCACTTGCCCATTTTCATGGTGCTGTATGACCGCGCAGACAAGTCCCTTGTCGTCGTATTTAAGCAGATCATCGAGGGTCATGGCGGAAACTCCCGGGGTTGTGAAGGCGAGCCCGAGCAGGGGCCTTCAGGCATGAAATGGGGGAAGTGGGCGGCGCATAAGGCCAGCCGGAGAAGGGACTGGCCTAGGAAAGGACAGAATGACGCCATCGAAAATCGGCTTCGACTAGATGCGTCATGTGTCGTTCTCCGTGCCAGTCCAGCGGGGTGACGACCCGTGGAACGTTGCCCTGACAAAAGCCATGCATACTCATGCTTCGGCGGACTTTAGGATCGCACAGCCACGCCGTGTTTTGCAAGGTAATCCCGCGCTTCCTGGATGGTGTGCTCGCGAAAATGGAAGATCGAAGCGGCCAGCGCGGCGTCGGCCTTTCCCTCGACCAATGCGGCCCGCAGGTGCTCCAGATTGCCCGCGCCGCCGCTGGCAATCACGGGAATGCCCACGGCCTCGGCCACGGCGCGGGTCATCTCGATATCGTACCCGTTTCGTGTGCCGTCGGCGTCCATGCAGGTCAGCAGGATCTCGCCCGCGCCCCGGGATTCCACTTCCTTCGCCCAGGCAATGGGCTCGAGGACAGTGGCCCTCCCCCCCTCCCGCCCGCCGTGGCTCTTCACGATATAAGAGCCGTCTTCAAGCTTCTTCGCGTCGATGGCGACCACGATACACTGTGAACCGAAGCGCGACGAGGCCTGGTTCACGAAATCGGGATCCTGAATGGCCGGCGTGTTGATGGAGACCTTGTCCGCCCCCGCTTCGAGCAGGCGGCGGATGTCTTCCAGCGTGCGGATGCCGCCCCCGACGCAGAGGGGCATGAAGACCTCTTCCGAGGTCCGCGAAACCACGTCCAGCATGGTGTTCCGGTTGTCTGTCGACGCCTGAATATCGAGAAAGACCAGTTCGTCGGCCCCCTCTTCGTCGTAGCGACGCGCGATCTCAACCGGATCGCCCGCATCGCGGAGACCAAGAAACTGAACCCCTTTGACGACGCGGCCATCGGCCACATCGAGGCAGGGAATGATTCGTTTAGCTAGCATTTTGGTACCTTGATATAGCTTGGCGAAAATACAAATTCGCCGAGGGCCTTCTTCGCGGTTGCAGGGACATCAGCGACTTCAGGGACAGCAGGAGGAATATATAACCATATCGAACACCGTTGGACGGATTGTGCAATGAAAAAACAAGCCCTGCTAAAGTCTTGGCTATCATCGTCTTGGCCCCGGAGGGGCCGCGGAACTTAGCCCAGGGTGGAGCGAGGTATGAGCGCAACCCTGGGAAAGTACCCAAAAAGATCCGACAAACCCGCGAAGCGGGTGACGGAAAACGCGGACAGGGGCTAACGCACTCCTTGGCCTTCCGCCGCCCCCGTTGGGGGCTTTAAAATCGGGTTGATTCGTGTTCCCAGGGTTCCGCTCGTGCCTCGCTTCACCCTGGGCTAAGTTCCATAGCCCCTCCGGGGCTGAACCTCTACAATTCCGCTTATATCGGGAGAAATGCACACCCAGGTCGGTTCTTAATTAAACCAGCCCCAGCGCTTCTTTTCCTTTCCGGCATTGTTCGGGTCGTCGTCGCCCTCGGGAATCGTGA
This sequence comes from Candidatus Hydrogenedentales bacterium, assembly GCA_044344195.1. GTDB lineage: Bacteria > Hydrogenedentota > Hydrogenedentia > Hydrogenedentales > JAEUWI01 > JAEUWI01. The sequence goes on from JBIJDL010000104.1 coordinate 6,384, forward strand.
CGTCGCCGGTATATTCTTCTCCGCCTTCCACGCCTGAATCGTGGCCCTGGTCTTCGGTGGCCAACTCATCTTCGTGCCCATCCTGGACAGGCGTGTGGTCCTCGGCATCCGTCTCTTCCACCACCGCGTCGTCCTCGCCTGCGAGCGTCCCGCCGTAGGCCGGATCATCGTCCAGCGCGCCTTCGACCGCCTCATCCGCAATGCCCGAAGTAACTTCGGAACGGTAGGGGGACTCCTCCGCCTCGTCGCTCTCCACCTCGGCATAATGCACATCGTTGTCGTGAGAGAGGGGCTCGTCGAGCACATCCATCTCCAGGGGGGCAACTGCGTTTACCGACGTGGAACTCGTATAGGCTGGTTCATCCGACTGGGCGGTTACGATCACCGCCTCCTGCGACTCCCCCAGCCGGTCGTCCTGGCCTCCCTCGGTGTGGAAGGCACCCACTTCAACGGACGCGGGCTTGCTCACATGGAGGGGCTCCAGCAATTCGGATCGGGCCGCCGCCTGGTTGGAGACTTCGTGGAGGGTGTCTACCGCGCTGGTCTCCATCGCGTCGGCGTTGCTGTCTTCCAACTCCTGCTCGATGGGTCCGCTGCCGATGGGCTCGCGGGGGCCGGACAGCGTCAGGGGCGCCGGAGGCGCTTCCAGCAGTTCCACAGGCGCGCTGTGGCTCAGGCTTTCCTTGCGGATGGCCTGGCTGGATTTCTTGCTGTTGACGACTATACCCGTTACCTTGAGCTCGATGGTGGCGAGATCTTCGAGGCCGACGAGCTTGGAGGCCGTCTCCGCAATGTAGTCGGTCACCAGACTCGCCAGGGCCCGGGCATTCTGACCGGGGCGCTGGTACAGCACGACCTCGGCCCGGATCAGGGCGCGGCGCCCACCGTCCTGCGGGTCCACCTTTACGTTGATGCGCTTCACTTCGGGCATGCGGGCGAGCACGTGATTCAAGGACTGCTCGACGGTATCAAGCTGAATCTGCACTTCGCCGTGGGGGCCGGTATAGCTGATTTTCTTCGGCTTGCGCCATTTCCGGGATTTGGGGGAAAACCCATAGATGCCGAAGACGATGGCCACGATAGAGCCGGTAAACCAGAGCCCCTGCACGGTGAGAACTTCCTTGAGGAATTCGAGTCTCTTGGGGAGCTTCGACTGGAGTTCGGCCAGAAGCGTCGGCATCTGATCGAGGTAGGGCTTCACTTCCGGCCAATCCGTTACCCCAAGCGCGGAGACGAGAGAAACAAGCCCCACTATGAAGACGGCGAAACTGAGCAGCTTAAGGATAAAGAGTTTCATGGAGTATGCTCCTTCTATGTGTCCGCGGGAAGCCATGCCTCGCGCGGCAGCGGAACCGGCCTTCGGGCGGCTAGATTCCGCCCTACTAGAGAATATCTACGCCAGGCGTGGACCGGTACGGCGACAGGCCGCCATGTCCGCGGGCCGCCGCGCCCCGAACCCATGCAGGCCCGGCGCCTGGGCTTTTCAAGCGGCCCCCAGCACTCTCTCCTTAAGAAACTCGAGACTCGGAATGTACCCCTGGGAACTAACTGTGCTTCGGGAGATACTCATCCAGCAGGTCGGGTCCCAGATCACCCCGACGGAAGCGATCGCCCCGGACAATCCGGGCACACAGCTTGGCCGTCGTGCTGACCCCTTCCACGATAAACTCATCCAGAGCGCCGCCTAAACGCTCGATGGCCTGATCGCGATCCTTGCCCGTGGCAATGACCTTGGCCAGCAGGGAGTCATAGTAACGGGGCACTTCATAACCGGCGAATAGGTGGGAATCCACCCGCACGCCCGGCCCGCCCGGCATATGGCAACTCTTGATCACGCCCGGGCTGGGCATGAAATTTCGCTCGGGATCTTCGGCGTACACACGGGCCTCGATCGCATGCCCCGTGACCTTCACAGAGCTGTATCCCAGGGGTTCGCCCGAAGCCACCCGGAGCTGTTCCCGGACCAGATCGAATCCCGTCACCTGTTCGGTCACGGGATGCTCCACCTGGATACGCGCGTTAAATTCGATAAAATAGAACTGGCCATTGGGCGCCAGCAGGAATTCAACGGTACCCGCATTGGTGTAGCCGATGGCCTTCGCCGCCTTAAGCGCCGCCTTGCACATCTTCGCGCGCATGGAGCTGCTCAACGCCACGGAGGGTGCTTCCTCAATCAACTTCTGGTGGCGCCGCTGGATGCTGCACTCGCGCTCGCCGAAGGTGACTATGCGCCCGTGCTCGTCCGCCAGAATCTGCACTTCCACGTGCCGCGCGTTGTCCACAAACTTCTCCAGATACACGCCGCCGTCGCCGAAGGCCGCCTCGGCCTCGTTGGACGCCATGGTGATGGAGTGCTTGAGCGTGGCGTCGTTGTGGGCGATACGCATGCCCTTGCCACCACCGCCCGCCGCCGCCTTCACAAGAAGCGGGTAGCCAATCTTCTTCGCCAGGCCCAGAATCTTCTCGGGATCGTCAATCAAACCGTCACTGCCGGGCACGATGGGCACGCCCGCAGCCGCCACCGCCTTGCGGCAGGCCGATTTGTCGCCACTCAGGGCGATGGCCTCGGGGCTGGGTCCGATGAACTTGATGTTGCAGTCTTTGCAGATACTGGCAAACTTCTGGCTCTCGGAGAGGAAGCCGTAGCCCGGGTGGATGCCCTGGGCATCCGTGATCTCCGCCGCCGAAATGATGGCGGGGATGTTGAGGTAACTCTTGCTCGGCTCGGGCGGCCCGATGCAGATGCTTTCATCGGCCAGGGCCGCATGGAGAGAATCTTCGTCGGCGGTCGAGTAGACGGCGATGGAGGTAATGCCCATCTCCCGGCAGGCCCGAATAACACGGACGGCGATCTCGCCCCGGTTGGCAATCAATATGCGTCGCAGCATGAAATTTAGTCTTTCGTGGTCGTCAGGACGGTCGGATGGCAAAGAGGGGCTGTCCGAATTCGACGGGCTCCCCATTCTCCACCAGGATGCGTTCCACGATGCCAGCGACTTTGGCCGCGACTTCGTTCATGATCTTCATGGCTTCCACGATGCATACCGTCTGATCGGCGGAAATGCGGTCACCGAGTTCGACAAAAGTGGGTTCGCTCGGGGCGGGCTTGATATAAAAAGTCCCGACCATGGGCGAAGTGACGGCCACCAGGCCCTGGTCGGCCAGAGACGGCTCCTTGGAGGCTTGGGCCGATCCGAAGGGGGTCGAGGGTGCGACGGATGGCGCGGGCGCAGCCATGGGAGCCTGCATATGCACCGGCGCGGGCATCGTCATGTAAGTCTCGGACTGCTTGGTGAGACGGACGCGACGGCCCTCTTCTTCTATTTCTAATTCCGACAGCTTGGACTCTTCCAGCAAGCTGATGAGTTCTTTGAGTTCTTTGATATCCACGGTTTTCTCTCCGTCATGGACGGCGCGGCGGGCCCGGAGGCACCTTCGCGCGGACAAGTTACACCCATTTAACACCAGGCCTAGGCGTTGATGCGTTCCAGATATTTCCCGGTGCGCGTATCCACCTTCACCACGTTTCCTTCTTCGAGAAACAGGGGCACCTGAATGGTCACGCCCGTTTCGAGCGTGGCGGGCTTGGTGCCGCCGGACGAACGGTCGCCCTGCACGCCGGGGTCGGATCGGGTAATGGTGAGTTCCACGCTCAACGGCACGGTCAGCGCAATCGCTTTGCCGTTGTGGAACAAGATGACAACATTGGAGTTTTCTTTGATCCAGTTGGCATTATCGCCCACCAGATCGGGGTTGAGTCCCAACTGTTCGTAGGTCTCGGTATGCATGAAATGGTAAAGATCGCCATCGTGGTAGAGATACTGCCACGACTGGGATTCCACCCGCGCTTCTTCGAATTTTTCCCCGGATCGGTAGGTCTGCTCGATCACTCGTCCGGTCAGAATAAACTTGAACTTGGTACGGACAAAGGCTGGACCTTTTCCCGGCTTTACGTGCTGGAATTCAACAATTTCCATCAGGCCCTTGTCGCTCTCTACAACCAGACCATTACGAAAATCGGCAGTGCTTATGCTCATCTATTCAATACCTTCAAGTCTTTGGGAAGTTTCGTAAGAATTTCACAACCCGTTTCTGTAACCAATACCAGATCTTCTATTCGCACCCCGCCCTGGCCCGGAATATAGATGCCCGGTTCGACCGTAACGGCCATACCGGGTTGAAGGATCGTATCCGAATGCTGATTCAGGCGAGGCGCTTCATGGATTTCCAAGCCGACACCGTGGCCCAAACCATGGCCAAAGTACTTACCGTACCCGGCCTCCGTGATGATATCGCGCGCAACGGCGTCGGCATCACGACACGAAACGCCCGGCCGAATGGCACCAAGCGCCGCCAACTGGGCGGTGAGGGTGATTTTATAGATTTCCTCAAACCAATTTCCGGGGATGGTACCGAATACGAACGTTCTAGTCAAGTCAGAGCAGTAGCTTTCGAGGATACAGCCGAGGTCCAGAAGGACGATATCGCCCGATTCCAGGCGCTTTTTACCCGGCACACCATGAGGCAGGGAGCTCCGGGAACCAAAAAGCGCAATTGGTGAAAACGACGATCCCAGCGCCCCGCGCTTCTTGAATTCGAACTCCAGATGCGCCACAAATTCGGCTTCGGTGATCCCCTCTTTCAATAGCGGCAGCACCGACGCCAGCGCGGCCTCCGCCAAAGCACTGGAAGCCCGAAGTTTCACCTTTTCATCCTCGGATTTGACCATGCGGGCCGTCGTACCCAGCCCCTTGACCGGGACCACCGCCGTACCCGCCGTGCGCTCCACCGTCATGCTCTGATCCAGCGACAAGGTGGATGGCTCGACCGCTATCCGGGTCACGCCCAATCCCTTAAGACGTTCGCCCGCAGCAGCTTCCACACCACCGGCCACTTCCTCCACCACGAAGCCTTTCACCTGCTCGCCCGCCTGCTCGGTGTAGCGAAAGTCGCACAGGAAAACGGCGTCGGTCGGCGTAATCAAGACTGCGGACGTACTGCCCCGAAAGCCGGTCAGGTACTCGTTGGCGGGGGAAAAGAAGCTGACGAAGGCGTCGCAGCCATGGCTTTGCAGTTCTACGCGAAGGGCGTCAAGCCTGGAGTGCATTGTGGGTTCACTTTCGTTGGGTTTAACAATTCCGAAGAGGGCTGACCGTCGCGAGATTAAATTAAAACAGACAACACCCTCAATACCAGGCACTTACAATTGACGGAGGGAAAACATTACATCCGGGACGACACATGCCGGAGGAGCCTCGAAAACCGCCTGCTGTCTCTATACGAATGTGATAATACGGCCCCGCCCCCCCTATTGCAAGCCAAGATCCCAGCGGGCCTTCTGGAGGCGCTCGCCATCGCTCCGCAGCGCTCCGGCACGCTCGATATATCCTTCTCCCTCCGCCACCTTTCCAGCGTTCTGATAGGCCTTCCCCAGCGCGGCCAGGGCCTCGGACTCGGCAAAGAAATAATTGGGCTCCAGGTGCCCCAGTTCGGTGGATCGGCGAAAATTGCTGAGCGCCTTTTGAAAATGGGCCAGGCTCTCCGCCCCCTGGGTGTGGCTTCCATAGCACCATTCGGCCCAGGCCAGCATCTGGTGCATATCTTTGTGCATGGGACTCCGGCGGACCGCCTCCTCGGCCCAGTCCAGCATGGCGGCCAGCCAGCGCCCCTTATGCTCGGCTGACTCGGGTCCGCTCTGCTCCACCAGCATCTTATAAAGGCCGCCAATCAGATAGGCCGTCTGGGGATCGTGGGGAAAACGCCGATCGAGCCGCTCCAGTTCCGTAATCCATGCCTCAACGCGGGCGATGGCATGGGTTCGGGCCGCCCAGGGGCGCTCCAATTGGAACACGGCATCGGAAGGCAGCGCCGATTCGGTAGCCAGGGGCACCATACGCTTTCTATCGGGATCGGGTGCCAGAACGCGCCCCACGTCGAAAAGTATCGCACGGTCATCGAGCAGCGTGATGGCCTCCCCGATGGGAAGGACGGGCGGCGGACTCGGCTTTCCCTGGACCGCCCAGGCCGGACCGTCTACGAGGAAAAAAAGAGCGGCATTGTGCCGAGCATCGTTCATAGAGCGATTGCTCACATTCACAAAGCGCCCACCGTTCATGGAGAGATCCAGAATAAAGGGTCGCAATGCCGCCCCCGCAGTCAGGGCCGCCAGCAAGAGAATCGGCAGGGCAACGATGCGCGCGCGCCCCACGGCTGGCTCCATTTCGGGGCGGGCATAGCTCCAGAATAAGCCCGCGCTGGCCAGCACGTACATGACGAGGGAAGGATGGGAAAAATTGATGTCCAGCAGAGAATGGAGCAGAAAGGCCAGCACGCCGCCGTAGAGACCGAGAAGCAGATAGCGACGGGCGGGCTCCACCTCGGCACGGATTATCTGCTGCCCCTTCCACAGAAACGCGCCCCAGAAAACCAGAAAAGCGATCACGCCGAGGAGTCCCGTCTCGCACCAGGCCTGAAGCACGGCATTGTGGGCGTTCTGCACATCGCCCGCCCCCAGATATTGGTAGGGACCGTAGGCGATCCGAAAATTGCCAAGGCCCACGCCCGTGCCGCTGTGATCCAGGGCCACGGACAGGGCGACGCGCCAATAGCTCAGCCGCAACCGCATGGAGCCCGGATCGGCCAGCTCCTGGATCGTCACATCCATCCCTTCCCCACTCACAGCGGTTGACGCCGCTGGGGTGCTGTCTGCTGCGTCTGCCGCTCCCAGTAAGAGGAAGGGGACTAGAACGAGCCCTGCCGCCAGAAGACTCGCGGAGGCCCCCTTCCACACACGACGCGATAGCCCTCCCGTGCACCAGTGGAGGAGCACGCAGAGGCCTGCGGCGGCCAGCAGCGCGAGCATAGCCCCCCGTGAATAGGTGATCCACAGGGCCCCGCACATCATGGGACAGAGCAGGAGGGCCGCAGCCGTTCCCAGTGCGCGGCCCGCGCGGGCCAGACCGAATTTTCTTGCGCCCAGGAGAAAGAGCGTGGCCGCAAGCGCCGCTGTCAGCACCGAAAGGTAGATCAGATTTTGTGAAGAGCCGAACCACGGCGATTGGCCGAGAGAATAGGCCAGGGGAAGTTGTCCCAGCAGGTAGAGCGGCACGCAAATCAGCGCAAAAAGTCCCATGCCCCACGGCGCGATGTAACGCCACCGGGTCACGGGACTTCCGGGCTCGGGTCCGCGAAGCGACGCGATACCGTTCCACACACAAGCAAGAGACGCCGGGATTCCCAGGATGAGCAGTGCCGCCAGGGCATTGGGAAAAACCATGCTCGCAAAGGCCCGGTTGAGATTGAAACGCCGCGCGAGCTCCGGGGTGAACTCGGTCGCGCCCTTGAACCACTGGGCGAGGCGACTGGGATCGTCCTGGAGGTATTCACGGAGCCAAGGCAAGACATACCACAGATGGGGATAGGCGAACAGGGCTTGTCCCGCCATGCCCGCAAAGAGCCCCAGCAGCACGATAGCCCGGCTGGTCGGGTGGGGCGTGGCGTTGATCGCGAGAAAGAACGTGGCGCCGCACGCGGCCCAGTGAAGGAGCTCCCGGTAGGTGGCGTCGAACTGGACGCTGTTGACAGTCGAGAGCAGGCAGAAGGCATAGAAAACACTGAAGAGTACCAGTGGGACACCCCCACGCAGTGGCACCGGATTACGCAGTTGTCGGACCGACCACAGGCCGACCAGGTACAGCACCGCCCAGAGGAAATAGAAATTGTCCGTGGGGTAGGTGAACCCGTCGAGCCAGGGTCGCAGGGCGAGGACTACCGCCAGACCCAGGGACACATGAACGTAGCCCGCGCCAATAACCAGGACAAACCCGGTGAGTACAACGGCAATATCTACGCTGTGGAGCGACGCCGCCCCGAGTATGGGCTCCATCCGTGCCCCTGCCAGGATGAGCAAGGCCTTTTTCAATCCCAGGAGATCATTGCCGGCGGCCAGCAGCGCCAGAATCCCCCCCCAGGCCGCCACGCAGAACAAGGCAGGCGGGGCCTTTCGCTGCGAAGCAAAATCGACCGGCCAGAGTGATACCCCCCCCCCCACTTCCTCTGAGGCTGCCGGAGAATTCACTTTCCGGCGGCTCATCGAACGCTTCCCCCGCTGTCCTTTCCTGCCCGCATCAGCAGGACGATCAGCAGGAAGACCCCGACGGTTTGAAGGAGGACGATGGCGGTGCCCCGCGCATCCAGCAGCGGCAGGAAGGCACCTCCCAAGCCGATTATCCCCGCGACAAGGAGGATAAACTCAACCGCCTGGCGCGGGGACATACCGAGGTCAACGAGCCGATGGGAAAAATGCCGGCGGTCACCCTTCATGAGCGGGGCGCC
>JBIJDL010000468.1:0-5115 GCA_044344195.1 Candidatus Hydrogenedentales bacterium
TCGCAATCATGCCGATGAGATGGAAGCGGTGTCGCAGCGAGATAGTATTCATAGAGCCTTTTACCTTTATGAATGCAGGGGAATCCACATGAACAATATTGCATTTTCAAACCACAAAGAGCACAAAGAACTCAAAGAACAGACATTCTGTGATCTTTGAGTTCTTTGTGGTTCGATTTCGATTCTAATGGTGGACGGTTGCCGCATAGTGTTCAGCGGTCTCTCATTCGCGCTTTCTTGCTACTCCACCGTTCTCGGCGCATGGCTCTTTTCTCCGGAATGACCGTATTCGTCCGTCTCCAGGAACTCGGGATCGTCCATGGCCACGAAATCGTTAATGGCTTTCCAGTTGAACTCGCGATCGAAGGGGTCGAATGCTTTGACCGGGTCGAAGATTTCGGAATTGACCGGCAGGGCGTTGTAGGGCGCGCTGTTCTCCGGTGCCACCGTGAATGCGTCGCCCAGATCCGACGTGAACGCGTCGTATTGGTTGAGCGGCGGCAGGCCCAGAATCGCGAAGAAGGTCTTGATCATGCTCGCCTGGCTGGTGTGGGTGTGGGAGATGTAGTCGCGCTTCGCGTAGGGGCTGATGACCATGGCGATGGAGCGGTGGGCGTCCACGGAGTCCACGTAGCCCTGGGCGTCGTCTTCCGTGACCAGGATGACGGTTTCCTTCCACCAGGGGCTGTGGCTGATGAGTTCCACGAGGCGCCCAAGGGCGAGATCGTTGTCGCTCATGTAGGAGCCCCAGAAGGGGTAGCCGTCGTCGGGCCGCTCGCCGGAGCCGTGGTCGTTGGGCAGCATGACGCTGATGAAGCGGGGCAGGGGCTCCTTGCCCGAGGCCCACTTCTCGTTGAACTCTTCGATGAACATGTCCATGCGGAATTGATCGGGGATGTTCGTGTTGTAGGTGGCGAACTTGCGGGACGTACGTTCGAAGAGCGATTGCGGCATGGGATAGTTGATGGGGAGCTTGATACCCGTGTACTTGTATTCCTGCTCTTCGTCGCCCGGTTTGAATTCGAAGCCCAGGCCGAAATTGTAGAAGCTCATGCCATTGCGTTCGAGGTGCTCCCAGATTGCGCCACCCTCGTTGTAGTCCTCGGGATAGATCGCTCCGGAGGAGCCAATGAAGGCGAAATCGCCGGGGCCTTCGCCTTTTGAGGATTCACCGATCTTGGATTCCATAAATTCATTTGGGTAGGTGCCCACGAGCCAGCGGTGGCCGTCCACGCTGTGATCGGAGTCGCAATAGAAGTTGTCGTTGATGGCGAAGCGCCGCGCCAGCGCGATGTGATTGGGCATGAGCACCACGTCCTTCACCGTGCGCGTGTTGTCTTTGTTGCTCACGTCGATCGGCTTGCCCAGGCGGGCCAATTCCGCGTCGCCGCGCCCGCCGGGGAGTGCGCCGAAGATCTCGTCGTAGGTGCGGTTTTCCTTGGCCACATAGATCACGTGCTTGATAGGGCTGGGCCACGCGCCAGCCGGTTCGGGGACGGGGTGATTCACCGGTCGATCCGCGACGGGCGGGGTGAAGCGCACGTTGTTGTCGAGGACTTGCTTCGTTGATGCGACGAGCGCTTCGTTGCCTTCGGGAATCGGCATGACGTTGATGTAGCCCCGCATCAGCGCGCCAATGCCGGTGGGGTCGTTGGGGTTGTGGTTCTTGCCGCCGCTGGGTCCGGACCCGATGCCCTTGGCGCAGGCGACGTAGAGCGTTTTCCCGTCGGGCGACACCGCGAGCTTGCTGGGGAACCATGCGGTGGGCAGGTGGCCCAGCACCTTGCGATCGGCGAGGCGCACCACGCCGATGGCGTTGATCCCGGCCTCGGCCACGTAGAGCGTTTCGTGATCCGGCGAAAGGGCCAAGCCGAAGGGAATCATGCCGCGAAACTTCGATACGCGCTTGTCGAGAATGAGATCGATGTCCGATTCGCGCGCGCCAGTGTGCAGGTTGACCACACTGATACTGTCGTTGCTGCCGTTGGAGATGTAGACATGGTCCTTCGTGGCCGCCATGCTGTTGGGACTGCTGCCGCCGACGGCGGGGAAGTCTTCCAGTTGCTCGCCCACGAGGTGGCCCGTCTTGTGGCGATTCACTATGGTCGCGCCGGCGGGATCCGTGATGTCGGCGGTCCAGACGGACATTGCGCGAATGTCATTGGGGTCGCCCAGGGGCGGCGCGATGACGCCGTCGATGGTCACGCCCTTTTCGGCCTCCTCAGACGGCACGCCATAGGGCGGGAAATCGAGTTTGGCGAGATTGCCCGCCTCATCCTTCATGTAGGAGAACTCGAACATGCCCACATTGGCCACGAAGGCCTTGGTCCCGTCGGGGGAGAGGGCGATGCCGAAGGGATAGCGGCCCACCTGGACGGAGCGGACGACGGCGCGCCTTTCCACGTCGATTACGAGCATGCGGAAGAACAACTGGTCCACGCCATAGAGGAACTTGCCGTCGGCGCTGAGGCGGAGGTCGCCCAGATAGCCGAGGGGGAACTCCGTGCCCTCGGCGGTGTGGGCACAGTTGATCTCGAAAAGCTTTTCGCGGGATTCCAGGGCGAAGGCATAGACCTTCCACTCGCGCCCGCCAGCCACATAGACCGTCTTGCTGTCGGGAGAAATGGCGACGCCCATGAAGGCGGCATCGAGCACGCCGCCGTCTTTCTTGATCTCCTCGGGGATGTAGGAAATTTTCGGAGAAGCGGGATCGGCGAGATCAAGGATGGAAAGCTGGGGCCCATCGCTGCTGACCGAGACGACCCATCGCCCGTCGGGACTCATGGCGAGGCCGTAGGGGTGGGGGCGTACCTGATGCATCTGGCCCGCCGGGGTGATGAGGCGCCCATTGGGCAGGATGGTTTCGCCGTTGACGTTTCGTTCCACGTAGCGCTCCCCCGCGGGAGTGGACATGATCGATTGCTTGTTGGAGGTGGCGCAGCCCGCGAAGGCGGCGGCGAGGGTCACGGTGAGCAGGGTGCGGGGGAAAGGGTTCATTTTTTGGAGGTCGCTTTCATTTGTTCAATTCGTTTCTTGTTCTCGTTCCCAAAGGGGCTGTGGTAACGAGACCATATTCCAGGCTCAACGGCCAATTTCAGCCAACCTTGTATCGAGCTTCGCCCGCATGTCACCGAGCGGGCCGGTATAGGCGGGTTCCGCGGCGAGATTGAAAAACTGACGGGGATCTTTGTCGTGATCATACAATTCTTCGCTGCCGTCGCGATAGCGCGCATAGGACCAGCGACTTGTGGTGAGAAGGTGGTCTTCCCTGATGCAGGTGTACACGGCATCGTGAACTTCAACGGCGGGATTGTCCAACAGACGGACCAGACTCTTGCCCTGCGCGTGGGCGGGAACAGGCAGACCGGCGAGTTCCGAGAGGGTCGGGTAAAGATCGATCATCTGGACGAGGCTCTGGGAGGTGGCGGGGGCTTTGCCCGGCACTGAAATGATTAAGGGTATGCGGGCCGACTCCTCGTGGAGGCTCATCTTCTGCCATTGTTCGTGCTCGCCCAGGTGGTAGCCGTGATCGCTCGTAAAGACCACGATGGTGTTGTCGCGCAGGCCCAGATCGTCCAGCGCGTCGAGCAGCCGGGCCACCTGGGCATCCATAAAGGCCACAGAGGCGTAGTAGGCGCTCAGGACTTTCTGTTTTTTCTCCGCAGAATCGAGGCCGGTGGACGCGCTGGTTTTCATGCGGGCGTACTTCGGCATGTCGGCCTCGTCATCGACGACCTGCGGTGGCAGGTTCATGGCAGCCGCCGGGTAGCGGTCATGCCAGGCCGCCGGAGCGACCAGGGGAACGTGGGGACGCACAAGGCCCACAGCGAGGAAGAAGGGATCGCCCCGGCGTGCCGACATAAGCTCGATTGCCTTGCTGGCGGCCTGCACGTCGGGTTGCTCGGCACCGTCAGTGTCTGTTTTTACGACATAAAACGCGCCGCCAAACCCGCCAGCGTAGTGTTGCGAAGGGTCTAGATTGAGCTGCTCATTGCTCAGGTGTTCCTTCGCGCCGCTGCTGTGCCACTCGGGCGCGCGGAAGTTGAAGCGTTCGGTCCACGACGCGAGGTGATCCGGACCGTCGACGCCCGCGGTTATATCGCCCGGTATTTTCATGTGGTAGATCTTGCTGGTCCGGGCCGTGTAATAACCGCTGTCCTTGAAGTGCTGCGCCAGGGAGGGGCGTGCGCCAAGGTTCGCAGAGAAATTGTCCGCATCCTGATTATCCATCACGCCAATCGTGCGGGGATACATGCCGGACATGAGGGCTGCGCGGGAGGGGCCGCAGAGCGGATACTGGGTGTAGGCGCGGGTGAAGCGAAGTCCCTGGCTGGCGAGACGGTCGATCCCCGGCGTACGAGACTGAACATTGCCATAGCACGATAGGGCCTCGGCGGTGAGGTCATCGGAGATTATGAACAACACATTGGGTGCGGCATGCGCGCGGGAGACCGCCAGGGCGGCAATGATCAGTAGAACTGTAAGGATGCGGTTCATGGACACAGGTCTTTCAGAGTGAGGCGCCGGGGTCACGCGGGACAGGTGCAATGCCGTGATCAATTCCGAGCGTCATAGCTTAGGCGGGTGGCCGGCGGGAGTCAAGATTCCGCAGCGATACCGGCATGGTCGAATTCGAGGTCGCCAATCTCGACCTGAAACCATTCGAAATCGCCCTCGGCCAGTTCCCAGGTCACGGTGGATTTCATCGGAATGCGCAGACCGTCGATGACCTGAAAACTGTCTTGATCGATGCCAATGCGCCACTTCTCCAGGGTGGCTCCCTGCTCCCGGGTGTAGTAGCGGTCGGCGCGGATGGTGCGGGGATCGCCCTCCGGACTGAACTCGAAGGTAGCGGAAACGGAAGTACCGCCCTGGCCCAGGGTGGCGGTTGCGCGATTTTCATCGATGGGCGACCAGCGAATCGTGTCGGCCAGGGCCGCGGAGGGTACCCAGACGATTTCGGCCAGGAAGCGGACAAGGGCACCCTGATCGATTTCCGGGCCCGCCGCGTCGGCGATGGTGTAACTGGAGAGAACCTTGATCAACATGCGGCCCCGGCCTTCGCGCAACGTGTCGCACCCGGCGATATGGAGTCGAGGCACGGGGTACATCTGG
>JBIJDL010000469.1:0-5110 GCA_044344195.1 Candidatus Hydrogenedentales bacterium
CCCATGGCTGGCGACTTTGATGGCAAGGTAATCGTCCTCGGCGTTACCGGCTCCATCGCTGCCTATAAAGCGTGTGAAATCGCCTCCCGGCTGGTGGAGGTCGGCGCAACCGTGCTGCCGGTCCTCTCCGCCGGGGGGCGCGAATTTTTAGGCGCCGCCAGCCTCGAAGGCATCACCGGCCAGCGCGTCATTACCGATATGTTTGAGCCGGCGCAGAATCCCGAGATCGAGCACATCGCCGTGGCCCGTCGCGCGGACCTGTTCCTCATCGCGCCCGCCACGGCCAATGTCATTGCCAAAGCGGCCCACGGCCTGGCGGACGACTGGCTCACAACGACCCTGCTGGCCACCCGCGCGCCTGTCCTCTTCGCGCCCGCCATGAACACCATGATGTATCAGCATCCCGCGACGCAGGACAACATCGCCCTGCTGAAAGCCCGCGGCTGTCACTTTGTGGGACCGGGCACGGGGGCACTGGCCTGCGGCGAATTTGGTCCCGGACGCCTCATCGAGACGCCCGCCATCGTCGAATCCGCCCGGATTGCCCTTCGCAATGATCGCAGCCTCGCGGGCAAGCGCGTGCTCATCACCAGCGGCGGCAACCATGAGCCCATCGACCCCGTGCGCTACATCGGCAACCGCAGCAGCGGGAAAATGGGCCACGCCATCGCGCTGGAGGCCCTCATGCGCGGGGCGGAGGTTACCGTGGTCTCCGGCCCTTGCGAGGTGACTCCCCCCGACCTCGCTCAGGTCATCGATGCCCCCACCGCCCTGGCCATGCTCGACGCCGTGAACACCTGCCTGCCCCAGGCGGATATCTTCATCGCCGCTGCCGCCGTGGCGGACTACCGCGTGGATCATCCGACCCAGGAAAAGCGAAAGCGTGATGAAAGCGGCCTCCAGGTCGAGCTCGTGCCCAATCCCGATATCGCGGCCCACGTAGGGCTGGCGCGACGGCCCGATCAGATCGCCGTGGGCTTCGCCGCGGAAACAAGCGACATCCTCAACAACGCGGCCGCGAAGTTGACGAAAAAGCACCTCGACCTGATCGTCGCCAACGACGTGAAGAGTGCCGATTCCGGATTTGGCGCGGAGACGACCCGCGCGTGGTTTCTCTCGCCGGACCAGGAGCCCGAGGCCCTGCCCCTCGTGACCAAGGCCGAACTCGCCCGGCGCCTCTTCGATCGGATAACCACGCTTATCCCCCGCGTTCCAAGTAAATCGCACTGAAGCTGAATTTCAGCTCCCCCTGTAACAACACCGCCCCGGCTCGACACAGTGGGGCTGTTCGTTCCGATACCAGGGAATCCCCGGGCACTCCAGGCCCGTGGACGTAAAGTATGGATGGCGCCATCCCCTTTCACCCCTTTAGCCGGCCGCGCCGCGACATGCGCGAAGCCATGTTCCACATACCCTTTCCACGGTGCGCCCCCAAACCGCACCGAATCCCCATGCAGCGCCGGGCTTGCCCCTCCCGGCGCTGCCCCTTTTAGGGTCGCCTTGCGCTTGACATTTTCTGCACGCACCCCACACTATATTTCCCCAAGGGCGGACACTTGATGCTGCAACGTGTTCCGGGCCGGTCCCATGGGAAAACCGGCCCGCGTCGCCCCCTACCCCTGTCTTGCTGAACGGAGAGGCGATTGATGGACAAGTCCGAAGCGGAACGACGCTTTCAGAAAGCTGACAAGCTGTTTACTTATGGCCGCTTTGAAGATGCGCTGGCGGACTTGGATGCCTTGGATGCGGCCTTTCCGAATAACCACCGGGTCCTGAACGCCCGCGTACGCACGCTGGAGCAGTTACAACGCTACGACGAGGCCTTGGCCGTGTGTGATCGGCTCGTCAACGAACTGGGCTATCAGAAAGCCCAGACCATGAAAGATCGGTTGGCGGAGGAAGTGGCCCGATCCGGCGGTACGCCGCAGAACGCCTTCTGGTCCAACGAACCCGGTCCCGCGCCCTCGCCGTCCCCCGGAGCGCCCCCTGCCATATCCCCGGTGACGGTGGCGGTCGCAGGTGCGGACAGTGCGCCAGACACGCCCGAAAAACGGCGCTTCAAGCTCAAACCGGTGCGTCTACTGATTCTCCTGAGCCTGATCGCGGGCATGTATTTCGCCTACGTGCCCTACTGGCTTGGCGGCGGACTCATCGGTGCCTACTTTGTCATCAAGTACATAGTGATCGGACTCATCGGCAATTGGCTCATGCTCAAAATCTTCACCGCGCCCTTCAAGATGAAGGGCAATGCGCTGGAAGGCGCCACCTGCCAGTTGCACGGCCACGAATGGACCGAGAAACCGGCCTCGATCGCCGAAGAAGAGCAGGACGGAGACGACGATGACGTCAAGCCTTTTGTGCCCCTGCTCTATGTCTGGCTGGATGTGACTATCGCGCCCCAGGAGCGGACCCAGGGCTTCACCCACTGGGAGCCGGGTGAACTCGCCCTGGCCCCCCTCGGCCTGAAGTACACGGGGCTGGACGATATGGATAAGTGTTTCAGTGTCCACGACATCAAAGTTCTCGTCGACGGCCAGGAAGCCGAGGAGGAGGGCATGAAATACCACGGACCCGTGCGCCTCAAGATGCTCTTTGGCGTGCCCATGGATCAGAACGCCTTCAAATTCGTGTATTACTTCGAGCAGTTCGGCGAGCTCAAACTCGCGCGCTGAATCCAGGAACCTCTGCCACATCGGGGACCGTACATTTTTGTAAGCGTGACTCGACACCTTCCACGACTTGGTCTAAACGAGTCACAAGGACTGGGAGCGCAGGTGCCATCGAGCCGGAGACGCGGGTTTTATTGCGTCCGATCATTGTGGTACCGTGACGCGTTGGGAAAAGCAGCGGAAGCAACTGATCACGATGGCACAGAAGACCACAGGCCGTTACACCATCCACGACATCGCCCATGAGTTGGGCGTGTCCGCGCGAACCGTAAGCCGCGTGCTGAACAAGCAGGCGGGCGTGGGCAAGGGCACCCGGAAGCGGATCGAGGACTTCATTCAGGAGGTCAACTTCCACCCCCACTCCGGCGCGCGCAGCCTGCGACGCCAGCGACTTGACTGCATCGGTGTTGCCGTGACGTCCCCCCTCGACGTGTTGCCCATCAGCAATGATATCCTCACCTGGATCTTCTTCGAGTTGAACCGGATCTTCTACGACGGCGAGTTCATCGGTTTCGATATGAATCCCCCGCCCCGCGACGGTCAATACGACTACGCCCGGGGGGTGAGCGAGCAGCGCTTTGGCGCGTGCGTGGTTGCGGGGCCTCTGCGCTCCGATGACTCGGTCATTCATCGCGTCCACACCGCCGGTTGCCCCTATATGGTACTCGGTCGACTGGACAGTCACCCGGAAATCAGTTCCGCCACGGTGGACTACGAAGAGGCGGCCTACCTCAGCACCCGGTTTCTCATCGCCCGCGGGCACACTCGCGTGGGTATGCTCCTCGGCCTGGACGGATTCCAGCCCGGTGCCGAACGTCGTCGAGGCTACCAGCGCGCCCTGGAAGAGGCCGGGCTCCCCTTGGACGAATCCCTGATGCGCCCCGCAACCTTTGATTCCGAGCAAAATGTCCGCCTGACCCACCGTCTCCTGCTTGATCGCGATATCACGGCACTGGTGGAAAGCAGCGGCACGGAAGACGCCTCTGGACTCCGGGAAGGCGCCCGCCGCGCAGGCCGCATGCCGGGCGAAAACTTCGACATCGTGGAGTGGACCTACACCTACAAGGCGTCGGTCATATCCGAGGCCGTCGCCCACGTCTGGCTGCCGGTGCGCGAGGCGGGCTCCGAAGGTCTGGAGTTGCTTGGCGACTGGTTCTACGAACGCCGCTCCGAGCCCTTCCAGGTGCTCTACCGCCCCATTCTTTACGAAACACCAAAGGATGGCGAGACCGCGCCACCGCGCCCCGTGTTCAGCGTGCATGGTTGAGGAACTGACACCCACAGGGCGATGACTTAGGGGCACTACCTGGGCGCTTCCATGGGTAACCTGGGGTGCCACCTTCAAACGTAATCGCGTAGCGATGGAGTTTGTGGGTGTTGGGACTTGACCCTGTGGCACGATTCTCCTCGAAAACTCGGGGTCTTATCACCCACAAGCAGCCGACCGCCGTTGGCGGGGATTCGTGAAAGATACGGCAGGACTCGGGAGAGGTGATTTCTTAACGGGCTTCAGGAAATCGTGAATGGGTATTGAGTGGACCTTGCTTGGTTGAAGTCCCTCTACACCCACAAACTTCCCCCGCTTCGCTCCTCCGTTTGAGGGTGGCACCCGTGGGGCCTGAGATTGACCGAAGCGGGGCCTTGCTTGGTTGAAGTCCCTTCACCCACAAACCCCGTCGCAAGCTCCTCCGTGTGTGGGTGGCACCCGGCATCTACTTCGAAAGCTTAGTGCATTCCTCTTACGTTAGTGCCATTCGCCCCTGTCCCCTACGCCCTCGGATGAAACTTCCGGTGGGCCTCCTGCTGGCGCGCGATGCTCACGTGGGTGTAAATCTGGGTCGTGCTGATATCCGCGTGGCCCAGGAGCTCCTGAACGGCGCGCAGGTCGGCCCCGTGATCGAGCAGGTGCGTCGCAAAGCTGTGACGGAGCATGTGGGGCGTCACATTGCGCGCGATGCCCGCCGCGCGGACCCAGTGCTTCACCACCTTCCACACCATGCCCCGGCTCATGCGCTTGCCTTTGGCCGTGAGGAACAGGGTGTCATCCAGGCGGGTCTGGGCTGCACGCACCCCGTGCCAGGCCCGGATGGCCTCCCGCGCCCGCGCACCAAGGGGCACGATACGAACCTTGCTGCCTTTGCCCCGGACGCGCACCATGCTCTCCGCGAGATCGGCATGATTCACCGGTAGATTGGCGAGCTCCGAAATACGCAGCCCACAGGAATAGAACAGCTCGAGAATCGCCGCATCGCGCACTCTATGGGCCGCCTCGGGATCGAGTCCCGGTGCGGCAAGCAGCCGCTCCACTTCATCGTTGCTGAGACTGTGGGGCAACAAGCGCGCAAGTTGAGGCGTTTCGATGCCCTCGGAGGGATCGAGGGGAGCCAGGCGCTCATCGCGCAGGAACACATGGAAGCGGCGTATGGCGCTCAAGTGCCGCG
>JBIJDL010000086.1:0-16944 GCA_044344195.1 Candidatus Hydrogenedentales bacterium
ACGTCCGAAGAAGTAATTTAGGCGTCGTTCCGTTGTCATACCACCTGCCAGGCTAAATACCATATATGGGGAGTGCTACCGAGAGCCACACCATATCGCAGAAAGCAGTCTTTTTGCAACACCATATATGGAAATCGCCCGAAAAGAGCAAACAATATACAGGCCAGAGGCTCTTGATGAAACACGAAGGCCCCGGAACAATCCGGGGTCCACTGCGATACGGCTCAGCGGTCGAAATACTGGATCACGGCCTCGACGAAGGCTTCAGCGTAGGCCTGACGCCAAGCGGGGTCGATGAGGTTGGCGCGATCCTCGGGATTCTCGACATTGGCGGTCTCCACGAGCACACGGGTGGGCACGATGGTGTTGCGGATGACGCCGGGAATATAGCGCGAGGAGGCGGACTGGATGATGATGTCCCGTATGGGCCTTTCGGCAGCGCTGACGGTGATGGGTGGCTGATGTTGGCGCAGGGCGGTGAGCAGTCCTTCAGCGAACTTTCGAGCGCGCTGTTCGGCGTCCTGACGTTCGGGCGCCGTAATGGTGATGGTCTCCTGTCCCTGCGCCTCCTTGTACTGTTGGTAGATGGGATTGTCGAAGGTTTCCACATCGCCGCGATGGGCGGCGCCTGGGATGTATACCATGGTGCCGGAAAGCCGCTCCGGCAGTGAGTCCACGTGAATCGACGCGAAGAAGACCTTTTCCTTCGGGGTGCCGGCTTTTACCTCTTCCCGGAAGAGATGGTTGACGAGGAAGGCGCGCATGATGACCGACATGGTGGTACTGGTCGGATTGTAGTTCGGCGACGTGAGGAGCAGTTCATCCTGATCGTGTAGGAAGGTGCTGGCCGCGGTGGGCTTCCCGTCATGATCGGGATCAAGGACGGTAGTATGAATCCGGGCGCGGGTGGTGCTTTCGAGCCGCTGCTTGATGCGGAGGACAATATCATAGGTGATTTCATCTTCGAAGACGTCGCCATGTTCCTTGCCGGGGTCGACGCCGCCATGACCGGCGTCAAGGATGATGACGATACCTTCGAGGCCGCTCCCGCCCCGAGGCTGATACGCGGGGGCAAGCATGTCCACGGGTATACGGATTTCCTGGCCCGGCATGACGCGGCGGGGATCGGTGATATTGTTCCGGTTCAGAACGCGCGCGACCGCGTTGTCCACGGCGGCCTCGCCGCGAAGTTCGGTGAAGTGACCGATCACATTGACGTGGACGGTTTCGCCCTGTTTCATGTGGTAAGCGGCGTATTCACCTTCGCTGTCGACGCCATAGCGCAGGTCGCCGATGGTAATGGGCCTGAGCGGTTCACGGCCGGGTCTCGCGGGCGAGGGGGCTTTGAAAACGTCTTTCAGCAGATCGCGGGGAATGAAGAGCACCTGCCCGTTGCGCGGTCTGCCGACAAAATCCTTGTTTTCGGCGATTGGCTCCAGGAAGTTGTAGTTGCGGCCGCGACCCGTTAGCCAGTCCGCCAGGTTCCACCAGGATTCGAAACCGGGTGTATCCTGAT
The DNA here is from genome assembly GCA_044344195.1 of Candidatus Hydrogenedentales bacterium. GTDB lineage: Bacteria > Hydrogenedentota > Hydrogenedentia > Hydrogenedentales > JAEUWI01 > JAEUWI01. The sequence continues at coordinate 1,517 of JBIJDL010000086.1, forward strand.
AGGTCACGCGGTGCCACCACCCCGCCCCATCGGCGTAGTCGCTGGGAAAGAGGGTCTCGATGACGCGACGCTGGGTTTCGGGCTTCAGCTCGTCGAAGGCGAGGTGGAAGGCTTTGAGCTTCTGGTAGAACTTCCGGGTGCTGTCGTCGGCCAGATGCCGCTTGAGGAAACTCGAGCGCGCGGTGCGCTTGGGAAGCTGGCACTCCAGATAGAGAGCCCGCCCTTCGTGGGCGATGATGGTGACGCCGTCCTCAAAGGGCTGGCGGAGGGACTCGGCGGCCCCCGCCAGGGGCGCAAGGCACACCACCAGGAACAGGAAGGCCCCTGCGGCATAACGGGAAACCAGGAATTGGGAAAAGAAATGTCTGATTCGTCGTTCCGCTATCATACCACCTGCCAAAGGTTACGCTTCGAAAATCAACTACGCGAAGGCTCAGGCGCCGATGGGCGAGTATTCGGGCCCCAGTTCCTTCAACCGGCTCGAAATATAGGTGGCGATGGCTTTCAGGGTCGTGGGATCGGGACTCACGAAGGTACAGCCCATCTGCACGAGCCCATCCACACCCTGGGATTCCGCGGCGCGGTGAACGACCTTGCAGGTCATTTTCTCGCCCGCGAGGTCCGGAATGGGCAGGGACGCCTCAAGCATATCCTCCAACTCAAACTCGCTGTCCGTCAGGACGAGGATGCCGCCGGTGCTGAGATTGACCACGGGCACATGAATGCGGCGCGGGTGAACGTGGCCCTTGAGTTCGGCCTTGAAATCCACGGGAACACGCCAGGAGCCGCGGTGGTAATTGCGGACGTAGGCCGGGGGGCGGCGGATCACGAGGTAGTCACCCAGAGCCCGGGGGGCGGTGAGCACTTCCGACTCAAAGCGGGTGAAGCCCTCCATGTCGTGGAACTCCAGGTCCACGCGCATGCCCTCGACGGGAAAATCGCGCACGGGGAAGCTGACCTCAATGGTGTTGTCGGTGACCCGCTGTATGCTGACTAGAAAGCGCTGCCCCATGATGAGGAGGAGGCACCGGTTGCCCGTCGCGAACAGATGGTCCTGTGAATGGGAATCCGCCGAAGCGTTCATGGTTATTCTCCCGGTACCCGTTTCGCCGGCACAAACCGGCGCGATTGCCAGATGCAAAACACACTGGGGTATTGTATACCGCGTGGCCCGTTGTTTGTCTACATCCGGGATGGGGCCGCTTTGGGCAATACCCGCCGTCAGAAATACTCCCCTCGCAGGGTGGCGACGAAGGAGTCCGAAGGGACGTCAGAAGGGGAAAATCTGTCGTCCCTGCTCACTCTGCCGTCCCTGCAAGTCGAAGCGATATCCGTCCCTGAAGGGAGATACTTCAGGGACGCAGACCAATCTATTTGCTTTAACGCTGTTTACCCGGCAATAGCCTGATAGATGACCGGCCGATAGGCGGGCGGTGGTACGGGCTTTCCCGATTCCCTCGCCACAGACAGCCATAGGGACTTTGCAATCTGGAGCTCCCGCAGCGCCTCTTCCGGGGTCTCTCCAAATGCGGAGCAATTGGGAAGATCCGGGATGTCGGCGATGTAACCACCGTCTTCATCGGAATAGAAGATGTTGATGTGATAGTCGCGCATTACTCTTCCTCCAGTTGAAGATTGTGTTTTTCAACCAGTTTGAGGAACTGACGTATCTGATAGGGCTTCGCCTGCCCTTTGACGTTCTGAATGTTTACGAGCTCGGGAACACCGGGGCATTCAAAAATATGATGGATTCCCGAAGTTCGCGAAAGTACAAACCCGAATCCTGCAAGCAGGTTCACAATTTCCACGAACTGTATATTGTTCGGGCTTGTGAGAATCTTTCTGAGCAGTTTATGCCGATTCATGGTGCCACCTTGCTATAGAGTATACCGCTGTGTGGCGTGAACGCGACGTTGCATTCCGTGTAGCTCTTCGTTGTTGATAGGTACGGCTACCTCTTCTATGCCAACACGCCGCTCCTACGCCAATATCGGCGCGATCACGTGCCCGTGGACATCCGTCAGGCGCATGTCCCGCCCGCCGAAGCGGTAGGTAAGTCGTTCGTGGTTCATGCCGAGCTGGTGGAGGATGGTGGCGTGGATGTCGTGGATGTTGACGATGTTCTCCACGGCGGACATGCCCATTTCGTCGGTCTCGCCGTAGGTCATGCCGCCGCGAATACCGCCGCCGGCCAGCCAGATGGTGTAACCGCTGACGTGGTGGTCGCGTCCGTCGTCGCCGCCGGAGTGGGGCGTGCGGCCCATTTCGCCGGCCCAGAGGACGAGGGTTTCATCTAGGAGGCCCCGGGCTTTGAGATCCATGAGGAGGGCGGCGACGGGCTGGTCGGTGATGCGGGCGTTTTCTTCGTGGCGCAACTTGAGCTCGCCGTGCTGATCCCAGGGGGCGTTGTTGTTGTGGGTCAGGGGGCAGGTAATCTCGATGAAGCGCACGCCGGCCTCGACCATGCGGCGGGCCCGAAGGCACTGGAGGGCGTAGAAGCGGTCGAAGTCGTCCTTGCGATCGACGCCGTAGAGGCGGAGGGTGGCTTCGCTTTCGCCGGTGACATCGCAGAGATCGGGCACGAGGGTCTGCATGTGGGCGGCGGTTTCGTAATTGCGAATGGCGGCTTCGATGTCGCTGGAGCCGCCGCGCGCGAGGGCCACGGCGCCATCCTGTTCTGCCAGGAAGGCGAGCTTCGCCTGCTGGAGCGCCTGGGGATCGGCGGGCGCGATGTTGTCCACGGGCGTGCCTTTGGCCCGGACAACGGCGGCCTCGTGGGTGGCGGGCAGGAAGGAACTGGCGAAGTTTTGCGAGCCGCCGTTGGGCACCCAGTCGTTGTTGAGCAACACATAGCCGGGAAGTTGCTCATTTTCTGTGCCGAGGCCGTAGGACACCCAGGCCCCGAAACTGGGCGCGGCGCCGATGCTGCGGCCGGTATGGAGCAGGAGGTTTTGCGCGCCGTGAAGGGGCGTCTCCCCCACCACCGAGCGCACGACGCAGAGTTCGTCGGCCACTTTGGCAACATGGGGAAAGAGATCACTGACCCAGAGGCCGGATTCGCCGCGCTGCTTGAAGTCCCACAGGCCCTTGAGCCATTTGCGAGACGGGCTGATGGCCTGGGAACCTTTGTCGGCCACCCACTCCGCCTGTTGTCCATGGCGCTTGTTCAACTCTGGTTTTGGATCGAAGGTGTCCACGTGGGAGACGCCGCCGTCCATGAAGAGAAAGATGACGTGCTTCGCGCGGGGGGCGAACTGGGGCGCGGGCGCTGCGGCGGACCAGCGGCTGGCGAGTCCGGAGAGTGCGAGCATCCCGAAGCCCATGTTGGTGCGGCGGAGGAAATCACGCCGGGTAAACGCGGGGCTGTCGTGCCCCGGGCAGAGGGGGTTCACACTGCGACGTTGGTTAATATCGTGAATCATTTTAAAGCCTTAACAGTAGTGTAGCACCGACTGGTGTGACCGGCAACGCCAAGACGTGCCACGCGATCCGGCCACGCCGGTTCGTGTGCCTTGAGCCCCGGCTGCCTGGTGCGGCAGTTGTCACTCGGGGCGAGCGGCGGGTTCAATTTTCCAGGGTAACGCTCGCTCAAGGATACGCTGATACACACAATTTCCTTTTCAAGCCGCACACGAATCCGCCGGAGGCGGAATCGCGTGGCACGACTCAAGTTCTTTTCCTGCAACTTCTCCGCCACCTACTGCACGTAAATAAACTCTTTCAAATTAAAAATCGCATGGGCTACGTCCTGCCAGACGGGCTGGCAATTCATGAAAATCGCCACATCCACGCCGCGCAGCTTGGCACTCTCCTGCGCAAAGGCCACGAATCGGGCCGTCTCTTCCGGCTGGGGCGGACGGGCGAAGGCGGCGCTGAACATGCGCTCCACGCGAGAGTCGGGTGTGGCGTCCCCCGCGTCGAGCACGCCTTTGCTCCAGTGCTCGGCCATGGCGACGACGAAGGGATCATTCAACAGGGCCAGGGCTTGGTTGGGCACGTTGGTCGCATCGCGACGGCCCACGGTGACTTTGGCGAGGGGTTGGTTGAAGGTACCGAGGAAACGGGGCGGCTCCATCATGGTCATTTTCAGGTAGAGACTGCGGCGACCATCGCCATCGAGGGGACCGGTGTGGAGTCGCTTGTTCTTGTCTTCGGCCACACGGAAGGGGTTGATGGGCGGGCCGTAGAGAGCGCTGTCGAGGCGGCCTGAGGCGGCGAGCATGGCGTCGCGAATGGACTCAGCCTCCAGGCGGCGCAGGGGCATGTGGTGGAGGAGGCGATTCTCCGGATCGACCACGACGGCGGCGGGATTGGGAACGCTGCGCTGCCGCCAGGCGCTGGAGGTCACCAGCATGTGAATGAGCTTTTTCGTGGACCAGCCTTCGGCCATGAAACGGCGCGCGAGCCAGTCGAGCAATTCAGGGTGGGATGGTAGCTCGCCGAGGTGGCCGAAATCGTCGGGCGTACGGACGATGCCTGCGCCGAAGAGGTGATGCCAGACTCGGTTCACGTAAACCCGGGCGCTAAGGGGATTGGCGTCGCTGGCGATGTTGCGCGCGAGCTCCAGCCGTCCGCTGGATGCGCCGAAGGCGCGGGCACCGGGGCCGCCGAGGAAGCTGATGGTGCCCCGGGGAATAACATCACCGAATACCGTGTAGGAACCGCGCACGCCGATGCGTTCGTCGCGGCCCTCATACCAATCGTCCACCGAGCCGACAACGCGGTCGGGCTGGAGGCGCTTCTCGGTTTCGCGGTAACGAGCGGCGATGGCGGCAAGGTCGGGATTCGCGGCGGGGTCATTGGGGAGCCAGTTGAGCGCAAGGGCCTCATTGAGGAGGCGCACGTCTTCCGTGGTGCAGCCGCCCGCGCTCCAGCGCTCCACGGCGGCAATAATCACGCCACCCATGTGCGCTGCAAGCTCCGCCGATGTCTGAGGCGCGGCGCCTTCGAAGAGGGGGGCATAGCGCGCGAGTTCGTCGCCAGGACCCTTGCCTTCGGGATGTTCATAGATCCGGGAGACGCCAAACCAGGAGCGGGGATCGACTTCGTCGACCTCGGCCACGCCGCCGAGGCTGTAGCGCGGAGGAAAATAATTGTTCAGCGACTTGGTAACCAGCTCCAGATAGGCGCGGCGCGGGGTAGGATCGTTTCCCCCGGCAAGGGCCACGAAGTTGCCCGTGGGCAGGGTAAGCCAGCCCGCGGGGGACTGCTTTAGAAACTTTACGCGTTCACTGTGGAAGGCGTTATCCACGATGATGGTCCCTGCGGCGAAGTGCCCCGCGCCATATTCCACGGATATCGTGGGTGCGGGATTCTGGGCAAAGAGGGGACTGCGCAGGCCGCCGGCGAGGCGTTCGGACCAGACATTGGACCAGCGGCCCGCCGGGAGTAACTGGGTCACGATGGTGCCTTCGTCACTGCCAACCGCCAGCTCGCCGTCCTGCTCCACCAAGCCGTATTTCATGCCCAGCCCATCGATGCGCCAGCCGGGGGGCAGTTCCTCGCGGGTGAGATCGGCGAGCACCTGGAGATTTTTTCGGTTCTCCGATTGGCGCACTGCGTGAATGGGCTGAAATTCTCCTGCCAGGGTGCTCCAGGCGGATTCAAAAGTGGCCCCGTCTGCCTGTGCGGCCTTGTTCAAGTAGCGCCAGATGGATTTTGCCGATTCGGGAAATTTGGGGGCTTCGGCGGGCTTCGCTTTTGCGGGCTTCTTCGCGTCGGCGGGGGGCGGTGAATCTTCGATGGGGGTCTCGGCGATTCGCTTTGTCACTTCTTCCCCCGCCGCAAGCCAGTGGGACGCGAGGGCCGCGCGCAACTCCGATTTGATGCCGCGCAGTTCTTCGATGACGGGGCCGTTGGGATCCGACGCGTCGGCGGGCCGCGAGATCCACCGGGAGCTCATCAAAACGCCCGCGAGGCTGTAGTAGTCCTTCTGGGCCACGGCGTCGAGCTTGTGATCGTGACACTGGGCGCAGGCGACGGTCGTTCCGATAAACCCCTTGCTCACGGTATCGATGATGTTGGCCACGGCCTCCTGCGTCACGCCTTCGGCGTCGGCATTGTCGCCGTGGCGGCGTTCACCCAGGCGCATGGCGGTGGTGCCGATGAGGGCTTCGTTCAGCCCGGTCGCGGGGTCAATGCGCGGCTCGACGAGATCACCCGCGATCTGCTCCAGGATCAATTGATTGAAGGGTACGTCCCCATTGAAGGCGCGCACGAGATAGTCGCGGTACATCCAGGCATTCTTCGCGGGGGTATCCCACTCGTAGCCGTGGGTATCGGCGTAGTGGACCACATCCATCCAGTGGCGGGCCCAGCGCTCGCCGAAGTGGGGACTGTCCATGAGGGATTGCACGAGGGCCTCGTAGGCCTCGGGCGAATCCTCGGCCGCGAAACGCTCCACTTCCTCATGTTTCGGCGGCAGACCCGTGAGCGCGAAACTCAGGCGACGCGCCAGGGTGCGGCGGTCGGCCCCGGGCGCGGGGGCGAGCCCCTTCGACTCCAGCGACGCGAGGAGGAATCGGTCCACGTCGTTGCGCGGCCAGGCGGCGTTGTTCACTGTGGGTACGGGCGGATCGGCGAGGGGCTGGAGGCTCCACCAGCCGAGGCGCTCCTTATAAATCTCGTCCCATTCCTTTTTCTCCGCAACCTGCGGCATTCCCTCCTCTGCGCGGGGATCGAGCGCGCCCTGGGCAATCCACTCGGTCAGCACGGCAATATCGGCCTCGGAGAGCTTGCTTTTCGGGGGCATCTGAAAATCTTTGTCGACGTGGCGCACGGCCGTGATGAGGCGGCTCTCTTCCGGCTTGCCGGGCACGAGGACGGCCCCTCCCTCTCCCCCTTTGATAATGCCGGACCGCGAATCCAGTGCGAGGCCCCCTTTGATCTTCTGAGCGTGGGAATGGCATTCAACGCAGTTCGCCGCAAGGATGGGCTGGACTTTGGCCTGGAAGAAATCTTCGGTGGCGGCGGTCTGCTTCTCTTCCGGCAGCCACTGGATGCCGATGATGCGCTGCTCCACGAGGCCGGTGGAGGGCTCCAGGGAGCCGGGCTTCTTCCCCGCGAAAGCGTCGGTGCCCAGGGTCCAGACGACCTTCTTGTCCGGGGTCACTTCAAAGAGCTGGACGCGGTTTTCGCCGTCCGCTTTATAGTGCCAGTCGGAATTCGCGATGAGGGTGTTGCCGTTTTCGAAGCGGTAGAAGCCACCCGTGATGATGACGGGGAAGTCGGTGATGTCGGCGACCTTCAACTCCCACACGACGGTGTGATCCGGTGCGGCCTCGATAAGGCCGCTCTTCCAGCTCATAAGGGTGTTTCCATTGGCCAGGCGCTCGGCCACCACGGGTAATTCGGGCACGGGATGACGCCAGAGTTCCTTGCCGGTCTCATCGATCTCGATGAAGGCTTTTTCACTGCGCAGGGCAAGGAGAAAGGTGCCTGCGGGCGTGCGGCGCAAAAGGTTGTAGCGCTCGTGCTCCGGCGCCGTGGGCGTGGTGGGCACGGGAATACGCTTCACCTCGCCCTTGCCCCCGGCCGAGATCTGCACCAGCTCCATGCGCGTCGCGTCGACGGTCATCACGTCGCCATTGGGCAGGGGCACGCAGGTCTTCAGTTCGCTGGGCGCTTCGAGGCGGAACTCCCACAGCGTGTTGCCTTGCGGATCCAATTCGCGCACATAGCGGTGAGACGAGCACAGATAATTCCCCGAGGGCAGCCGCCAGCCGTCGTAGATCATATCGTCCCACTCGACGGGACCCGGCTTGCCGTCTTTCAGGGAAGTGACGAAATGGCCGAAGGACATGGCACCGTCGCGATCGAAAACGCTCACGCCTTCGGCGGACGCGATAAAAACGGAGCCGGGGTCCGGCGGCGCGGACGCAGCGGGGAGACCCGACGCACACAGGGCCAGCGCGCACGACAGCGCGTACGCACGAAAACGAAAAGACACGGTTTTCGCGATGGAGCAAGAGCGTGTTGTAGCCATGGGATCACTCTAAGCGAGTTTTGGGGAAAAATGCAACACGATTCGAGGATTTATGGATTTGGCATCATCAAGCAGGGACGCCACGAGTTGGAGGTGGTATTGGAGCGATTCCAGTTAAGATGTATACTATAGTCTGGCAAGTCAAACACGCCGGATCTCCATCCGCCGGGAGCATGAAATGGAAGTTAAGCAGGCCGTTGTGAAAGCCAAAAACTATGTCAAAGAACTCTTTGAGGAAGAGAAACCTGCAAATCTCGCCTTGGAAGAAGTTGAGTTTGACAATAGCACCAGTGAGTGGTTTATTACCGTCGGCTTTAACCGCCCCTGGGATAAGCCGAAAAACATGTTCGCCGAGGCGGCGGGCCTGAATGATCCTCGGCGCTCCTACAAGGTGGTGCGAATATCTGATGAGACAGGCGAGGTAATCTCCGTGAAGAATCACGAGACAGCGCATTGAGTCAGGCTTACGTCATCGACACGGGACTGCTCGTGCTGCTTGCGGCCGGCATGGTGTCCCGTGGTCACATTGGCAAGCACCGGAATTTGCGTGCCTTTTCCGAGGAGGATTACGACGTTCTGTGCCAACTCATTTCGAAGGGATCGCGCATTCTCGTCACGCCCAATACCCTCACAGAAGCATCAAACCTGGCGTCTCAGATTAAGGATCCGGATCGAGGTCGAATTCGGGAGGCACTTCGAAGCATTGTAAATGAGGCCGAGGAACACTACGTACCCAGTCGGGCGGCGGCGGCGCGGAAGGAGTTCTTGTGGCTCGGGCTGACCGATGCGGCATTTCTGGAACTACCGGTAAGCGATGCAACGCTCATCACGGTCGACAGCAGATTGCATCGAGACACGCTGGCGAATGGTCGCCATTCGATCAACTTCAATCACCTGCGGGACCAATATTACTCCTGATAGCGGTCACTCGCTGACTTCTTCGTTCACCATCGAACCGATCTTCAGTAGACAGGGAATATTTCGTTTGCCGGCGAGGGCACAATGGAGGGGATACGAGAGGTGAACATTTCAAGTAGTGGGGCTTGTAGTTGTTCTTCGCCCGAACAGTCGCGAGACGAACAATGAAGACGAATTCTGCAGGAAGATGATTTTGGCGTAAGGACTTTGGAAATTGCCATACCATGGATTGGAATCCAATTTTTTTCTTTGATCAGGAGCCAGACTGGAAGCGGCTGGCCGGGCTGCATCCCGATGCATGCCTGATCGGTCAACAACACGGGAATGGGAAGCTCTGGTATCTTGACCTAACCCTTGACGACTTGCCGCCAGAGTACCACCGTCTCCAACTGTCTGGATTTCCCTGTGACTTCACAGTTCCCAACGATCTCCTGCTGTCCCCTGCAAACAAGGAGTTTATCGAACGGGCCGGCACCGTGGCCTCGATCACGGGTGTCCTTCCTACCGGCGTGCTCCGACTGGGCGTGGTCATCGCTACGCTCGCTGGAGTGCGAACATTGGTCGTTGAGGACCCATGGGGGGCAGAATACGCCGTGCAGCCAGGCCGACGCTCAAGCGAACTAATAAGCAGCTATCCCGGATTTGACGCCGCTTGCCTGCTTAATTCAGGAACAATCGAAGCCTTCGGTGCAGCCTTTGGACACACAGACATTGTCTGTAATGGGGGCGAGGTTTGTGTGAATTGTGACGTGGAAGCTATCCAGCGTTCGGGGAGTGGCGCCCTGGAACAACTTGAGGCCCTGCCCTATGTCCGACTGGAGCATGAGCCTTTCCTGGGCGAGCGCGGACCGAACTATTGGCCAAAACGAATCTGGCCGCGAGAATGGGGAGATTTTGACGCAGTACTTGGCATTGGTCCTCCGGAGCAGCCGATGCCGTCAGGATGGAAAGATTGTTACTACCGGCCCAGCCGAAATACGCCGGGCACCATCGCCACCTTATTCGAGATGGTGTTCAAGCGACCATGGGCGACCACGAAGATTGGAAAGTATCTTCGCCCGAGCCAGGACGCAGAATCGAGCGACGGGGACGCCTGAGCGATGAGGCCCAGCACGAAATTCTGGGCTGCCCCCGCCAAGCTTTCCGCGACCTCCCGTCAGCGGTCTGGAACTTCGGGCAAGAAGGGATTCTCGATGGTCATCCCCTCGATACGCTGACCGTGTTGCATATCCTCGGAGAGCAGTCGCGTACACCCTGCCTCGAGGGCGGCGGCGATGATGAGGGCGTCGTAGAAGCTGTAGCGGTAGCGGGTCTGGATTTCTATCGCACTGGAATAGAGTCTGTCGCTGGGCATTATTCGCCAAAGCGGCGCGAGTACCCTATCGAGAAAACGTTGTGCGTCGTTTGATCCGGCCGGGACCTTCAACTTGGTGGTAATGACGTTCAGCGTTTCCTGAACCACTTGAAAGCTGATGACTCCGGATCGCTCATCCAAGGCCCGCGCGAGGATCTTCTCCGATATCGCGCGCTTTCCCGGGTTAGTCTCATCAAAGAGATAAACAAAAATATTGGCATCGAGAAAGTCAGCGGGCATTCATTTCATCTCGACTGAACTTTTGGCCGCCCGTGCGCAACCTGCCCTGAAGCTCGGACACGACCGCCATCGCCTGTTGCGCACCATGTGCGTGCCCGGCGTAGTCCGCAAGCCAGATCTGAAACTTCTCGTCCAGGGTCGTCTGTTCGCGGCGCGCGCGCGCTTCGGCGGCTTCGATCAGTCGTTCGTCCGCGTGTACCGTAAGTGATTTCATTTCACGAATGTCTCCATACTGTCCTGCTACGCCTATAGTGTACACTGAAAAGCTTTCGTCCGGCGACGTCGGGCCGCCTACGAAAAGACCATGTCACTAAGCGCGCGCTGAACTTAACCACGGGTGTCCGGAAACCATGCTGTCAAAAACGTTGATTACGCTGCTCCTCGTTGCGAGCACTTCGTTGCTCACACGGCACGCGCAGGCCGCCGCGTTCGCCCCGACGACGGAACCTGCCTTTCAGGTCGATTATCCCTCACCGACGGCGGATAAACCTCAATCGAAGCTGTGGTTTATGGACGGGTGCTGGTGGGCGCTGATCCCGCGCGCCTCCGGGCCATCGCTGTGGCAGCGCACGGATAATGGATGGAAAGAGCAGGTGGAGACCGCGGGCACGCTGCGCGGTAAGCCTGGCCGTGCGGACGTTTGGCCGGACGCGCGCAGTGTCACCGCTGTGGCCGTGGCGGAACTCGACAAGTCGAACCCGTCAATCGGCGTATTTCGGTTTTTGCGCGGAGAATCCGTTTCCGACACGCCATGGAGACCGAGTACGCTCGGAACGCTCTTCCCACCGTCGCCCGAGGATCTCATCGAGACCGTGACGGTCGCACAGGACGGGCTGGGGACGTTCTGGGTTGCGGCGGTGGCCGGTGTGAACGTGTGTGTATGGACGTCCCCGTCGGGCGGAATGCATTGGTCCGCCCCGACGGTATTGGCGGAGGGGGTGGCACTGGATGATATTTGTGCCGTCACGCCGCTCCCCGGTGGCGACGTCGGCGTGATCTGGTCCGACCAGATCCGCGAAGGCTTCTTGATGCGCGTGCACGCCGCCGGGGCCCCCGCCGAGGTGTGGCGAGAGGAAGAGGTGATACAGATGGGTGGCAAGGCGGCGGACGACCATCTCAACACGTGCCTCACGCCGGACGGCACGCTCTGGCTGGCGAGCAAGAACGAAATCGACGAGGCGGGAAAGCCCCAGTTCACGCTGCACATGCGGCCCGCAAGTGGCGCATGGCGCAACTGGCCCTACGGCGTGCGTACGGAATCCACCCGCCCGAGCCGCCCGATTGTCGTGGCAAACGCGGATGGGTCCGTGGTGCTCACGGGTTATGGCGACAACGATCGGGCGCTTCCTGCTCCCTATGATGCGAAAATCGTTTTCGCGCGAGTGAACCCCGGCCAATCCGAGGCAGTAGAATCACCGCGCACCGTGATCGCGCCAGATCCCGCGTACAACAGCGTCATTCAAAACGTCACTGGGCCGCGCGCTCCCTTTCCCGAGGACGCGCCATGGATCGTGCTCGCATCGGATCAGGAAGGACGCGTGTACGAGGCGGACTTGCGCGAGGCGTTTGCCGAAGACTTCGGAGGCACCGACCGGTAGTGAGGGTTGTTGAGACGCGTGTCTCCTGTCGCAAGGCGAACGGATCGTCCGAAATCGCGACGTTAACCCATCTTCCGCAGTTAGGCACTCGTGGAGGTTAATTTTGGGATTTCATCGACGTAAGTTCTTTAGTGCTTTGGGCACATTCCTGAATTTGCCGTGTAGTCCAGACCGCCCTCGTGCGGGGTTGGCGGGGCCGTGCCACTATGGTGGTGGTTACGGAGGATCCGCATGTGTTTCTGAAGCCTCACCGGCGCGAGAAAAAGGGCGTTGTCTACGAGTACCGGGCGCGAGGAGATTGCCTGCAGCACCATGGCGTGCATCCTGGTGCTGGCCCGGTTTTGCGCACCGTCGTCGGAGTTGCAGATTGCCCAGTTCTGGTAGGGCAAAACGGCGCTGGACGAACTGCTCCAAGTGCCGGAGGCGAAGGCGAACGATGACTGGTTGTACCGCGCGCTGGAAGCGTTGCTCCCGCACAAGGACGGGCTCTTCCTCCATTTCCAGCAGCTCTACGGCGAGCTGTTTGGCACCGCCTTCGATATCCTGTTGTACGATATCACCTCCACCACAGCCACCAATTGGGACTACGACATGACGTTAATCGGATGTCGTGTGCCGATCGGAGGCAGTCCCCGCCTCCGAAACGCGGGACGGTCCAGACTTTTTATTCCATTTTCTCCAGCGGCTGGGCGTTGCCGCGTTTGATGCCGCCGGCGACGCGGGTGGGGGCGGCCCATTGGACGCCGTTGGCGATGACTTTGAGGATGGTCTCGTTGTGGTAGATGGGGAGGGTCTCGTGGCCGGGGCGGAAGTAGAAGACTTTGCCGAGGCCGCGGTGCCAGCAGCAGCCACTGCGGAAGACTTCGCCGCCCTGGAACCAACTGATGAGCACGAGCTGGTCGGGCTGGGGGATGTCGAAGTGTTCGCCGTACATTTCGGCTTTTTCGAGTTCAAACATCTCGGGGAGGCCGTGGGCGATAGGGTGGGCGGGGTCGACGACCCAGAGGCGTTCTTTCTCGCCTTCGTCGTTGTATTCGCGCCACTTGAGATCGCAGGAGGTGCCCATGAGGCGCTTGAAGATCTTGGAGAAGTGGCCGCTGTGGAGGACGACGAGGCCCATGCCGTGCTCCACGACGCGCAGGCGCACCTTCTCCACGATGGCGTCGTCCACGCGGTCGTGGGCCTTGTGTCCCCACCAGGTCATGACGTCGGTGCTTTCGAGGACTTCGTCGGTCAGGCCGTGTTCGGGGTCGTCCAGTTCGGCGACGCGGACGGAGGCGATGCCGGGAGCTTGCTCGATGTACTGGGCGATCTGGCGTCCGAGGCCCTGGGGGTAGAGAGCGGAAACTTTGGGGTTGATCTTTTCGTGGACACCTTCGTTCCAGATGGTGACGCGCAGGCCTTGGCTCATGGGGGGATTCCTCTTTTTGGTTCTGGACAAAGTGGACTTTGTGGACGAAGTGGATTCGCCGCGGCGAATGGACGGATTCGAGTTTATCAGGCCCACTTAGGTCCACTCAGTCCAACTTGTCCACTGAGTCCATCAAGCTTCTAAAATGCTTCCCCGTTCAAGTGCAGCTCTGCCAGCGCGGCGATGACGTCTTTGTCGAGCTTGGGGAAGAGCACTTCGGGATTGTTCAGGGGCAGTCCGGCAGCGATGGGGGCTTTGCCGAGGCTCCACACGTCTTCGCCGCCGCTGGGTCCGCCTTCGGGCAGGGCGATGTTCAGGATGCCGGCGAGTTTCTTTGCGCCGCCGGGCATGAAGGGAGCCATGGCGTGGCACAGGCCGTGGACGATCTGACAGCACACGTATAGCGTCGTTCCGGTGCGCTCCATGTCGGTCTTGCGCGTGGTCCAGGGGGCCTTGCCGTCGAAGTAGACGTTGGCCTTGCGACCGAGATCGATAAAGCGCTCCAGGGCCTGGCGGAAACGGAAGCCGTCGAGGGATTCGGACATGGCGTCGATGCCCTCGGGGATGGCGTCGAGCATGGCCTGGTCGTCGGCATCGAGCGCACCCGGATGGGGGATGTGGCCGTCGAAGTTTTTCACGGTCATGGTGAGGCAGCGGTGGACGAAGTTGCCGACCACGTCGCAGAGCTCGCCGTTGTAGCGCGTCATGAAGTCGTCCCAGTCGAAATCGGCGTCCTTCGACTCGGGGGCATTGGCGCAGAGGTAATAGCGGAGCACATCGGGGTCGAATTGCTCCACGGCCCACTTCACGGAGATCATGTTGCCGCGAGACTTGGAGCCCTTCTCAGACTTGCCCGTCTGGCGATTGAAGATATTAAGGTACTCATTGCCCACCACGTTGTCGGCCATGATGAAGTCGCCCTGGCCGAGCAGCATGGCGGGGAAGATCACCGCGTGGAAGGGGATGTTGTCTTTCCCGATAAAGTGGAGGAGGCGCGTATCGGACTGTTTCCACCAGCCCTCCCAGGCTTCCGGATCGCCGTGGGTGTCGATGCCCCATTGGCGTGTGTTGGTCACATAGCCGATGGGTGCGTCAAACCAGACGTAGATTTTCTTACCCTGGGCCTCGGGCACATCAAGGGGAATGGGCACGCCCCAATCCGTGTCGCGGGTGATACAGCGCGAGCGGAGATCGTCTACCCAACTGTTGGCGATGCCCTTCACGTTGGCACGCCACTCGGGATGGGTTTCCAGCCATTCCTTGAGCTGGCCCTGGAACTTGGGCAGGTCGAGGAACCAGTGACGGGAATTTTTCAGCACGGGCATGGAGCTGTCGCCGGGGATGTTGGCGCGGGGCGCGACGAGATCCTGCGGCGGATACTGGGCACCGCAGCTCTCGCACTCATCGCCGTTGGCTTCTTCATAGCCGCACTTCGGGCAGGTGCCGCGAACGTAGCGGTCGGGCAGGAAGCGATCCGACTGCTCGGAATACCACAGCTCGATGTCTTCCTGGTGTATGTAGCCGTCCTCGAAGAGCTTGGTGAAGAAGCGCTGGGTGGTGTCCGCGTGGAGTTCCCAAGAGGTACGACCGTAGATGTCGTAGGAGATGCCCAGGCGCTCGAAGGCGGCCTTGTTGGCATGGTGGTAGCGGTCGATGACTTCCTGGGAGGTAATGCCCTCCTTGAGGGCCGTGAGCGTGATGGGCACGCCGTATTCGTCCGAGCCGCCGATGTAGAGGACGGCCTCACCGCGCAGGCGCATATAACGGACATAAACGTCGGCGGGGAGATAGGCCCCGGCGATATGGCCGAGGTGGATGTGGCCGTTGGCATAGGGGAGCGCGCTGGTGACCAGGGTGCGCTGAAATTTCTTTTCGGAAGACATGGTGAATGGGTGCCTCTAGGCGGTGAGCGTTAGACTAAGG
>JBIJDL010000470.1:0-5106 GCA_044344195.1 Candidatus Hydrogenedentales bacterium
ATATGCCAGTACATTTCTTGTCAAGGATGACAACTATCTGACAACCGATACTCTTGGAATCGCCACCGGGTTGCTGTAGACTCGGTCTCTGTCGAATTCCAAATTAGGGAGTGTGTTCTATGTTCAGGAATCTTGTCTTGTTCGCACTTTGTGGCGGGGCCTATGTGGGGGTATCTCAAGCCGAAACTGCCTTCCCCGGGGCGACCTGGGCCATACGCGCCCCCGCCGAGGCCGGTATGGAATCGTCGCGGCTGGATGCTATCGCGGCGCAGCTCGGGGGTCGCGGCTGCGTCATCAAAGACGGTTACGTCGTGAAGCAGTGGGGCGATCAGGCCGAATCGAAGGACTGGCTGTCTTCCGTGAAGCCCGTGATCAGCACCCTCCTCTTCTTCGCGATTGAAGAGGGCAAGGTGAAGGGCGTGGACCAGCCCATTGCAAAATTTGGCTGGCCATTGCAGCCGCGCCACCAGGGCATCACCTTTCGCCACCTCGGCGCGATGAACAGCGGCTATGCGCGGCCCGAGGGCGCGGGCGAGGCCTGGGCCTACAACGACTTCGCGATCCAGCTCTATCAGAAGACCCTATTCGACAAGGTCTTTCAGGCCCACGGTAACGACGTGGCTTCCACCCCGGAGCGTCTCGGGCCTTTGGGCTTCGAAGACGGTCTGCGCTTTTCCGAAAAGCATCGCATGAAATCATCGGTCCGCGACTTCGCGCGCATCGTCTGGTTCTGGTGTCAGAAGGGCAACTGGAATGGCACGCAACTGCTGCCTCGGAAATATTTCGACGAATACATGAAGCCCCAGACCGCGAAGGACCTGCCCCAGACGCTGGAGGACGGTAAGGACGATGACTACCTCGCCCTTGGCTCCTTCGGCGGCGGCTCGGATCACTTCACCCAGCAAGGGCCGGGCATCTATGGTTTCAACTGGTGGTTCAACGACACGGGCCGCCTCAACCCGGATACCCTCACCTGGCCCGACGCCCCGGCGGACACGGTCATGTCCCTCGGCGCGGGGGGCAATTGCAGCGCCTTTATTCCCAGCCTGAACGTGGCGGTGATCGCGGCCCAGGCGGATTGGGGCGCCATCAAGGCGGGCGATCCCGAGACGAAGCAGAACCAGGTATTGAAATTGCTCACGGAAGCCACGACCGCCCCGGCGGAGATAGTGGCCGCGCCCGAGGAAATACCTGCGAAGGTCAGCGGCACGCTGCAGAAGTGGCAGCCGGTCATCGTGGACTTTTCAGGGCCGCAGGCGAATGCGTCGGACAGCGAGCCCAACCCCTTTCTGGATTATCGATTGACTGTTACCTTCACCGCGCCCTCGGGCAAGAAGCTGGATGTGCCCGGCTTCTTCGCGGGCGATGGCGCTGGGGGACTTTCGGGCAATGTGTGGCGCGCGATTCTCTCGCCTGATGAAACGGGTGAATGGACGTTCAAGGCCTCCTTCCGCGAGGGCACGCTCTGCGCCATCAGCCTGGACAAGGCCACGGGAAAATCCGCGGGCTTCAATGGCGCTTCGGGTGAATTTGAAATCGCCGCCGCGCCGGAAAGCGCGCCCGATTTCTATCGCTGGGGCAGGCTGGAGTACGTCAAGGCCCACTACCTGAAATTTCGCGATGGCGGCTACTGGCTCAAGGGCGGCACGGACGAGCCCGAAGATTTGCTGGGTTACCTGGGCTTCGCCAACACGGAGCCGAGCAAGTTCGGCGGTCACAGCTTTGCGAACCACGGGCAGGACTGGCGCGAGGGCGATCCCGACTGGGACGGCGGCAAAGGCAGGAACATCATCGGCGCGCTGAACTACCTGGCCGATCAAAAGGTCAACAGCATCTATTTCATGCCCATGAACATCGGCGGCGACGGTAAGAACGCCCACCCCTATCTCACGCCCATCAACCTCAACGGCAAGCCCGACAACGACAACCTCCACTTCGACCTGACGAAGCTGCACCAGTGGGGCATCGTGCTGGAGCACGCGCAACGTCGGGGCCTTATGCTCCACTTCGTGTTGAACGAGGCGGAAGAGCGCAACAAGCTGGAGCTGGACGGCGGCCACCTCGGCGTCGAGCGGAAGCTCTACTACCGCGAACTCGTGGCGCGCTTCGGTCACCACCCCGCGCTGCTGTGGAATCTCTGCGAAGAGTACAACCTCAACTACAACCTCGGGCCTTCCCTCGTGAAGGAATACGCCCGCTACCTCAAGGCCATCGACCCCTACGACAACCCCATCACCGTGCACCACTCCAGCACGCTGGATAAGACCTGGACCGAGTTCCTCGGCGACGACCACTTCCCCGTAGGCTCCTTCCAGGTCAACGACGTGAGCCTGGTCGAAGTCTGGCGCGACAAGTCCGTCGCTGCGGGCATGCCCCTCGTCATCGGGATGGACGAATACTTCCCAGACACCACCAGCCCGGAGAATACACCTCGACACCGCCGGGAATACCTCTGGCCCATCTACTTCTCCGGCGGCAACGTGGAGTTTATCCTGTCGGACCTGCTGAAGACCGACGACTTCCGCAAGTGGGAAGAACTCTGGAAATCCATGGCCATCGCGCGAACTTTTATGGAAAGTCTGCCCTTCTGGGAGATGACGCCTTCGGACGACCTCCTGAGCGGCTCCTCGGTCTTTCAGGGCACCCACAACAAACTGCCCGGCCAGGTCTTTGTGAAACCCGGCGAGATCTACGCAGTCTACTTACCGTTGGCGGAGCAAACGGGCACGCTGGATATGAGCGGCGCGGCGGGTGCCTTTTCGATGCAGTGGTTCAACCCGCGCACGGGTGAATTCGTCGGTGAAGCGCGGGAGATTGCGGGCGGTGGCGCTGTGGAACTGGGCGCGGTGCCGAGTGAGCCGGGCGAGGACTGGGTGGTGTTGATTCGAAAGAAATAGTTCACGGAGATTGTCATGACCATTCTTAAACTCACCTGCGTTCTGATTCTCGCGGTGCTGGGAGCTTTGGCGCAAGTTGCCAAGGCGGGACAAATCACCATCACGGACGGCGCGACGGGCTCGCCTGTTGATTTCCAATCCGGCATACTCGAGGTGCGCTTCGAAGGCCGCATCGCGCCCCATGAAGGCACCAGGGTTCCTGTCCTTAATTCGGAGGGCAAGCCCTGGATCGGCGGGCTGGAAGGTATAGAGGTCCCCGAGGGCTGGTCCTTTGCCGTGGCGCTGAACGAAGAGACCCAATTAATCACCCTCGCCAATTTCCGCCCTGATCGCGCCCCCGCCTTCCCCACGGCGGAGGGCTTCGGCAAGTACGCGATGGGCGGACGCGGCGGGCGGGTGATCGAGGTGACCAACCTCAACGATAGCGGCCCCGGCAGCTTTCGCGCGGCGTGCGAGGCGGAGGGGCCGCGTACGGTTGTGTTTCGTGTATCGGGCACCATTGCGCTGGAGTCCAAGCTGGAGTTTCAGAATCCCTACATCACCATCGCGGGCCAGACCGCGCCGGGCGATGGCATCTGCATCAAGAATTACCAGGTCGAGTTTGAGACCGACCACGTGATCATCCGCTACATGCGCTTTCGTCCGGGCGACGAGCGGGGCGTGGAGCAGGACGGCTTCAGCGGCAACGGGGACCACGTGATCATCGATCACTGCTCCGTAAGCTGGGGCGTGGACGAGACCCTGTCGATCAACAAGGCCTCCAACCTCACGGTCCAGTGGTGCCTCGTGAGCGAGAGCCTGATGAAGTCGGTGCACAAAAAGGGTGACCACGGCTACGGCGGTCTCTGGGGCGGCCCCGGCGGCTCCTACCACCACAACGCCCTCGTTCACCACTCCAGCCGCAACCCCCGCGCCTCGGGCAACAAGGAGTCGGGCCTCCTGGACTACCGCAACAACGTAGTTTACAACTGGGGCTTTAACAGCGCCTACGGCGGAGAACTCTGGCCGCGCAACTGGGTGAACAACTATTACAAGCCGGGCCCGGCCACCCGCGACAGTGTGAAGCGCCGCATATTCCTGCAGAAAGACCCGCGCGGCAAGATGTACCTCACGGGCACCTATATGGATGGCTACCCCGAGGTGACCGCCGACAACTGGGGCAAGGGTGTGGACTATGCGGAGGACGGCGAAGCGACGGAAGCGACGTTGCGTGTGGATACGGAGTTTGTCGTTGCGCCGGTGAAAACCGACACGGCCGAGGAAGCCTACGAGCGTGTGCTGGCCAGCGTGGGCGCGTCGCTCAAACGCGATTCGGTGGATGCGCGCATCATCGAAGAGATCCGCACGGGCACCGCGAAGTACGGGAAGACCTTTGACGGCGGCGGCAACGGCATCATCGATTCCCAGAAGGACGTGGGCGGCTGGCCGGAACTGAAGTCGACGACCCCGCCCGAAGACGGCGACCACGACGGCATGCCGGATTCGTGGGAAAAGGAAAAGGGTCTGAACCCGGCGGATGAATCGGACGGGCCGCTGGATCGTGACAGCGACGGGTACACAAATTTGGAAGAGTACTTGAACTATCTTGCGCCGTGAGAAGCCGGGGCCTTTTTGCCGCACACTCGGACTTTCCCTGATCGACCGAAGGTGGGTTAAGCTTCCAGCTTGACACACAGCTTGTTTCAATCCATCAGAAGGCCCGGTAAGCTTCTCAAGTAACCGAAACCCTCTACGCGTCGGCGGGCCCGAGACGGTTTCCGTGTGCCTTGCGTCAAGCTGGAAGCTTAACCCACCTTCCGCGCCGCTCCAGTTCTCAGTTGGTTTTACAACATGCCAGTGAACCATCCCGACTTCTGGATTGCGTAGCAAATCATTGCAACTACTTTGACGAAAAGCCCCACAGGCACTGGCCTGCGGGGCTTCTTTACTCAATCGTGTCGGGGGAGCACTACACCAACTTCTCCAGATCATCCACCAGCGCCGCGAAGCGCGCCATGGCGGCGTCCACCGGGGCGGGCGTCGTCAAGTCCACGCCCGCATCCTTCAACAGATCCAGCGGATACTTCGATCCGCCGCTCTGGAGGAAGCGGAGGTAGCGGTCCCGCTCTTTCACGCCGCCGTTGGAGACCATCTCCGCGAGTGCGATGGCCGCCGAGAGGCCCGTGGCGTATTTGTAGACGTAGAAGGCGTTGTAGAAGTGCGGGATGCG
>JBIJDL010000471.1:0-5103 GCA_044344195.1 Candidatus Hydrogenedentales bacterium
TTGTGTTCGTAACATACACATGAATCAGACCGCCGCGATTGGGAGTATCCTGTTCTACCTCCTGAAGCGCCGCCGACTCCCACCGGGCGGGACGGTACTCGATCCTGTCTATCCGCAATGCTCTCTGAACTGCGGCATCCACATCCGCGCCCACTTGCGGGGTCTGTGCCAAAGTCAGGCCCGGTGCCAATACCGCCAGCGCGAACCCAATTCGCGTAAGAATTTCCTTCACGTACGCCATTATTTTTCCCTTTTATCCCGGCAAGACACATCGTTCCGTGCCTAGTATAGAAGGCCTCGGCAGTCATCACAATAGGTGGAAGTGCTTTCCCCATCTGTGGAACTACCATTCAGGCAACCTGCGAGACCACGATAGTTTCAAAGATAGCACTGGTAGAAGCACCCATTGAACAGCTCGGAGTGCGTCTTGCTATAATGAGCGAGGGTACTTTCCGGGGGCCCTTTGAAGGATCCCGACTGCGTGCCGTTGGCCCGTTCTCGTATGGAGCAATCTATGTCCTGTTTCTTTAGCGTCCTGATGATCGTTCTGCTTGCGGTAGCCGCGCCAGCCATGGAGCCCCTCGGCGTACACGGTAAGGATATCGTCGATAGCCACGGCAAGGTGGTGTCGATGCGGGGCACCAATTTCGGCGGCTGGCTCATGATGGAAACCTGGATACCCAGCCTCGAGATGGAATGGCACGATCACCTGCCGCGGCTGGCCGAAGAAGCCGGCATGGGCGGCGCCATGAAGACCGCTATGGACGCAATCGGCGAATTCAACGACGATGAGGAGCGCGTTCAGGAGTACATCGCTCGGCTCCACGCGGAGCTGAGAAAGCATGCCGCCCCCGAAGCCCTCAGTCGCTACCTCGAATTGCAGAAGAAAGAGCCCAGTGTCTTCGCGGCGCGGGACATGGACGAACTGCTGCGAACCCGCTTTGGCGAGCCTGCCGCCGGCGAAATCTGGAACCACTACCACGACACCTGGATCGCCGAGGCCGACTTCCAGATGGCGAAAGCCTTGGGATTTAATTTCGTGCGCATTCCCTTCTGGTACAGGTGGTTCGAGATGGATGACAAGCCCTACGAATACCACGACTACGGCTTCACCTACCTCGACAAGGCCGTACTGTGGGCGGAGAAGCACGGCATGTATGTCATGCTCGACTTCCATGGAGCGCCCGGCGGCCAAAGCCCCTGGGATCACACCGGCGAGCTGAGCCGGGGCGAGTTCTTTCGGAATGAAGGATTTCAGAAGCGCACGGCCGCACTGTGGAAGCACATTGCCACGCGTTACAAGGACAACCCCACGGTCTTCTCCTACGACATCCTGAACGAACCCTTCAGCGCCAGGGGCGTGGAAGACTGGACCACAGCCCACGATCTGATCTATGACGCCATCCGCGAGGTAGACCCGGACACGATTATCATTATGGAAGACGGGTACAAGCTGGAATCCCCCGAATGGGCGAAGACTGGCTTCTTCCCGAAACCTTCCGATCTGGGATGGAACGATGTGATGTACTCCTTCCACTTTTATTCTGGCGCCGATCCCCTCTTTACCACCAATACAGGAGAGGTAGACCACGCCAGGCGCGCCAGGGAAGTACTCCGCCTGGGGAGAATGGAGCAGGAGCGCTGCGACGTGCCCATCTACATAGGTGAGTTCAGCACGATGGGCGACTCGAAAAACGATATCGAGGGTATGCGCCATTTCCTGACTTTGTTCAACCAGTACGGCTGGCACTGGTCGCCCTGGACGTGGAAGTATGTGAATGACGATAACGAGGGCTCCATATGGGGCGTCTACCAGTACGCCTATCCCTGGACCCGCACACCCAACCTGTACCGCGATTCGGAGGAATCAATCCACGAGATCATTCGCCGCCTGACCCTGAACAACTTCGCATTGCACGAAGACTTCGGAAACGTGCTGCGAAGCTGTCTCGTCCAACCGGTGGAATCCGCGGAACAAGCACATCCCAAAAAGATGCGTGCCGCCCGCCGCGATAAGGAAACACCATGAGCACCCTCCGGACCGCCATGAGTCTCGCGGCAATGCTGGCCATGGGATGCGCAACGGCATTGGCTCACGTGCAGGTGTTCGTGCCGGTTTCGGCGCCGCCCTCCGCACCGATGAAAGCCACCACTCACTTCGAGATACGCTTTCTCATGCATGCCGCTGACAATGGCCCTCTCCTTCCAATGGCCGCACCGACTGAGCTTGGGGTCATCGTGAATGCCCAGAGGATTAATCTACTCCGCTTCCTGAACAAGGAAGGCGAAGACAAGGTGCCGTGGTTCTCGGTGACCCATACAATGACCGAACCCGCCGCCCACGTTTATTATTTGCGTCCGGCTCCCTTCTGGGACAAGAAAGAGGGCGTGATGATCACCCATTGCGCCAAGGTCATCCTGAACTCGACCAGCGCAGGACTCAAGACGGAATCAGAATTGGGCTGGGAGAACTGGGAAGGCTGGGACCAATTGGTCGGATTCCCCGTCGAGATAGAGCCGCTCCAGCAGCCCACCGCTTTCTGGGCGGGCAGCGTGTTCCGAGGCGTCGTCCTCCATGACGGGAAACCGGCCCCCGCCACGCGGGTTGAGGTGGAGTACTATGACCGGGAGCAGGCCTTACATCTGCCCTCCAATGCCTTCAAAACCCAGATACTCAAGACCGACACCAACGGCGTATTCGCCTTCGTGCCGGTCCACGCGGGCTGGTGGTCCTTTTCCGCCATTCGCGCAGCCAAAGAACCCGTCCAAGCGCCAGACGGCACAATGGTGCCGGAGGAGCAGGGCGGCGTTTTCTGGCTCCTGGCGGTGGATATGAACTAGAATCCATGCATCGATCTTGTATCGCGGCAAGCGAAAATACTACAGCCGCCGTGGGCAGGCAAGGCAAGCGGGGGCATTCCGTCGCGCCAAGGACAGGGCATTGATGAGCTACCGTACACTGAATCTGGGCAAGACGCAGGATACCCTGTCCACCCTCATTCGCCGGATTGAGGAGCGGTTCCCGACTTCGAGCCTCTTGTCAGTGGCCCGAGAGCTTCACATGATCGCACTGGAAACGGAGTCCAAGGTCCAGTGGATTTCCAAACCCAATTATCTGCTCCGGGCTTCGGTCTCCGCCCTGATCGTCGTCATTCTCGCCATCCTGGGCCTCAGCTTTACCAACGTCGACTGGACCATCGGCACCTTCCCCATGGCGGAGTTCATCCAGGTGATGGAGGCCGGCTTCAACGACATTCTCCTGATTGGCGCGGCAATCTTCTTTCTCATCAGCATAGAATCACGCGTGAAGCGCGCGCGCACGCTCCAGTCGCTGAACGAGCTCCGCGCCATTGCCCATGTAATCGACATGCACCAGCTCACCAAGGACCCCACGGAGCTTCGGCGTTCGAACAACGTCACGCCCTCCTCGCCCCGGCGCGACATGTCCCCCTTCGAATTGAACCGCTACCTCGACTATTGCAGCGAGATGCTCTCGCTCGTCAGCAAGCTGGCCTCCATCCATGCTCAGCACTTTCCCGACGGCACCGTCGTCTCCGCCATCAACGAACTGGAAGCCCTCACCAACGGGCTCAGCCGCAAGATCTGGCAGAAGATCATGATCCTCCAGGCGCTGAGCCCCGAGAGCGCGGGCGATACCAGGTCCGCCACAACCCCTCCGAAGGGCAAGAGCGGCCCGCCGAAGCGCCGAGCGGGGAAATCAACGTCATGATCGCCGCCGTACCAGATACATCTGACCTCAAGCTGAACGATCACACGGGAGTATGACGATGCAGCCTTTCATCGGAGTCATATCGGACACCCACGGCCTCATGCGGCCCAGCGCACTGGAGGTCCTGCGGGGCGCGGATTTAATTATTCACGCCGGCGATGTGGGCGACGCGATCGTCCTGGAGCAATTGGAGGCCATTGCGCCCGTCTACGCCGTTCGCGGTAACGTGGACTTTGGCGCCCTCGGCGAGCGCCTCCCGGACGATGCCGTGGTCACCTGGCACGGAAAGCACCTGTACGTCTATCACATCATGGAAAATCTACCCCTCGATCCGTCGGCCGCCGGATTTCACGCGGTGGTTTATGGGCATTCACACAAGCCGGACATCGTGGAGAAAAACGGGATACTCTACTTCAATCCCGGCAGCGCGGGGCCCCGGCGTTTATCCCTCCCAATCTCTGTCGGGCGACTTACCCTGGAGGACGATTCCCTGAAGGCGGAACTTATTGAGCTGAAGGCGTAGGCCCCCGAAAGGCAGACGTCAAGACCAGCTCATTCATTGAACCCTGTGACACTCTCAAGCCCCTGTCATCTCCCTCCCATCGGATTCCAGCCATCATGCCTCGCTCCTTTCTTGCCGCCCAGTTTGTATTGTTCCTTGTTGTGGCGCTGCTCTCGAAGGTCCACGCCGAATCCTCCCCTGGATTTCGTCCGCCGCTCGACGTGTCGTTCAAAGCGAACTTCGACCGCTCCGAGCAGCACTATGTGCTCCTGCTGCCCACCGATTATCAGGAAGGCCAACCGCGCGACCTCGTGATCGCCCTCCATGGGCACGGCTCGGACCGCTGGCAGTTCGCAACCAACGAACGGGGCGAGTGCAAAGGCGCGCGGGATGCCGCCGCCGCCCACGGCCTGATCTTCGTCTCCCCGGACTATCGCGCCAAGACCTCCTGGATGGGACCCGCCGCCGAGGCCGATCTGGTCCAGCTCATCAAGAAGCTCAAGTCCAAATACGGCAGCAAGCGGGTCATCGTCTGCGGCGGCTCCATGGGGGCCACGTCCGCCCTGACCTTTACCGCCCTGCACCCCCGCCTCGTGGATGGCGTCGTGGCCCTCAATGGTACCGCGAACCATCTGGAGTATGAGAACTTTCAGGACGCCATCGGCGAATCCTTCGGCGGTGCCAAACAGGAAGTGCCCGAGGAATACTTTAAACGAAGCGCCGAATACTGGCCCCTCCAGTTCACCATGCCCGTCGCCTTGACTACGAGCGGGCAGGACACCGCCGTTCCTCCGGGCAGCGTCATGCGCCTCGCCGACATCCTGAAGAAGCTCAATCCTCAGGTGCTCCACCTCCACCGGCCCGACGCGGG
>JBIJDL010000087.1:0-16895 GCA_044344195.1 Candidatus Hydrogenedentales bacterium
TGCCAGCACCTCGGCGCCCGCATTGAAATCCTCGTCCTTCCGATCCTGTGTGAAGCGCTGCCCCAGTCGTGGAACGATCGTGTTGTCAAAGATCGCGCTGCCCGCATCGCCCGCTTCCTTAACCCACGTCAGCACGGCCGCGCGATCCTGACGGAGCTGGCCTTCCACCGCCCACCACAAAAGCAAGGGTATGTGAAGATCCTGCACATCCTTGCCGGATCGCAGCATGGCTAGCACCACGGGCAGACCGTATTCCGGCGCGAGGCGCTTTGCTGTGCTGGCGAGCTGGCTGCGCAGATGGGGCTCGGTCTCCACCTCGCCCATCGCCGCCAGCTTGCGGCCGATCAGTTCACTGGCCGTGCCATCGTTCCCCAGCAGGCGCACGGTCCATTCGCGCACCAGCGGATTCGGGTGATCCAGCGCGCGCACGGCGAAGTCCGGCGTGAAGCCGCCGCAGGCGTTGATGGCCCAGAGCAGGCGCAGCGAGCGCTCCTCTGCCACATTCGGTTCCCAGAACTCCGCTTCAATGGGGGGCACGGCGCTGGCATCCCTGCGATCATAGAGCACACGCAGGGCCGTCTCGCGATACCACTTGTTCGGATGGTCCAAATGCGGGACGAGGTCGGCGGTCGTCGCCGCACCAAGGTCGAAAGGCGCATAGGGCGTGTTCGCCCCATAGCTCACGCGATAAATGCGGCCCGTCTCTCGCATGATGCGATCCGTCTCCGCCGACACGCTCCACGTGATGTTGGAGTCGTGCCAGTCGGCCACATACAGGGCGCCATCGGGCCCCTGGGCCATGGCGACCGGCTGAAAGTGGGCGTCGTCGGTCTCGAAGAGTTTTGTTGTTTCGTGAGCGGAGTACGTGGAGCCCATGGGCTTTAACTCGGCGGCACTCACAAAATGGACGAGCGCCCGCGCGGTGAAGAGCGCGTTCTGATACTGCGGCGGAAAATTGGGCGCTAGGTAAGAGACCATGCCCTGGGACAACTTGGCTTTGGAGCTGTTATCCTCCATATTCTCAAACCAGCCATAGGCGTAGGGGTTCGTCAACTCGCCGTGCTTCGCCCAGCCCTTCCAGTAGTAGCCACCCTGCACCTGGTGGTACCCGATAACACCGCCGTTGCCGCCGGTGAACATGCGGCCCTGGGCATCCAGCGCAATACCGAAGTTGTTGTGGCCGCCTTCGGCGAAGATCTCGAAGCGCTTGTCGGCCGGGTTGTAACGCCAGAGATTCTGACCCTTGAAATGGACTGGGGGCTTGTCGATTCCCGGCTGCGTGATCGTGGCGGTCGACGTCGAGCCCTGGTAGCCGTAGATCCAGCCATCGGCACCCCAGGTGAGGCCATTGGCCACCGCGTGGAGATCTTCCAGGCCGAAGCCCGCCAGGTGTACCACGGGATCGCCATCCGGTACGTCGTCGCGATTCGCGTCGGCGTAGAAAAGCAAGTAGGGCGGGTTTAGTATCCACACGCCGCCGCGCCCCGGCAAGGCCGAAGTGGTGACGCTTAGTCCCGACACAAATTCCTTCACCGTTTCGAAGCTGCCGTCGCCGTTCGTATCTTCGTGGATGGTGACCTTGTCCTTCCCCTTCATATGATTCGGCGGCGCGACAGGCGGGAAGTTCTCGTATTGGATGCGCCAGTACTCGTCGTGGCCGATCACCTTCAGGCCCTCGGGAAAGGGGAACTGGAGATACTGGGTAATCCAGAGGCGGCCGCGCTCGTCGAAGTTCATGCACAGAGGCTGGCGCACTTCCGGCTCGCGCAGCACGGTCTCCAGTTGAAAGCCTTCGGCGGTCTTGAACTGAATATCGGCGGATTCCTGCGCGGCGGCACCCAGGGCCAGGCCCGCGGCGGCGGCAAGCAAAACGGATTTCATGGACACGAGGAATCTCCCGGTAGGCTGGCGCGGCCAGCATTTTCGCCTGAGCCTGTTATTGTGGCGAATCGTTGGAGGGCGATCAAGAGGTAGACACGTGTGCCATTAGCGCAGAGGCTGGGGGTATCACGGGCGATGCCGGGTGCCACCCTCAAGCAGAGGAGCGCAGCGGGGGAGCTTGTGGGTGAGAGTACTCCGAGTTTTCAACGAGAATCGTGCTGCAGGGTCAAGTCGCAACACCCACAAACTCCATCGCTACGCGATTCCGCTAGAGGGTGGCACCCCAGATTGACCTTCGAATTGCGTGGATCCTGTCCCCAAATTAGTGCCGTTTGCGTCGGTCCCTGGGCCCTCGCACGCGGCGATAGCCTCGCGCAGGAGACACTCGTTAACATCCCACCAGTCCGTCAGTTCGTTCAATACATCCAGCAGTCTTGGATCGGCAATTTCCTTTGCAGCTTCCACCGCCAGGGTACCGACGCAATCTGAGCTCAGCTCGACCAAGAGTGGCACTACTACACGCTTATCCCGTCGTCGCGCCAGGCCAACAAAAGCCTCCCCACGCGTTTCGTTGTCGAGATCGGCCACGCGACGGAGCAGGGCGTCACGGATCTCCTCGCTGTCCATGTCGATTTGGGAGCCGAGTCCAAAGGTCGCCCAGTTCCGTACATCCGTGTCGGAGTCTTCACTCAGGTGGATCAGCATGTTGACGGCGAGGTCAGACTCAATCGTGAGGAGGGCAACTGCGAGGCCATATCGCACATCCGCTGACTCGTGCCCGAGCAGGGGCAGGAGCCTTGGTTCGGCACCGGCGATATCCAGGTAGTGCAATGCATGGAGGGTCGAACACAGCACATCAACCGAAGGGTCATCCAGCAAGGGCCAGAGAATGGGGAGGGATTGTTCGCGAAATGGACGCTCCCAGACGCCGAGCTGGGCAAGAACATCTGCGCCCAGGGAACGGAGTGCTGCATCACTTGAAAGACACCACGCGCGCGCGGCCTGAAATACGGCCTCCTCCGGACGAAAGTGCAGGGCGACGACGTAGTCCCAGAGATCCTCGCTTGCCAAATTGAGCTCGGCCTCGGCTATCAGATCGCTGGTCGATAGCGCCTTTAACGCCTCGCGCTTTTCGGAGTCGGGTACACGCTCAGCGCTCATTCATTTCATCCCGCGTCAACTTACGTCCGACGCTAACTTTGCCGCGAACCGAGTTAATCGCATCATCGAAGCGTCTGACTCGTTCTTCTTGCCCGGCATATTCCGCGAGCCAATTACTCAGCAGAATCTCAAGCGTCGTATGTTCCAGGCGCGCCCGTTGTTCCGCAGCCTCCATAAGGTGTTCGTCAATGCTCAGCGTGATGGTTCTCATGATGATCCTGACTTCATCGGAGTGATTTCTATTTGTGTAAATTCTATACCAACATTTCCTGGAGAGAAAATCTACACAGATCATCACAGAAAAACCAGAGCAGCCAGATATGGCGTACAGGTGATAGAAGGAGCATTTCGATAAATCTGCGCGGATCTGTGTAGAACTGTCGGAAATGCTTTGGTTGCTTCTAGCGGCTGCGCTAAGCTGTTCGCGGTGATTGCTTTATGGGGGCAAGCACCTTGCAATATTCTCCATTTCCCTCTATCGTATCCTCCGGTAGCAGCCACGGGAGAGGCAATTTTGGCAAAACAGCAGCAAGGTATAGCACCCGAAGTGATCGCGTCGTACAAGGCGCAGTGTACCGCCCTGTCTGAAGACTGGGAGCGGGTTCACGGCCTTCTCGACGCCTACCACGCGTCCGGTGCGGATCGGGAAAGTCTGGAGCTGGAGTACATGGCGCTCCGGAGCAAGCTGTCCTGCGACTATCCCGTTCTGTCCTACTGGCGCAAGGGCGGCTTCGGTCTGAGTGCGGAAATCAACCGGACCCTCGCCCTGGGCAGCAGCCTTGCGTCCCTGTCGGAATCATCGGCCGCATCGTGCGGCACGGTGCAGAAGCACTGGCAGGCCGCCTGGACGGCGCTGCGCAAGGGGATGGACGTGTTGCAGGGGGCCGAGCGCCAGATCGCCGAAGGCAAACCTGCCGAGTTGCCGCCGGAGCTGCTCGTCCACGCTACCCACGTGCCCTTCCCTATCCGGAAAGTGCTCAAGGTCCTGGGCACGATAGCCACCGTGCTGCTCGTCGCCGGAACCCTATATGTCATGCGCAACTTCCTCGGATTCTGGGCGCCCGAAGCGGGCGCGGGGCTTGCCGTGGAGGGCATGACCGATGCGGAGCAGATCGAGGCGGTCCTTGTGACCATGAACGAAGCCTTCAAGAACAACGACGTGGACCAGTTTATGACGGTCATCGCCGATGACTTCCAGGACGAAGAAGGCAACGGGAAGACCAAGCTCCGCGTGGCCCTTCAGGCCTTCAAGGAGACGGGTGAACTGGCTCGGGCTTCGGTGAACTGGAGCCGTATGACCGTTTCCAACCACGACGGCATCATTGATGTCCGTCCCGTCTACATCGAGGCGCCCGACGGGGAGATAACGATTTTCCTGGGCTTCAAGCCGTACCGTGGCGGCAAGCTGTTGATCGCGACGGGCAGTGCCGCATAACATGGTACAATGACGGGCGGACGAAGCGTTGGGAGCGCAACGCCGGACCGTAATCCAAACAGATGGACGGAAACAAGGTAGTGGCCATGTTCATACTGCGGCGGACGAAGGGGGAGACGGACGGCGAGTGCTGGCCCATCAGCGCCGCATCGTTGTTCATTGGGCGCAGCGCCCAGTGCGACGTGACCGTCGGAGACCCCACCGTATCCCGCCGCCACTGCGAGGTCTATGCTCAGAATGACGGCATATATCTGCGCGATCTGGGCAGCAGCAACCTCACCCTGGTCGATGGCCAGCCCGTGAAGACGGCTGAACTCCATCCCGGCAATCACATCATCGTGGGCACCGCCCACTTTGTGGTGGAGGAGTCGAACGAAGAGGCGCCCGCAGCGCCCGCACCCGTGCCCGAATCCTCCCGCCGCTCCCTGGCGGTGGATCGCAACATCTTCGTGGACGAAAGCCGGTTGCCGGAGGTGATTGCCCTTGGTCCCCGCGGGGTCGAGGGCTTAAGCACGCTCTTTCGACTCGCGCGGCTCCTGAGCGAGACCCAGACGATTCAAGAGCTCGCCATGATCCTCCATGAGACGCTCACGGAAACCTTCAAGCCCGAAATCTGCTGGATCGCCCGCTACATCGAAGAGCGCAGCACCCTGACCTTTTTCAACGCCCAGGGCGAGATTGTGGACGCGCCGGAAGACGCGCCCCGCAAGATCGTGGAGGCGGCTTTCTTCCGGCGGAGTGGACTACTCTGGCCTCGAGAGAAAGACGGTGTGGTCCAGGCCCAGGCGGCCGCGCCCTTGGTCACCCCGGATAAGCGGGTGGGCATTGTCGTCCTTCAGAGCATGCCCGGCACCCTCTACGATTCCATGGATCTCGAGTTGCTCTCCGCCATCGCCCTCACCGCCGCGCCCTTCGTTAAATCCATGGAGCAGGCGGAGCAGACCCAGATCTCCCTCACGAAACTTCGCAAGCAGTGGGGGCTGTAGGGGACTGCATCCGTCTGGCACGTGACGATACGTGAGGCACCGTGTCGCTGGGTCCAGACGGTGGCTGTACCCCTGAAGAAACGCGCGGTACGCGTCTTTCCCTGTTCGAATTGTTTCGTTATTCTCCTGGCGTTGGCAACTTCCCCGCGATAGCTTCCGCCACCAGCTTCCCCTTCACTTCGTTGCCCGCCGCGTTCATATGGATGGGATCGGCAAAGTAGAACTGATCCCGTGGGGTAGTCTTGTGCAGTTCGATCAGGCCCGCCCCGGTCTTTTGCGCGAGCGCGATCACGATCTGCGTATGCTCCGCCAGGCCCCGGCGGTAGCCCCCTTCCAGACGGCGCGAGTCCTCATTCGGGCCGGCGAAGGCCGGCACGTCCAGGTAGGCCTGGGTCAGCAGCCACACCTGACACCCCGCCGCCTGGGCCGTGGCCACCATATCGCTCAGATTCGCCTCATAGCCGGTCGGGGCGTTAAGCGCCAGATTCGCCAAGGCTTCATCCACCGGCGGCATGGGTTTCTGCGTCTGGCTCTGGAGGGAGAGGGGGCGTATCCAATCGAGCCCATAGGCGAAGGCCAGCCAGGCCTGCGAGCGGTAGGCGATCTTGCGCCAGAGGTTCACTTCCAACGGGGCGAAGTTCGTGCGAAAGTGACTGTAGTCCTTCTGATAATCAGGATAGAAACGGGGGATTACATCATTGATGGCATTCTGTATGAGCACCACATCGGGATCGAGTTCCGGCAGCGTACGTTTCAACGTACCCAGAATCTCCCGGGAGGTGTAGCCGCCCACCCCGAGGTTGAATACCTCCACCCGCTCCCAGCCCGCAGGCTTCAACGGGCCGTTGAGTTGCACCTCCAACTGCGCAGGATAGGTATCCTTATTGTCTTCCACACTGACGCCATAGGTAGTCGACGCGCCGAAGCATGCGATGCGCAGCACCCCATCCGATTTGGGCGGAAAATCTTCCGAGTCCCGGAAACCCTGTTGATTGTGGTGGGTCACGCCGCCGCGCGGGGCGGTCAGCGAGAAATCGGGCCGCAGGCGGTAGCTGAGCTCGGGATCCGGAACAAAGCGGATCCAGTCGGCACCGTCCGAGGCGAGGCGCCCATAGTCCTCCACGACGCGTTTCAGGACGGGATCGTCCCCGCTGGAGACCACGATTCGGGCGCCGACTTCGAGGGCGACAAGGAGCGCCAGCAGAAAGCCAATAAAAAAAAGAGGGGGTACCCAACGGGGAAGGGGGGAAGAGGGGGGCTCGGGTGCTGTGGGTGTGTGGGCCGTGTCCAAGAGTGGTCTCCTCGTGGAAGATCAGGTTGGCGGTCATTCCCTGGGGCGGATACACGCCTCTCCCCGGTGATAACCTTGGTGGAAAAACGCCATTATCGTGCGTGAGGCCCGAAGGCGTCAACCCGAGGTAACGACGGTTCCGGTCTCACCCTGTTTGGCCTTGCTCAAGCGGCGATACGCCATCTTGATCAGATTCTCCGCCTTGCCCCCATCACTGGGGTAGGTGACCACGGAAAAACGCAAGTCCAATTGGCTCTCAAAGAAGCCCTTGTATCGATTCACTGCAATCATCGCGCTGTTGATGTCGGTTTCCCCCATCAGCACGGCAATGGAACTGTCGAAATCCGCAATCACATCACTGTCACGGATGTGGGCACCCAGGAAACTTCTCAGCCCGGATATACCCTCCTCCGTCGTGACCATGACCATGGAAACGAAACGTCTGTGCCGCTGCGCGCTGTACAACTCGTACTGCAGCAGTTGACGTAATATAGTGAAGTCCGTCTTCACGCTGGCCTCCCAAAATAGGCTGAACGGGTACAGTATTGCTCTCCGTTGGTTAAGCAATATTCATGCCGCTGCGCATTTTTCGCGATTTTTAAGCAGTTCACGGTGTAAGCGATAGTAAAAGAATAACTTAGGGATTTGATGCAAAAGACTGAACGCTGGCGCTATCCAAATTCGTGATCAGAAAATGTCGATTAGTGCGTCAAAGTTGACAACCTTGTATCGACCGGCTAATATGTATTGTGTAAAATTCAATAAATAAATGACTTAATTGCCACGGTTCCGGATTAAATATTCTCTCATGACCTAATCTGGGTCACTTTCGATCCCTGGCTCCTAATTCTGGCCCCACTTCTTTATCACATCTCAGTGGTATCTATCAGTGAAGCGGGAAAGTATTACGAAACCTACCCAACCATTGTCAAACTTGAATACATTTATCGCGTCTTATGGTATACTTTAAGCAATCAAGGGCGATGCTGTGGCCTCGAACGTCTGCGGGTGCCGCATTGGTCTACCATATCTGGTAGCTAAATGGCAAAAATCCGGCACTCTTGTCTTCGCGAGACAGTTTGGCATAATTGATGCTCGTAAGCCTCCAGCCACACAGGTATCGAGCGCGCGCCCGGGGCGTGGCGCAGGGTAGGAAAGGACGCGGTCGTGACAACGCAATTCAAAGCAGAAGTCTGGCAACATGAAGCCGTAGCATCTCCGCTTCACGAGCAATTACTCGGTCGGGACCCGCGGATCCTGGAAGTAAATGATCTGGTACGGCGTCTCGCCCAGGTGGATCTCTCCGTCTTGATTCGGGGCGAAACCGGAACGGGCAAGGACATCGTCGCCAACCAACTGCACCGCCTTTCTCCACGCTACGGCAAAGCCTTCATTAAAGTAAACTGCCCCAGCATTCCCGAGGATATCCTGGAGAGCGAGTTGTTTGGCTACGAGCGGGGCGCCTTCACCGGTGCGGATACCTCCAAACCAGGCCGATTCGAGATGGCTCACGAGGGCACGTTATTTCTTGACGAAATCTGCGAAACTGCACCCCAAGTGCAAGTTAAATTGCTCCAAGTGCTCGATGGCGAGCCCATCGTACGCATCGGCGGAACCGTGCCGGTCCACAGCGATACGCGGGTCGTAGCCGCCACCAACTTGGACTTAGACGAGGCGGTTGCGCTGGGTCGGCTTCGCGAGGACATCTCCTTCCGATTGCGGGAGGTGGTGATCGAGGTTCCACCCCTTCGGGAACGCCGGGAAGATATCTCTTTACTGGCAGAGCATTTTAATTATAATATGTGCAAGATGATGAAGAAGGAGTATGTGCCCCTTACTCCCGATCTGATTCATGCCCTCACCCAGTTGGATTATCCGGGCAACGTACGGGAACTTTCCGGCCGGATAAAAAAATATGTAACCACGGGCTCCGTGGATCTATTATTGGCGGAGGAGAATGCGACGGGACAACGGCCCATGTTCGCGCCACAACAGGCCGCGAAGCCGATTTTCCTCGAATCGCGTGAAGAACGTACTTTCATGCCCTTGAAAGAGGCCGCGCGAAAAGCCGCCGAAGCGGCGGAGCGCGCCCTCATCGAGGAAACGTTGAACTACACCTTGTGGAACCGTCGCAAAGCGGCCAAGCTACTGAGAACGAGCTACAGCTCGCTCCTTCGCCGTATTGAAGCGTACGGTATCGGAAAAGCTGACTAGAACGAGCTGGGAAAGAATCGGAATGAGAAATCACCTCTGCAATATGCTCTTGGTACCCGCCCTTGGTCTTTTTATCCTCGGCGGATGCGCTCATGATCCCGACGCGGCTCCGGAAGCCGGACTCGCCAGCGAAGCGGCGGCACCCGCGGGGGAGGTGACGGAAACATCGCTGCCTCCCGCCACGCCACCCGCGGAAGCGCAGCCCGCCAGTGCGGCGCCGCCCGCGGAAGAGATTGTCGTCGAAGCGGTTGCCGTCCCCCAGGGCGGCCCGGTCCAAGAGGCGGTCCGGGTGCAGACCGACGCCATCATGCCGGACAACGCGCCCGAGGGCGTCGTGCTGGATGGTGCCGCCACGGGTCAGGCCCCTCCCGCGCTGCCCACGGAAGAAGAGATCATGGCCCAATATCGCATCGGGCCCACGGACGTGCTCGAGTTCCGTTCCTTTGACGACGAGACGCTCAACACGAGCGTCATCGTGCGTCACGACGGCTATGTGTCCCTTCCCTGGATATCGGACCTGAAGCTCGGCGGCCTTACGCGCGATGAGGCAACCGCGAAAGTACGCGAAGCCTATCAGTCGCTGTATTTCGAGGCGGAAGTGAGCCTTCAGGTCACCGAGGCCACGAGCAAGGCCTATACGGTCACAGGCGACGTGTCCCGCCCTGCCGAATTTCCCTACCTCAAACCGATTACGCTCCTCGACGCCATCGTGGCGGCGGGTGGTCTGCGGGTGAACCAGCGGGGCGGCGACAGTTTTGTGGGCGGTCAGGGCCAATTGGTAAAGGCCGTCATTCTCCGGGGCACGGGTGAAGAACGTACGGCGACCGCATATGATCTGCGCAACATGGATAGCGCCGGCGCCCATGCTACACAGACCCCCGTGTTTCCGGGAGACACTATCTTTATCCCTGAGGGCCTGAACCTCGTCTACATTCTCGGCTCAGTTGGGCGTCCCGGCATTCAGCCCCTTACCGAAGGAATGACCTTCCTTCAGGTGATGGCCGCCGCAAATGGATTCAATGAATCGCAGGGTCGGCTCAGCAATGTCGTACTCATGCGTGAAATCGAGGGAGGTCAGACGGAAGTCAAGTTGATCGACGTCAAGATCATCTTGAAACAGGGCGGCGATTTTCTCATGATGCCGGGCGACATCGTCTATGTTCCCAGGAAGCGTCTCGTTACTCTGGGCGAATTCATAAGCCGCACCACGGCCCTCGCGTCGCCCATCATGAGTATTACGAGCCAGGCGATGGGCCTCTACACCCAGGCCTACGACGTGTTCTACACCGACGAGCGCATCGACCTGCTCTACAATTCCGACAACTCCGGCCAGCTCCAGACCAATCTCCAACTGCTCGAAGCAATTCGAACCATCGGAACAGTGGCGGACGGCGTCGGTGGCACGAAATAGCCTGATTTAGACAAGAGGTACATGCATGTCCAGAGATTTTTCGACCGTTGTTGATGATACCCCGAGTGAAAAACCGGGCACCCGAACGCCCGGCCTTCACTTTGATGTCAAGCGGTTCTTCAGCCTTCGAATGCCGGTCGTCCTGTTGATCTCCAGTGTCCTCGCCGTGCCTTTCGCGCTGGCGGGTTGGGTGCTGACCCCGGTCGAATTTACGGCCGTGACCCAGATTCAGTTCCGCTCCCTGAACACGTCCTTTGCCGACCTCAACAATGCGGCCGGCAGTGCGTCTGAATATGAAAAGTTCGTGAACACCCAGATCGCCACATTGATGGGTGACCCCGTCCTCATGCAGGTTCTGGAGCGCTCCAGCATCCAGAACCTGCCCAGTGTCCTGCAGGCGCGGGACAAACTGACCTTTCTCAAGAGCCGCATAACGGCGCGGCCCGTGACGCGAAGCGAACTCGTGAACGTGGTCTGCGCCATGCGGACGCGCGAAGAAGCCTTGGAAGTCTTGAAAGTACTCACGGAAGTCTATCGAAGCGAGGCGATGAAGCAAGCCAGCAAGGAGGGTAGTCAGCGTATCGATAGCCTCAACAGGGAGATGGTGAGCCTTGAAAAGGAACTGGAAGGAAAGCGTCAGACCATAGAGGATATGGAAGGGGCGCTGGGCGCGACCACCGGCACGGTTCATCCCCAGGACTCCGTTGAAGCCGAGCAGTATCGCGCGAGCATGCTTGACGCGGAGACCCAGCTCAAGCAGGCGGAAAAGGTTGTGGCGGACACAGAGGACCAAATCGCCCGACTCGAAGCGCTCCAAGGCTCCAACAAGAGCAACCCCTCCGCCCCCATTTTCGACTACGGTGTGGAGAACCTCGTCGGCTCCGATCCACGCGTGAGCACCATCCAGGGCGATCTCGTTCGCCAGGAAGGCGTCGTCGACGGGTTGCGCGAAACCCACAAGGACAATCACCCGGAGCTCAAGTCGCAGATGCGCACCCTCGAATCTTTGCGCAAGAGCATCGCTAAACAGGAGGAGATCGCCCGCTCCAGTGCGCTTCAATCCCTTCATGGGGACCTCTTGCAGCAGTTGGACGCCGCGAAGCGCGGCGTATCCGACGCGCAGTTGAATCTGACCAGCAATACGGAGCGTTACAACACCTTTGTCACTACCGAGGTCGAAAAAGCAACGAAAACCTCCGCAGACCGGGCGCGCTTGGAAAAGCTGAAAGAGGAGGCCGACGCCGCCCGCGTGTCGATTGAAAACTGGAACAATACGAAGCGGAACCTGCAGCTCGACGAGAGGGCGGCGGGGCCACGGGTCGAGGTGAACACCGAGCCCTACGCGCCGCTCGTGGCAGGTGTGGCGAAGAAGCTGCTGATGGCGTTCATGGGTATAGTCCTGGCCTTTGGTATCGGACTTGCCTTTGGCGTGCTACGCGAGCTGACGGACGGTCAGGTGCGCACGGCCCACGATATCAGCCGCATTTCGAGTCTACCGATTGTCGCGTCCATTCCCCATTTCAGCGAAGATATTACGTTGGAAGATGCGGACACGGCCCTCCTGATGGCGCAGCACCCGAATTCCATTGTCGCGGACGAATACCGCCGGATCCTGGCCCGTATCCTGTTTCCCGAGGACAATGCCGCCGAGATCAGCTCCCTGATGGTCGTGAGTGCGAGCTGGGGCGAAGGCAAGACCTCCGTGGCCAGCAATCTGGCGGTGGCGCTGGAAAGCGCCAATCGGCGCGTGCTCCTCATTGACCTGAGTTCCCAGCGGCCGGGAATTGAAAGTACATTCGGCCTCGTTCCGGGGCTCGGCCTCGCGGAGCTGCTGGAAAACATGGATGCCCGGGAGGAATTGATCCGCCGGACCCAGTTCGAAAACCTCGGTATTATCGGGCCCGGCCTCAATCCCAAGGCCCTGGCGGGTCGTCTTGCGTCGCGCGAAATGATGGACTTCATGGAATGGGCCGATGAGCACTTCGATCATATCATCATCGACACGCCGCCCCTGCTGTTTATGTCGGACGCCAAGTTGATCGCGCCCGCTATTGACGGCGTGCTCTTTGTCGTCGGCGTCGGCCAGTCTTCCCTGGGTATGGTCAGCCGCGGCTTGCGTGAGCTGGAATTGCTCCGTGCAAACACCATCGGTGTCGTGCTCAACGGTATCCGCAGCCTGCGCGGCGGCTATCTGAAGAAGAACCAGAAACTTTTTTACGCCTACGCCAATCAGGCCGCGCCACCGAAGGTGCGACCCATGACCATGCCGGAGATCAATATTCTCGACGAGGATATTCCCGAGCCGCTTGACGCGGAAGTCGTTCTTCTTCCGCTCGAAAAGCGAAAGGACTAGAGATTGTGCGCGCTCCCCAAATCCCGAGAGGATACACGCCGGGGCGCGGCGCGCGATTACATCTCTTTGTCGTTGTGGGCCCCGTGTCACGGGCGGAAAGGCGTAGGTAGCTGTTCTTCCGGGACCCGCAAAGCGCGGTGGGTCTGGCGATTGACAAGGCAGATCGAAATTGTGTAACCGGAATCAGGGGATATCATGTCACGCAAAGTCTGGATTATTCTCATAGCATCCACCCTGGCGCTGGTGCTCGTATTCGCAGCGGGGGTTGCGGCGTTCATCCTTGTGCCCAGGTACCGGGCCACACAGAGCCTGGCCAAAGCGCGCCAGTTAGTGAGCGAGGGTACGCCTGAGCTTGCCCGCCGCCCCTACAAGGAATACCTGTACAAGAATGGCAACGATATCGCGGTGCTCGACGAATACATTGGCGTTTGCGAAGGGGTGATTTCCGATCGCCGGCGCGTTCTGGCCGACGCGGGCCGAATCATGACCCGCCTGATTCAGTTGGAGCCGGAGAACCCGACGCGGAGGACACAGCTTTTCGACTTCTACCGAAAGTACCGATTCTGGAGCGAACTCGAAAGCGCCATCAATCTCTACGGGGGTGACGATCTTGCGGCCCTCGAATATGATCGTGTGGTCGCCGTTCAGGAGCAGGGCAGGCTCGACCAGGCCATTACGGAGCTCCACGCTTATATCGAGATAGGCCACGACCTGCGCGACACACCCCTCCGGAAGGCCCGCGTCCACGTGGCGCTGCGCGACCTCAACGCGGCCGATGACGTTTTTCCACCCCTGCTTAAAAAGTTTCCCGACGACAGTATGCTCCGCGTCCACTATGCGGCCTATCTTCTCGACCAGGATAAAATTGAAGAGGCCCAGGCCCAGCTCGCCTCGGTGCCCGCGGACTTGCACGCGCAGACCGATTTTGTGGTCGCTTCCATCCGCATCAACCTGGCCCGCGAGCAGTTCGCGGAAGCCCTTACCCTGGCGGAGAAGGCCCTCGCGGCAACGCCGGACAACCTCGATCTGCAGCTCAACTATGTTCTGGCGCTGGAGCGTTCGGGCAAGCGCGATGTCGCGATGGACTACGTCCAGCGCATGGATCCGGTCCGCCGTATAGACACGCCGGGATTCATCATGTTCCTGACGGAGATGCGCCTCGAAGCCGGGGATGCCGACGGTGCGGATGAGGCGCGTAAGATGTACATCCAAGCCTACCCGGACCAGCAATCGGTCGACCAGTACCTTAGCGGACGAATCCTTCTGGAGCAAAGGAACCTGCAGGCGGCGCGCGACAAGTTCGCCATCGCCGCCGAAATGAATCCCAACCTCCACCGCGCAAACTATTTCCTCGCGATCTGCGAATTGGAACTGGGCGAAAAGTCCAAGGCGCGTGCGCCGCTCGAGCAGTTCCTCAGCAGCAACCCCACGGACCAGCAGGCACGGCGTCTGTGGGCCCGAAATTTCGGCACGGCGCCCTCGATCTCCGAATTGCAGGCGAGGAGCAACCGCCTGCTGGCCGAGACCAAGTCGGACGTGAACGAATTGATCTTCACCATCGAGGATCTCCTGCAGCATCGCCAGGAGGCGGAGCAGTCGACCGCGCTGCGCCTCATCGAGAAAGTAATCGCCATCGCCCCGCGCGATCCCCGCGGCTACAGCGCTCTCGCCGGCTTCCGGCTGGAGCGTGGTGAAATTCCCGAAGCGGAGAAGGTATTGCAGGACGCGGCCGATGCCGGCGTTGACCCGTCGAGCTTCTCGCTTATCCGAACAAGCATTCTTCTCGTCAAGGGTGACAAGGCGGGGGCGATGGCCTCGGCGAAAAGCTACCTCGAAAAGAGTCCCAGTGCGGAGGCGAGAACCTGGGGGGCTTTTTTTGCCCGGCAGGGATACTTCCCCGAAGGCGACGAGTTGGTGAAGCTGTATGGGGGGGAGGGGAGCCCCGACTCTGAAAATGAGGATGGACTCCTGTTTCGGCTGTCACTGGCCCTTCAATATGGGCAGCTTGATGCGGCCCGCGAGCGGGTGGCGGAGGCGGAGGCGGCGCGGGGTCAGGATCCTGCACTTGCCCCTTCGCTCAACCGCATGCGCCTCGCGCTCGCGGAAGGACTGGTGGTGAACTCCAATGAGATCCCCCGGGAAGAAGTGGATGGCCTGCTCGCCAAGGTTCGCCAGTCCGAACCCCAGAACGACGGCCTGAAAATCGTAGAGGCGCGACTGATGCTGAAGGGGCCGCTACCCGACGTTCAAGGGGCCGGCAATCTCGTGACCGAAATCTCCGCGGAGTCGCCCGTTTACCTTCAGGGTCTGCAGATCCAGGCGGAAATCGCGTCGATGCAGGGCGACCAGGCCAGGGTAGAAAGCCTGTGCAATTCGATTCTGGAGCGCAGCCCTGGCAATACCCAGGTCATGCACCTTCTGGCGGATGCCCAGTTAGAAGGGGCCCAGTTGGAAGGAGACCAGCGCGAAGAGGCCCGGAGAACCTACGAACAGATACTTTCCTATGACCGGAGCGACGCGCGCGCAATGCGGATTCTCGTTCGTATGTACGAGCAGATGGGATTTCGCCCACGCGCTGACGAAATGTTTGCCCGTTTCAAGGAAAGCGGTCGGAACCGTCCGGGCCACGAGGCGCAAGTAGAAGAGCTTCGCAAATTCTTGAATCGACCCGGCAGTGAAGCCCCTGAACCGGCTGCCGCAAATGGAGGCGCGCCGAGCGCCAGCGCCACCTATTCCGAATTGACCTCCGAGGTTACGTCGCTCGTCAACCAGAAGAATTTCGGTGAGGCCATTGCCAAGGTGCAGGCCTACCTGAAAGAGAATCCTGATCGGGCGGAGCCCTGGGTCTTCTTGGGCCAAGTCATCCTCGCACAGGGTGAGGGCGCGAATCTCGACGCGGCGTCGACGGCCTTCACCCGCGCTCAGCTCATCATTGCCGAGTATAAACCCGCGCTTAAAGGCCAGATTGAAGTTCAGGCTCGGAGCAATCCACCCATCGCCATCTCGATGTGCGAACGTTACCTGCGTACCCATGATCGCGATCCGGATGTCATGTTCCGCCTCGCCACACTGCTCGCGGCGG
Organism: Candidatus Hydrogenedentales bacterium; assembly: GCA_044344195.1. Lineage (GTDB taxonomy): Bacteria > Hydrogenedentota > Hydrogenedentia > Hydrogenedentales > JAEUWI01 > JAEUWI01. The sequence continues at coordinate 15,815 of JBIJDL010000087.1, forward strand.
GCCCCGGTCGCCGCGAGGAGGCGCTCTCGTGGGTGGACAAGGCCATCGCAATCGAGACGCAGCCCACCTTCAATCGATTTCGAGCCTTCCTGCTGACCCAGATGGCGCGCGCCGACGAGGCTATCGATGAGCTCACGGAGCTTATCGAAGTTGCGGGACCGGCGACGGCCGAAGATGAGATCACGCTGACCGAGGCTTACCTGGTGAAAAAGGACCTGTCGGGAGCGCGTGAGCACCTTAAAGCCGCGAAGAAGCTAATTCCCGAGGACGACGTAATGCTTGCCGAGCGCTTCAAGAAGCTCGAAGCATTGGTCGCTGCGGGAGGAGTAAATTGATGAACGGAAGTCTTTCAGTTGGTTCCTCGGGTTCCGGGGAACGTCCCTCTCTGGGCGATTCGTTTCGCCGGAGCCGAGCGGTTTGGGGTGCATCGATGGCCGCGGTAATCGTGCTCGTCGTTGCGGCGTACTGGCATTCCTTTGTGGATATTTATTTCGGGGCGACCGCGCCGGAGTCGCTGTATTCCCACGCAATGTTCATTCCCCTGATTAGCCTGTTCTTCGTTTGGCGCCAACGCGCACTGCTGGGTAGAGCCCCGCTGGTCCCTTCGCCGATGCTCGGTTACCCCCTGCTGCTGATGGGGTGCCTGATGCTTCTGGTCGGGGATTTCCTCGGTTTCATGACCCTGGTTCATTTTTCTCTGCTGCCGGTCGTCTGTGGTTTGTCCTTCCTCATGCTGGGCAGGACCGCCACGTTGGTGCTCTGGTTCCCGCTGGCCTTTCTCTTTTTCATGCTCCCCCCGCCCTATTCCATCATCTCCGTCATCTCGTTCAAGAGTAAAATGCTCGCGACCGAGTCTGCGGTCCATCTCGGCCAGTTGCTCACACTTAATTTCGTGCAGGATGGCTCCTATGTGTTCCTCGGCTCGGAAGACCGCCTCATGGTCGGCGATGTGTGCGGCGGCATGCGTTCGCTGATTGCCCTGCTGGCCTTCGGTGCGCTCATGGCCTACATCAGCAAGACCCGGGGGTGGGCCCGGATCGTGATATTGCTCATCTCGCCCGTAGTGGCGATCGCGGCCAAT
>JBIJDL010000472.1:0-5085 GCA_044344195.1 Candidatus Hydrogenedentales bacterium
GAGCCGGTTTCGGTGGAGAATCCCCTCTTTGCCGTGTTTGAGAAGCTTTTCGACTTCGAGACGGTAGGGTGGAAGGAGCTATTCTTCCTCGCTCTGGCCTTCCTCATCGATCTGGGCGACATCATCGGCTATTGCATGGTGCCTGCGGCGGCTGCGGTCAAACCGACCTACGAGGCCTTTAATCCAAACACCCTGCCAACACGCCGACGCCGCGTGACCGGACCTGAGCGTATCCCCGAGGAATACCTGCCTTTTTCGGAGCCTTCTCCGATGGCGGCGGTCACGGGACCGTTGGACGAACCCGCTCCCGAACGGCAATCGGGTCCGGAGCACATTCCGCCCGTTCCCCATCAGGGCACCACCATGACCTTCCGGCGCCGGGGCAGCTCGCGCTTCCGGATGTAGGGTCATTGCCCCTCACGGTTTGCAAATCCCGCAGGGCTCAAGCCCACGTCCCACCGCATCCGACTTTGAGACCGCCCGCTTGCTCTTCTTCAGCGAACGGCACGTACCCCGGTGGTATTTCGAGCCGGTCTCGGTGATGTAGACCTGACTCAGGGCAGCATCTTCCTGGGGCGGCGCTTTTGTGGCGCGCGGAGTGGAAGTGGGGGACTTACCCGCCGCCGAGTTCGGTTTGCGTTTCTCCTTGCGAAAGTCCCAGGGCGCGACCGTATCCGCGCGCGACCACACGCCCCGATTCGCGGATTTCGCGTCGTCTTGCAGATTTTTGAGCGTGGTATCGTTCCGAGCATAGGCATCATACCAATGGGCGAGCCCGGCCTTCACAAGTTCATGGTTCAGCACCCGGCCATCGGGCAGCGTCACGATACCCACCTTGCGGCCATAGCGATCCGTGTCTTTTACCTCGACGGTGACCTCCTTGCCGAAGCACAGTTCAGACGTAAAGGTGCGCGACGCCGTGCCGAAGTCCTGCGCCTTCTCCGGCGCATCCACGCCATGAAGCCGCACCTTAATCTGTTGCTTGTCCTTCAAGACGGTGATGGTGTCTCCATCGGCGATGGACACAACCTTGCCCTTGATCGTCTCCGTGGCGAAAATCAGCGGCGAACAAAGCAGCACCAGAAAAAGCAGGGACAGCGCAAAGCAGTTACGCACAATAAGGGCCTCCGGGGGCGGTGGACAGTTGATAGTTGACAGTTGATAGTTGATAGCGGAAACGTAATCGAACTATCCAGGCATGCGTTTTGATTGGAAATGACGGATGGGACGGATAGGGTGGATAAAGCCAATCGGTCCTATATGTCGTATCCGTCCTATCGATATCAACTATCAACTATCAACTAAATATCGTATACTCCCGCCATGGACAATCCAACCCCCAAGCCCCCCCGGCTTTCCGTCATTATTCCCTCTTGGGACGGACACCGTGACGGGTGCGTACCTCGCTTGCTCGAAAGCGTGGCGCGGCAGTCCTTTGCGGACTTTGAGGTCATTGTGATCACGGGCGTGTCGCCTCAGGGAAAGGCTATCAACCAGGGCGCTGCACAGGCCCGGGGCGAAGTGCTGATGATACTCGATGACGACAGCCTGCTGGCCGATGATGACGTTTTCGCGCGCATTATTCAAACCCTGGACGACGACGATAAAATCGGCATGGCGGGGGCGAGCATCGTGATTTTTCCGGACTCCAATGATTTCCAGAAAAAAGCCGCTCTCCAGTTTCCGCGCTTCCACACCCCGGTTGTGGACACCGTGACCGACAGCGACTTGGCGTGTCACGGCTGCTGTGCGATTCCCCGGCGCATTTTCGACGACGTTGGCGGCGAGCGCGAGGATCTGCTGCGCGGCCTCGATCCCGATTTGCGGGTGCGCATCCGGGAGGCTGGATACCGCGTCGTGTTGGCGCCCCAGGCGCGGATTTATCATCCGCTGCCTTCGGGCTGGAGCAAATTGTTGCGCATCTTCTTCCGCAATGGCTTTGGTTCCGCATACGCCTATAAGTTTCAACGGGCTTCCGTTTTCGAGACCCATGAAGTTCTCCATGATGAGGCGTTCCAACCGCGCACCACGCTGATCTACCGGCTTGGTCGCTATCCGCTGCGCCTGCTCAAGGCCCTCGCCGAGGGCCAGTTTATGCGCTTTGGCGCGTATTGCGGTTACGCCCTGGGGTATGGCTGGGGGGTCATGACGGCGAAGGAACTGCCCCGTGGCTAAAGGCCAGTTCCTGAAGAACGGGCTCAAGCGGGGCATCAAGTCCGCCATAGGCGCGTTGGGATCCATGCAGAAAAAAGAGCTAGCTCGGGCCCGAATTCTCACCTACCACAGCATCGGCCACCGGCGTTATGAAATGAATGTAACCCCGGAGGCCTTCGCGGCCCAGATGGCCTGGCTCGCCTCAAATCAGACCGTGATTTCACTCGAATCGGCCGCCGCAGGCGGGTGCGGGGTCGCCCTGACTTTCGATGATGGCTACCGGGACAACCTGATCAACGCCCTGCCCATTCTGGAGCACTACGGCTTTCCCGCAACCGTTTTTGTCGTCTCGGGATGCCTTGGCGCCACGCTGCCCCGAGAAAGGGAGCCCGAAAGCGGCACCTTGATGAGCCCGGAGGAGTTACGGGAGGCGGCGTCGCGCGGGCTGACGATTGGGGGACACACCCGGAGCCATCCTCGACTCTCCACCCTGGCCCCGGAACGCCAGATGGAGGAGATTTCCGGTTGCAAGGCCGATCTGGAAGAAATCGTGGAAACTCGGGTCCGTACCTTTGCCTATCCCTACGGTTCTGCGCTGGACTATGATTCCGAGAGCATGCAGGCGGTGCGGCGCGCCGGCTTCGATCTTGCCTTTTCCAACCGTTACGGTCTGGTCCAGGCCGACGATGGCCCTTTCGCCTTTCGGCGCATCTGGATCGACAGCACCGATACCCTTAAGTCTTTTGAAGATAAGGTTTCCGGGCGTCTTGATGGACTCCAGTTACAGGACTCGGCACTGGGCATTCGCGCGCGCCGCCTGCTGAATGACTGGCTGGGAACCCGCTGACGGGAAAAACAAAACACGGACCAAGTTTTTAGGACTTGATCCGTGTCGGCGCCCGAGGGTAAGCAAGCGCCAAATCCTGAAACAGGGATGTGATTCACTTGAAGAACGCCACGGGATGCTCCGGGGTTGACGGGGCGGGATATGAACATCTTCCGCAGCCGCTTCGCCCCGGGCTCTACCCGCTGTATCTAACTCAAAATAAATGCCTTATCCTCCCGGGTGTTGTTGCGCGGCCCCCTACCCTGTGCTATACTCGCCTGACATTGGACCCGCGCGTAACTGAAATCGGGATGAAGGGTTAGCATGGCCGATATTCTCAGCCAGGACGAAGTCGATCTGCTTCTCGGCGCTGTCTCCGAGGGGGAGATTGGCGATGCCGAAGAGGAGGCGCAACAGGAAGTTCACCTGACCGCCTACGACTTCCGCCGGCCGGAGCGCGTATCCAAGGAACAGCTCAAGGGGCTTCAAAGTCTCTTCGAAGCCTTTTCCCGCGAAGTCAGCATTCTCTTTCCGCCCTTTCTGCGGACCGTGGTCCGCGTCGATCTGACCTCTATCGACCAGTTGACCTACGACGAGTTCATCCTGTCCGTGGCGCGGCCCACGGCGCTGTCCATCATCAACATGTCGCCCCTCGAAGGGACTGCGGTCATTGAGATGAGCCCCTCCATGGTCTTTCCCATTGTGGATCGGGTGCTCGGTGGCAAGGGGATGACCCTGCCCGAGCCGCGCGAACTGACCGAGATCGAGAACCGCATTATCCAGCGCATCGTTATGATGCTGCTTGACAGTCTCCGCCGCTCCTGGGAGCAGTTGATCGAGTTCCGCCTCAGCGTGCTCCAGCAGGAAAGCGATCCGCTCATCGTGCAAATTGTGGCGGGCAGTGAAATGGTGATCCTGGTGGGCTACGAAGTCCACATCGGCGAGACCGTGGGCACGATGAATTTCTGTATTCCCCTGCTGGTGTTAAACCCGATCCTCGATCAGATTTCGCAGCAGGCCCATTTCTCGCGGCGTATGAGCGAGGAGGTGACCATCATCACCCAGCGCGCCATCAAGAAGACCTTGATGAAGAGCAAGGTTCCCGTGGAGGCTATCCTCGGGCGGGCGCGCCTGTCGATTCAGGACATTGCCAATCTGAGCGTGGGCGATGTGATCCAGTTGGATACTTCGCCTCACTACCCGCTGGAAATTGATATCGGGCACAAGCCCAAGTTCCTTGCCCGGCCTGGCCGGCGCCGCGAAAGTTCGGCGGTCCAGTTGACGAATTTTTACCAGGAATAAGTGAGACGGCATGAACCCAATCGCAGCCAACATCGTAGCCACGGGCCTCCTCAAGGGGGCCTTCGACGTGCTCGATGCCATGTTGAGCACGTCCTTCGACTATAACGTCGGGACGCCCGCGGAGCTGGATGAGCCCAAGGCGGTGGAGTGCCTGACGAAGTTCCCTGTCATCATGCAGGGCCGGATCCGCAACAAGCTCGGCTCCGTGGCCCTGCTTTTCACCGTGTCCGACGCGGCCCGCTTCGCGGCCATGATCCAGGAGCAGGAGTTCGTCGCGCGGGATGCACTCACCATCGACGAGCGCTCCATGCTCCAGGAAATCGCCGACCCCGCGCTGGGCGGCGGCGTGACGAACCTTATGGAGCGTTTCGGTCGCAATGTGGAGCAGCTCGATGAAGTGCTGCTCCTCGACGACGGCGTGGATGGCGCGGGGCCGCTGGTGGAATTGATCGGCCCGGGCGGTTCCGTGGTGCCTTTCACGTTCACGGACAATGGCGGGCTGTCGGGCTCCGGCATGGCCCTGCTTAGCCAGAGTCTTGAAGAAATGGTGCCTGCAGAACAGCTCAGAGCCAAACCTGGCGCGGAGCTGGGCGCGCAGGCGGAATTGAGTCCCGCCGAGATGAACGATATTCTGAGTGGATTTGGCGGTGGCGGTGGCGCGGTGTCGGGGGTACCCGAGCCGGCCCCGGCCCCCTATATTCCCCATGGCAATCTGGAAATGGTGCTCGACATCGGCCTGATTGCCACGGCCCGCCTGGGCCACGTGGAAATGCCTATCGGCGATATCATGAAGTTGGGTCCCG
>JBIJDL010000100.1:0-15189 GCA_044344195.1 Candidatus Hydrogenedentales bacterium
GTAGGTCTGGTGGAGCACCACCACAGCGGGCAGCTTCCCCTCCGCCTTGAGGGGAATCCCGAGCCAGGCGTGGGCACGGTCATCCGCCTCCACGGCATAGCTGATGAGTTTGCGGGTGTAGAGGCCATCCACCTCGACCGATTCATGGACCTGAATGTCCAGCGGCGGCTTCTCAGGCTTGTAGTGGTCCCGCAGAAGATCGAGGAATTGCTGCTTGATCGCCGGACGCCGCGCCTCCCAGTCGCCCTTCGTATTCAAGCCCTCGGTGAGGTCGTCCCACGAAGATACGACGGGCGGGACCTCCATCAGCGGGTTCGGTGCGGGTTGCGCGGGGGTGACCTGCGAAAGCACCAAACCGACAAGCAGTGAAATGTACTCGGTACTTCTTTTCATCGTTGCCTATCTCCCGTCTGCGACGTCAATGTTGGTCCTCGTTCTCCAAATTTCCGTGAAATTCCGTGTCTTTCCGTGGTCAACAGAAAAGAATCGACCACGGAGTACACGGAGGCACGGAGAAGTTTCACAAAGGAGGAATATTTTAGAGAGCCTATCGAACGTGCTCATACCATGACTTGGCACGGGTTCCTATACACTCATTTTTTCTCCGCGCCTCCGTGTCTCCGTGGTTAAAATTATTTGGTTTCAGCCAACGGCTGCGCTAAGTATTCCGTGGTCAAGCTTTTTCGGGACCACGGAATACACGGAACTTCACGGAAATCAGGAAGAGCAGAGTACGGTCGTCGTGTTAGTTTTCACGGCAGGTTGCCATCCCCCGCCGGGTGTTCCAACGCGCCACCCAGCCGGCGATCCATCGCGCGATAGCGGCACCACCCGATCACCATCACCACCACCGCCGCGACGACAAATCCCACGCCGGTGACCACGATCCACCGGGACTCGAAGAACTTCATGGCCGAGCCGCCCGTGATGACGAGCGCGATGGCCGTGCGGCCATAGGCCAGCAGGGTCCGCTCGTTCGCCAGCTCCGTGCGGTCAATCGCCAGGTAATCGTTCAGCGTAAGCTTTTGCCCGCGAAAACGCTCATAGGGGTTGTGTTCCATGTCGTGCCCTTCTCCAGGAATACAGCAAGGCGACCGCCGCCCAGGTCAGTATAGCCGCCCCGGCCCCATCCGCGATAGGCGCAATGGAATTAACAAGAACACCTTGTAATCTACTTAAAAAGGCTCGCGGAAGTATGGAGAGGGGGCATTCCTGCCCCCTTTCTTGCCGAATTCATCCTACGATGAAAGCGTATCTGCTTTGCCCGTGCAACGGCGTTGCACGGGTCGGGGGCTGGAAAGCCCCCGCTCCATACCCCCGAAATACCTAAATCTGTGATGCGATTGACCTGCGGCACGGCCGAGCACGGCGCCCCGTCCAAAACCGTATTCCCGCAACTTGAACCGGGCCGGAATTATGGGTACTATCCCATTCCTGTGTATATCGGGTAAATCCGCGGTCTGCTCGTGCTGCGTGTTAGCAGATCGTATAACTTCAGCTTCCGCATTAATTGGAAATAACAGCAGGGAAAGGTAGCATTATGAGTGGAGAGCAAACAGCCGGCATCGAAGCGCACCAGAAGCGTTTATTCTGGGGCTGCTTCATCGCATTGATCGCCACGGCCTTCGGCTTCGTGGTCCGGTCTATGGTTATCAACGACTGGGGCACGGAATTCGGCCTGACCGAAACTCAGAAGGGCGAGATTTTCGGCGTGGGCCTGTGGCCCTTCGCCATCAGCATAATCCTTTTCAGCCTCGTCATTGACCGCATCGGATATGGCAAGACGATGGCTTTCGCCTTTGTCTGTCACGTAGTTTCGGCCATCCTGACCATTTTCGCCACCGGCTACTGGATGCTTTATATTGCCACCTTTATCGTGGCCCTCGGCAACGGTGCCGTGGAGGCGGTGATCAACCCCGTGGTCGCCACCATGTTCCGCAATGAAAAGACCAAGTGGCTCAATATCCTCCACGCGGGCTGGCCGGGCGGCATGGTGATCGGCGGCGTCATGGCCATCGCGCTGGGCGCGGATGCGGACTGGCAGATTAAGGTCGGCCTAATCCTCATCCCCACGGCTATCTACGCGGTCATGCTCTTCGGCCAGAAGTTCCCGATCCACGAACGCGTGGAATCCGGTGTTTCCTATCTCGCCATGCTCAAGGAAGTAGGCATTATCGGTGCACTGATCGTGGTGGCCCTAATGACCGCGGAGGTGGGGCGCGTATTTGGATTCCACTGGATACTGGAAGTTGCCATCATCGTTGCTCTGACCGGCATCTATGGCTTCTATGTGAAGTCGCTGGGCAAGCCGCTCTTCATCTTCATGCTGCTGATCATGATGCCCCTCGCAACTACCGAATTGGGCACCGATAGCTGGATCACCCCCCTCATGGAGCCGGAGATGAACAAGCTCGGCTTCCAGCCGCTCTGGGTGCTCATCTACACCTCCTTCATAATGATGTTGCTACGTTTCTGCGCGGGCTCGATCGTCCACAAGCTCTCTCCGCTGGGCCTGCTGGCCGGCAGCGCGGTCATCGCGGCCCTCGGATTGGTCTTCCTCTCCCAGGCTGCCGGGATCATGATTCTCGCCGCCGCAACCCTCTATGCCTTCGGCAAGACCTTTTTCTGGCCCACCATGCTCGGTGTGGCCGCGGAGCAGTTCCCCAAGGGCGGTGCCCTTACACTGAATACCCTCGGCGGCGTAGGCATGCTCGCGGTGGGTATTGTCGGGGCCCCCTTCCTGGGCTACATCCAAGACACTTCCGTAGCGACCGTGCTGGAGAAGGAAAGCCCCGCCATCTATCAGTCCTACACCTCGCCGAAGCCCACCATTTTTGGTGAGATCACCGCGCTGGACCCTGAAAAGGAAAAGGCGGCCCCCGAAGCCGACACCACCACCATCACGACGGTGAAGACCAATGCGACCAAGGGTGCCCTCAAGACCGTGGCGATCTTCCCCTGCATCATGTTCGTCTGCTTCATCATCCTGATCGTCTACTTCAGGTCGAAAGGCGGATATAAGGTGGTTCACATCGACCACTGAGCGTCCGCGCCACCTTGAATGAGCCCATCCCGTGTCCGCTTCGGCGGGCACGGGATTTTTTTGGGGACGGACTCGCGCACGCCACTTCTTCGAACGCGGACTACTCGGTGACTTCCATGCACCGGTACCAAATAGCACCGGCGCAACGGCGCGGGCCTGTCCCGAATCGCACTAACTCAGGGGAATCGAGACCTCAAGAGGAGACTACGGGTGCCACCCACACGCGGGCCGCTTCAAGCGGCCATCAGCTTGTGGGTGTCGTGACTTCACGCGAGAGAGGCTGACCTCTTTTTTTTCCACCCCAATGAGAAGCCTTTATGGGGCCAGCATTGTTAAACCATCGTTTCCAGCATCCACTGGGACATGCCCCGTCGTTTGTCCCCATGCCGCGCTTCGTGCGACAATTACGCCATCGATAGCTAAATTCTCCAGCCCAGGACCCACCAGCGTGCGTAAACTCGTTCTATTTGTTGTCTTGACCCCCATCCTCGCCGCCACCGTCTTTGCCGGTTGGTGGCTCTTTCTGGATGGGCGCGCCTCCGCCGTCCGGACTGACCTCGTGCGCATGCCCGAGGAGTTCGGCTCCCCGCCCAACGGCTACCCCACGGAAAACGCGCTGATGGCGGACTTTGCGCTGGGCCGTCTCCAACTGTTGAACCTGGAATCCCCGCCCCCGCTGCCGGAATCGGTGGTCGCGGAGTTGGACGTGGAGTATGGCCGCGAAGGTGATATCCCCCTGCAGCTCGATATTTATCGCCCGAAAAACATCACGACACCCCGCCCGGCGATCGTATTCATCCATGGCGGTGGCTGGGTCAAGGGAAGCCGGAAAGACTACACCATCTACGCCCAGCAGTTCGCCGAATGGGGCTACGTTGCCGCGACCATCAGCTATCGCTTCAGCGATGTGGCCAAGTTCCCCGGCTGTGTGAGCGATTCCAAGTGCGCCATTCGCTGGCTCCGGGCCAATGCGGGACGCCTGGGTATCAACCCCGACCAGATTGCGGCCGCGGGTGGCTCCGGCGGCGGCTACCTCGCCATGATGCTGGGCTACACCGGCGACGTGGCGGCTTTCGAAGGGACCGGCGGCAATCCCGGCGTCAGCAGCGCGATCCAGGCGGTGGTCAATCTCTACGGCCCCACCGACTTCACCGCACCCGTGGCCCAGGAACACGTGAGCGTCGTCGGCCTCATGGGCGTACCCTACGCCGAGGCGCCCGACCGCTACCGCGAGGCTTCGCCGCTCCATCATCTCGACGCTTCGGATCCGCCCACCTTCATCATCCAGGGCACCCTCGACTCAATAGTCCCCTCGGACCAAGCGGATTTGCTGGCGGAAAAGCTGCAGTCGTTGAAAGCCGACTACTGGTACGATTGCTACCCCGGCTGGCCCCACACGATGGACGTAGCCATGCCGGTAACCAACCGGGTTCAACCCACCATCCGGGCCTTTCTCGAACACGTCTTCGGGAAACCCGAAGGAGCCTGAGCGGGTCCGACAGTTCACGAAATACATCGTGAAATAACCAGGTATTGGAACCACGGAGAACTTGGAAGAGTCATTGGTCTCAACCAAAATATTTGGACCACGGAGACACGGAGGCGCGGAGAATAAGAGGAGTTCAGAGGCATCAGTGCCAAGTTGCGGTACGCTTAATTCCGAAAAGGTCTCTCCAATTTTCCTCTCTCATTGGTCTTCTCCGTGCCTTCGTGCACTCCGTGGCCAGCATTTCTTTAGTTGAGCACGTAAGAGCACCGAGAGTAACTCGACCGCCATTTCGCTCTGTACGTTGATTTTTCGAAGTGACTTACGAGTGGCGGTGAAGAGCTGACTTGCTGAAGAAACAAGATAGTGACGAATAGTTGTACAAGTTGTTTCCTGAACACTGGCGCCAGGTCAGGGTTTCGATTGTGTTGCCTCGAATTTATTTCTTCCGTGAATTTCCGTGCCCTTCCGTGGTCAATATTTTTTCCACGCAATTCGTGCGGGTACTGCGCCAAGTCTTTACGAGTTAGATCCCATAACCCTATCGGAATATTCCATGTTCAGAATCCTACTCCGCTCGATTGCCGGCCTCTTTCTAGTCGCTCTTCTGTCGGGAGCCTACTGGTTGTTTATCCACACCGGTCCGCCAGCGAAGCGCCCCGACCTGGTGCGCGTACCCGAGTCCCTCGGCCCGCCTCCCAAAGGCTTCCTGTCCGAGGGCATGCTCTATGCCGCCTTCGCCCTCCAGGAGATGGGGTGGTACAAGCTGGACACGCTGGACGAGGATGCGCCGATCACGGTGCCGGCGGGCATCAAGGAGCAGCTCAACATCCCCTACGGCACGGGTGGCGGAACGCCGCTTGAACTGGATCTCTATACCCCCGAGAACTTGGCGGGCCCCGTGCCCGGTATCATCTTTATTCATGGCGGCGGGTGGCGCAGCGGCAAGCGCCAGGACTACAAGTTTTATACGACCCGCTTCGCGACCCACGGCTATGTGGTGGCCACGGTGAGTTACCGCCTCCGGGAGGCGGGGCGATTCCCAAATTGCGTGGAAGATGTGAAGTGCGCCGTACGCTGGATGCGGGCCAACGCGACCCAACTCAACGTGGATCCGGACCGAATCGCTGTCATCGGCGGCTCCGCCGGTGGCCACCTCTCCATGATGGCCGGCTACAGTTCGGACGTGGCCGAGTTTGAAGGCCAGGGCGGTAACCCAGGCGTCAGCAGCGCGGTGCAGGCCGTGATCGATATCTATGGCCCGGTGGACTTTACCGTTGAAGAAACCCGCGATCACCCCCTCCTCACGGGCTTCATGCAGGGCACCTACGAGGAGGTCCCCGAGAAGTTTGTGAAGGCATCTCCGCTCACCTACCTCGATCCGAGCGATCCGCCCACCCTGATCATCCACGGCACCATTGATACCCTCGTGCCCGTGGAACAATCCGACCTGCTGGCCGAGAAGTTTCAGGAACTGGGCATGATGTACTGGTACGACCGCATCGATGGTTGGCCTCACGCCATGGATATCGCCAATCCCGTCAACCAGCGGGTGGAGCAGGTGGCCATCGCATTTCTAACAGAAGTCTTTGGCCCGCCTGTGAAGACAGCGCAAGCGGGAAGCGGCTCTTGACGTGCGGACTCCCCGAGCCGGTCGTAGAGCAACTCGCACCGGTGTGATTCAGGGTGCGTAACTAATCGCGTTCTTCCCCATGGCCTTCGCGGCATATAGCGCCTTGTCCGCCGCCTCGATCAGGTCACCCGAATGCATCCCCGGCCTGTACTCCGCCACACCAATGCTCATGGTGGTACCGAAGCGCTCGACCTTGTCAAACTCGTGCTGCATGCGCTCGGCAACAACCGTAAAACCCGAGGGGGAAAAGTTGTGCAGCAGCACGGCAAATTCGTCGCCGCCGCAGCGAAAGCCCTCGTCGTAGGCGGTTATGCGGATGCTCTTCTTGACTACATCGCCCACGCTCTTGAGCAGGGCATCGCCGGTCTGGTGTCCATTGGTGTCGTTGCAGCGCTTGAAGTTGTCCAGATCGATCATAAGCAGCGCCAGAGGCGCGGATTTCTCAGCGGCGCTCGCCACGGCCCATTCAATGCGATTGGTAAAGGAACGTTTGTTGTATAGACCTGTCAACGCGTCCTTCTGGGCGGCCTCAGCGAGCTTCCGGTCCACCTCCTGCTTCTCCGTGATATCTTTGAAAGCCAGGAAGGCGAACTGCTCGCTGTCGGCATGCACCATGGTCACGGTCACGTCAAAATGAAGGCCGTGATCGGTGACATGGCGTACCGTCAGATCGCCCATGGTGCCTTTTCCGCTCCGGCTGCAGACGCCCATCCAGAGATCGAACCGTTCGCGATCCTCAGCCTCGAGGGCGTCGGGAAAAGTCGTTCCGACGAGTTCTTCCTTATTGACACCCAGCAAGGTGCAGTAAGCCTCGTTGACATCCTCGATGAGGAGACCGTCCATATTGAGCAGGAGCTTACCGTCCATGCTCAGATCGAAGAGGCTACGATATTTTTTGTGGGCAACGATAAGATCGTGCCGGAGGTGGCGCTCCCGCAGCACCCGGATGAGTTTGGCCTCAAGCTCGGCGGGCAGGAAGGGCTTGTTAAGGAAATCCTTCGCGCCCTGCTGGATGACTTCTACATAGGGGAAGTCTCCCGGGTAGCCCGTCATGACAAGAATATGTATATCCGGGCAGGCCTGGAGGGCCTTTTCTATCAACTCGAGGCCGTGGATGCCGGGCATCTTCATATCCGTAACGAACACGTCATACGGCGCGACTTGAAGCAACGCCAGGGCCTCGTCCCCCGTGTGGGTGGTGTCGATATGGCATGCGAACGCGTCGCGTACGACCCGTTCGATCAGCGTGACAACGCTCTCCTGATCGTCTGTGATGAGTATGCGGGCCTCCCGAAACCGCTCCTTTTCTGTGGCCAAGTGCTGGATGCTCCTCTCCCCGTTCTAGGGGCCGTTCTCGGCCGTCGGCAGGTTCCCTTCGCCAGCGGCTCGTATTCTGAATAGGACTAGGGAACCCGGATCACCGTAATGTCCGGGGAGGTATCGCCGCGAATGTACCGTACTAAAATAGACTTCCCCGAGCCCGCGCGCTCACCCGCGAGGCGCCGGAAGGCTTCCACGGAGGAAATGGGCATCTGGGCGACTTCCGTAATCCGGTCGCCGGCGGCAAGGCCGGCTTCCTCGGCCGGACTGCCGGCCTTCACCTCGGTCACAAGCAGACCACCCTCGGTCTCGGTCAGGTTCAGTTGCTTGCGGAGTTCCGGACCCACTTCCCGGAGCTGCATCCCCAGCACCGGGACTTCCTGCTGGGGCGATTCCGCCGCGCTCTTCCATTCCTCGAGCACGGTCTGAATCTCTATCGTTTCTTCCTTGCGCCATATCTCGATCATTACCGTGTCGCCGGGAGGTATGGAGGAAATTTTTCGGATAAGTTCGGCGGCGTCTACGACGGCCTCGCCATTCACCTTGCGGATGACGTCGTATACCTGGATCCCGTCCCGGAAGGCCGGGGTGTCCGGTTGGACTTCCTCAACCACCGCGCCGAGCTCGTCGGGCAGGCCCAGAACCTCGGATACACTGCCCTTCGCATCGTCGATGTGCACCCCGAGGAATCCCCGGGTTACCTTGCCATCCGCGATGAGATCCGGGACGATATTTTTCACCTCGTTGACCGGAATGGCGAAGCCAATAGAGTTGGCACCCCAGATAATCGCCATGTTGATGCCGATCACCTCGCCGTCGATGTTACAGAGGGGGCCACCGCTGTTGCCCAGATTAATCGCGGCATCCGTCTGGATCAGATTCTGAAATCGGATTCCCTGTGCCTGAAGTCCCCAGAGGTTGTTTCGGCCCAGCGCGCTGATATGCCCGAAAGAAAGGGAACCCTCGAAGCCCCGGGGACTCCCCATGGCGATGGCAAACTGACCCACTTTCAACAGACTTGAATCGCCCATGCGCGCCAGGGTCAGCACTTCTTCCGTTTCGATCTTGATGACCGCCAGATCCGTATCCGGATCGGTCCCCACCACTTTCGCTTCATAACGCTTGCCACTGGAGAGGAGCACCTCGATTTTTGTGGCATCAGCAATGACATGGTTGTTGGTAACGATGTGCCCTTCGGTGTCGTAGATAAAACCGCTTCCCGTGGCCCTGGGAGCTTCTTCCGGCTGGCCCTCGCCCTCGTCAGGCACGGGCAGGCCAAAAAACTGGTGAAGCTCGTTGAGGCCTTGGTTCCCCTCCGTCGCCAGCACTCCCTGCACCTCGATAGAGACGACACAGGGACGGACCTCCTCGTGCAGCCGCACAAAGCTGTCCTCAATCTCGCGCAGGATCGGGCTGCGCGCGCCGGCGGGCGTGAAGGCGATGGCAATCACCACCGCCCACGAGAGGAACCTGGCCAATCGGAACATCAGTTGTTCTCCTCAAACATCGGAAACGGCCAGAGGCCGGATGACCGATTCCAACTCGGAACGGACGGCCGCCTGCACCGCGGGATCTTCTATCTTTGCCTCGCCCAGACGCACGTAGAACGAGTCGCGGACCTGCCGGGCGTCGGTCACCACGTGGGAGGAAACAAAGTCGACCCCGTGCGCCGCGAACACCCGAGCGATGTCGTAGAGTAAGCCGGTTCGGTCACCGGTTTCAATATCCACCACGGTATCGCTGCGCGAGGCCGCGTTGTCAAAACGAATACGGGTCGGCACCGGCACACGCGGCTGGTGCAGGGCGAAGAGACGGTTGCGGGACTTCGCGACATAGTCCTGTACGGAAACGCCGTCTATCAACACCGATTTGAGCACCTCGCGGAAGGCCTGAATCTGCCGCTCCGTCAGGGGGCGGCGGTTCATGGCGTCGATGACGGTGAAGCTGTCCACGACATAACCGTCGGGCGCGGTAAATACCAGGGCCCGTTGCACATCGATCAATTGCGAGGCAAAGCAACCCGCAATGTTGGCGAAGAGTCCGTGGCCGTTTCGGGTGCAGACCACGACCTCGCTGGTACCCGTCTCCTCGTGCGTGAACCAGCGCACCGCGAGACCTTCGGCCTGGGCCTCTTCGATACACAGCATGTGCTCGACAATCTGCTCGGGGGAAAAAGCGATAAAATAGCGCTCACCGAGCTGCTGGAGATGGGCCGTCACCGCGCCCTTCATAGACTCCGGTGCGCCCGCCTCCACCGCCCGGGCTTTGGGCATGGTCCAGTAGTCATCCCCCACCTGGGCCCGGCCAAGAAGGATCTGCTCGGTCTTCAAATAGAGCTTGGCCAGCAGGGCGCCCTTCCACTCGGTCCAGACGTTCGGGCCGACGGCGCTCAGGTCCGCATAGGACAGGACGAAGAGGGCGCGCATCCGATCCGCCGTGCGCATGCTCTGGGCAAAACTGCTGATAATGTCGAGATCGTCAATGTCGCGGTACATGGCGATGTGGTTCATCACCATGTGGTGCTCCACGAGAAACACGATCCGTTCGGTGTCTTCTTCCGAGAGCCCGATACGCGCGCAGATACTCCGGGCGATGCGCGCGCCTTCTTCGACGTGCTCCTCGCCACCCGCCTTGCCCAGATCGTGGAACAGCACCGCGAGCACCAGCACGTGGGGCTCGCGCATATGCTCCAGCGTAACCTGGAGCAGACGCCCCACGGGCCCGGTCATGTCTGGAATGGCCGCAAGGGCTTCCACCGCGCGCAGTGTGTGCTCGTCGACCGGGTAGCTGTGAAAATCTTCGTAGCGGATGACACCGTCCACGTCCTTGAACTCGGGGATGTAAGCGCCCAGCAGACCCGTCTCCGATGCCTGCCGGAGCGCCATGCCGGCCTGAAGCGGGCGGCTGCACAAGGCAACAAAGAAACGGCGCACGAGATCGCTCTCGCGAAAGGCATCGCCCACGTGGTGAAGATTCTTCTTGAGCATTTCCCGGGTGGCATGGGCCAGCGGCACCTGATGGCGGCCGCATTCCCAGATGGCCTCCATGAGCCGGGGCGGATTCTCCGCAAACCAGCGTGGGTCCTTACCGCGCATGACCAGCTCGTCGCCGACCACATCCAGGTGACCCCGCTCCGAAGACGCCTTGCCACTCTCGACAGGGGCGACGACGGAGATGCCCACGACGATCTGAAGGAGCTGGCGCAAAGAACGGGCGGCCGTATAGTAGTCCTGCATGAATCGGTCAATCGCCTGACGCGATTCGCCGCCATAGCCGAAGGCTTTGGCCACGTGCTTCTGGAGATCGAAGCTCAGCTTGTTGTCGGCCTTCCCGCTGTGGAAGTGCAGTTCGTTGCGAATGCGCCAGATGAAATCGAGGCCCTCCTGAAAGCGGAGGTTATCTTCGGGCATGAGTTCGCCCAGCTTCTCCAGATCGTCCAGCGTGAGCGCGCCGCGATCAAGGCGAATAATCCAGGTCGCCACGTGGAAATCGCGCAGGCCGCCCACATTGTCCTTGATGTCGGGCTCGGGATCGAAGAGGTCCGGCGTGCCGCTCGCGCGGGCCACCCGCCGCACCCGTTTGCGAAGGTGCGCCAGAAGATCCTGTTTCTGACGCTCCTGCACCTTGAGCACGCCTTTTTCCAGCTTGGCGAAGAGCGCCGGGTCGCCGAAGAGCAGGCGCGCGTGCATGTAACTCGTAAGCACCTCCAGGTCGGAGCCCGCAAGATTAACCGCGTCGCCCACCTCCTGCATCACGTAGCCCATCTTGAAGCCCACGTCCCAGAACATGGGCACGAGGTACTCATTGAGCTGTTGCACCGTGCGGTCCATGCGCCCGGAGTAAACCAGGCACAGGTCGATATCGGAATAGGGATTCAACTCGCCCCGGCCATAGCCCCCCAGTGCACAGATGGCAATACGGCTCCGAAGCTTTTCGCCACCCTTCACTTCGCTCAGTCCGAAGCGCACGATTCCGCGGACCAGATAGTCCGCAAGCGCCGTCAACTGGGTGATGATATTGCGACCCGAGGCCCCTTCGTGATGGTGACCCCGGATACGCTCAAACTCGTCGCGGTAGTGGGTCTGGATCGTGCGCAGGCGTGCGCGCTTGTCAACGGCGTGGTAGGCGACCGGATCGTGCTCGACCGCCTGGACCAGCTCGGAAAATGAAAGTGCGGATGGGGAATTCACTGAGGTTTTTGCTCTCTCTCCGTTTCTGCTCGGGAAAAGGGCGGTCCGGCCAGGGCGATTGCGCTCCGGTCCAGCCAGCCACGTTCACCCGAGGCGGTTTCTACCCGTACCCATAAGCCATACCATCGATCCACGAGCACCCGATCCCCCGCCGCCAGCGTGGCGCGTACCGCGTCTGACACATCGGGACCATAACGCAGGGGCGCTTCCCCCGCGACAACCACCGCCGATTCAATCGGCGGTTCGGGAATAGCCCACAGCACCACACAGAGGAGGGTGAGGATCCAGAGCGCGACGAGCGCCGTGCGGGAGGAATTGGCCCTTCGTTTTCTAACGATAAGTATACTCCACAGCAACCACCAAATTACCAGAACGCCCCAGCGCAGCGCCGGCTGAGACATACCCGGCAACCGGGAGGGGCCGAGGCCCATCATGGAGAAACCATCGGGCCGCGGGCGCTTGTTCGCCGTCTCCCCGATTACCCGCTCCAGGTTGCGTCGGACAGGCGTGAAGCCGGGGGCAAGGGAGGCCGCGCGCTCATAGTTGAGCACGGCCCGCCCCAGGTCGCCCGCATGGTAGTAGGCGCTGCCCAGATTGAAGAAGAGCTCCTCGCTTCGAACCCCGGAGTCAACCAATTCTTCATAGGCCGAGATCGCTTCCACGAAATTCCCATCTCGATAGGCGACATTGCCCCGCTCATAGAAATCGCCGTAGGCGTCCGCGCCGAAGGAAAAGATCAGAATACACAGCGCCGTCATGACCCTCCCCCCTTAGATACTTCGGTGCCTTGCAGGGCCTCTAAGGCGTCGGGCAAACCTTCCACCACCTGACCGAACCTCTCCGCCGTAAGGGCTTCTTTGCCAAAGCGGTGATCGCGGCAGGCTTCGAGCGCCAGAACAATAGTGTTGACCTCCTCGGGTCCAATCCGAGCCTCCAGCTCGCTGCGGAGCTCACTGGCAGCCAGCCCGGAGGCCCCGGGTCCCAATCCTCGATACAGCGCGGCGCACAACAGTCCATTCAGGGCCTCCACGGGCTGAGGATGATCGGCCAGCGCTTGGAACTGGGCGAAGAGATGCCCCCGGCGACGCCGTGTCCATCGCCACGCCCCGGCGTGCTTCCATTCCCCGTCTTTCAGGGTCAGAATCAGCCAGGCGAGGGGAGGTAGGGCAATGAGCAACGCCCACAGGATCGGCGACCGTTGCTGGACCGCAAAATCGGGGCTGCCCTCGGCCAGGGCGAATCGGCCGTCTTCCATGAGCTCCGGCCCGCCGAGCGCGTTGGCGCTGCCGCCAACAACCACGAGCGACTCCGCAGGACCCGATTCCTTCACCGTCACGGCGATGGGTGTCGTGCGTACGCTCTTATATTGCCGGGCGGCGGGCGAAAAATAGGTGAGCGAGACTGCGGGAATATTAAAGCTGCCCGGTGAGAGCGGCATCAGGGAATAGCTGAACTGCCTGGAAAACTGTCCTGTGGAGGATTCGGGCGTTGGCGCCCCGCCATCCAACGCGCCATCGACGGAAAACCAGGGAGCCTCGGGAATCACTGGGGCCTCGAGCGTGCCCGGATTGCCGGAGCCGTTGACGGTTACCAACAGCGTCACGGGAGAACCCTGGGTCAGTTGCGTGACTGGCAGGGCCTGCTCGATGGTGAACTCCCCCACGGCACCGCGAAAAGTCGACGGGGGTGCGGGCAGGGGCAGTACCCGAACCGGGATCGCATCCGTGCTGAGATCCAGCGATAGCGTCGGATTGCCCGTGGCGGTGTGACCGCGCACCGAACCCTGCCAGCGCCACGGGCCAATTTCCAGTTCGCCGGCGACGGTCGGATAGATCCGCTGATGGTGGCGCGTCACGGCATAGAGCACGCCATCCCGCACGGCGTCATCCTTCTCCGTCACCAGGGGACCCGCATAGAAACCTTCCAGGGCGGGTGGATTGATGTTCCCGCCGCGATACAGTTGCTGGACCTTTAGGCCGCGCACACTCAACTCCCAGTATTCGAGGGTCAGGTTGATGGCCTCGCCGAGATAGACCTCGCCGCGATCAACGCTGCTGGTAATCTGGACGGACTTGTCCAACGTCGCGGGAGCTGCCTGGGGGGTATCGGCACCCGCCGAAAAACCGCCCAGCACGACGGCGGCACTGAAGATACTTCGGCAAAAGCTCACCACCAGTCCCCCTTCATCACCACATCAAAGCGACGCCCTCGGGCGCTCTTCTGCTCTGCCATGTCCTGCTCCTCCAGCGCGCGCAGGATCCCCTCGACCGTGACCCTATCCGGCGGTACGCCTCCATCTCCAGCGGCGACCGTCTGACCGCCCTCCGGGCTGTCTTCCGAAGGTTCGGCCTCGATCTGGAGTTGCCGGGATTGAAGTTCCGGCACGGTGGAAGGTTCTTCCTCCGGCGCATTCGTTTCGCCGTCACCCGCGCCGTCCTCACCGGGCGCGCTGGCCCCGCCATCCCCCGCGCCGCCTTGTTCCTGGCCGCTGCCGCCGCTGCCACCTCGTCCCGATTCGTCCTCTGCCTGCGCGAGACTCATGACCACCACCAACTCCCCCTCCGGCAAGGTCAGCCCCCGAAACACGGCCCCCTGCCCACGGGCGGCCTTGCCCGTAACGCGAAGCGCTTCCACCGTGCGACCGCCCTCCGTCAGATCGATATGGCACTCAAACAGAATCTCGTCCAACTCCGTCAATTCCGATGGCTGAAAGCTCAGCGTATAGCCCCCGCCCAAATCCGCGACGGCGTCCCGGCCGTAGTGCGCCTCCAACTCAAAAAAGCCCATCTCCGTAAATTGATTGCCGGGCACCTTTTCCAGCAGTTCCCGAACGACCTCCAGGGACGCATCCAGATACCGGGGTGCGCCCTCCACCGTGCGCGCCTGGATCGCCAGTACGCGAACCACTTCCGGGGTCGTTGGCGTGGTCGTTTTCACCGATTCATCCTGTCCGAAAAGGGCCAGCAGCGCCAATACCCAGTGTACGCCTTTCATGGCACAGCCTCCCCAGCCCGTTCCACACGCAATACGACTGTAGCGCCGTCCACCACTTCCGCCGTCGCACCGGGAATCTGCGTCGTCGCGCCCGCAACCTCGCTGACCGGCTTATCGTCCTCTTCGGGATTCTCTTTCTCCTCCTCCGGAGTCGGCGGCTCCTGAAGCAGAAGGGCGAGCCGGTAGCGGGCGTAGTCCAGGTTTTTCACCGCCCGCGCGTTGCCGGGCCAGGTGTCCGTCACGGCGGAGAGTGCCTCCACGGCGCGTTTCAAGTTCTCCACGCGCGCGGCATAGTCCCCTTTTCGCTCCAGCACCTGGTCCAGGCGCAGCAGGCAGGTCGCGGCATTGTAAGCGGCGCTTTCGGCCAGTCGGACCTCATCGCCGCACCGCGCGAAGGTCGCCCGGGCCGCTTCAAATTGCCTGAGCGCTTCTTCGAGATCGTGGGCCGCAAGAACTTGATCGCCCAGCGCCACTTCGGCCCCGGCCATCGCAAAAACGAGATCCGCGGCTTCGGGGTACTCCA
>JBIJDL010000088.1:0-16806 GCA_044344195.1 Candidatus Hydrogenedentales bacterium
GAGAGGGGCGGAGGGACAACTGAGTATGGACGGAATAATGTGGCACCGCCGAGAAATCAGGCGGCAAACAGAGAATACAAACCCTGTCCCCAAGCTCGGAAGCCCTCCGCCTACTCGACAGCTCCTTTAGCTCCGCGTACTTTCGTCCCCCTACTGCTCCAGCGAGCGCGCCTCGCAGAACACGATCTGCCCATCCTCCGCCTCATACTCCACTTCCAGCGGATTGCAGCAAACCTCGCAGTCATAGACAAAAAGCTGTCCGCGCACGGACACATCCAGCGGGATGGAAAAAACCTGCCAGCAGTGGGGGCAGGTGATGTCGTAATATTCCATAGGCACCTCCTGCAATCAGGCTACCACGAATGAGGCGCTGGAGTCTTGCAAGAATTGGACGCGAGAGAACGCAAAGAGCGCAAAGATGGGGATTTCTTTGCGCTCTTTGCATTGACTAGCAGCAGAAAAAGAGTAATCGTTCACGGGATCACATAGGGACTGACGCGCCCAAGTTATCGGAGTTGGGCCCGGTGATGTGGGACCGTCCTGCCGGGTGGTTATGCGTTCATTTTCGCCTGGCCGTTCTTCACCATGTCGTTGAAGAGGGCAAGCTGCTCCTTCATGGCCGCGATGCCGTCGGTGATCTCCGTGCGGCACTCCAGCAGGAGCCAGCCGTCGTAGTCGATGGCCACGAAGAGGTTCATGAGCTCCTGGTAGGGATAGTCGCCCACGTTCAGCTCGCGGATGTGGGCCGTGGCGCCGAAGCGATCCTTAACGAGGTTGAAATTGTATTCCAGGCCCTCGCCATTCAGATCTTCGCCGTTCGAATTCCAGCACACCGCCACATTGGGGTTGTCGGCGATATCCATGATGGCCTTGATCGTCGGCAGCTCGGCGCACTTGCCGTGGACCTCAAGGCGGATCTGCTGGCCGTGTTCCCCGGCGAATTTGCCCACTTCATTGAGGGACTTTCCGATCTGCTCGATGGTCTTTTCGTGGGGCACGCCCTCGTGAAAGCTGTTGGGCTTCACTTTGACGCCGCTCGCGCCGATGTCGTGACTGAGGACGATGAAGTCCTTCGCGCCCTGGATGTTCGCGGCCAGTTTCTCCGGATCGGGATCATCGAACTGCTGGTTTGTGCCCGGCCCCAGGTTGATGACCGGGCTGTCCGCAAATTTCTTTTTCACGGCCTCGCGCTCAGCCTTGGTGAGCGTGGGTTGGACCTTGTGGGCGTGCTCCGTGCGCAATTCCACCGCCAGCACGCCGCTCTCGGTGCAATTCTTGATGATGGTGTCGAGGTCCCAATGCTGGCCCCAGAGGTAGGTGACGAGGCCGAGCTTCATATTGCCGCCCGGCAGGGCCTTGGCGTGGGCGGCTCCAGGCAGGATACCCGCCACGAGCGCGGCCGCGCCCATGGCCCTCAAAAAGTCGTTCCGGTTCATATCGTTCATGGTGCTCAACTCCCGTTGGTCGTTCAAGGCGGCAGCGTGCAGGGTGTCAACTGCCTCGGTCCAGAGGGAAGGATAGGCAAATCTTCGGTGAAATATCCAGTGCCCGCCAGATCCTCTTTTGACGGCGGCGATCTGCGGCTATCCTGGAAACGTGCTTCCGTGGATTGCATGTGGGTAACACTAGTTTTAAGTTATCGATAATCTTATTCCGTGATTTCGAAGAGTGCTCACGTTGGCAGGCCAGCGGCTGTGGATGTTTTGCTGTAGTCCCTTTTATAATAATGGGTTCTGTGTTGATGTGGTACAATTTTCAGGGAGTAAATTTCGAGGTTTTTTGTCCGGATTGAAGCTTGGGAACGCTCGTGATACAATAATTACGTTATCGATCACTATGTGCTGCGTTCCATGCCCGCCGGGTGGCGGGCTCAAGTGGTTCTCAGGTCGAGCGGCTTACCCCTGATCGGTATCCGGCGCGCGCACCGACGTCCGCGTCGTGGCAGTACCCCTTACATTCGCAGAAACGGAGAAGTAGCATGAAAAAGAATGGTTTCACCCTCATTGAATTACTGGTCGTTATCGCTATCATTGGCATTCTCGCGGCCATCCTGCTGCCCGCCCTCGCCCGCGCGCGGGAGGCGGCTCGCCGTGCCGCTTGTGCCAACAACCTGAAGCAACTGGGCCTGGTGTACAAGATGTACTCAAACGAGAGCAAGGGCGAGAATCTGCCTTCCGTGTTCTTCAAGTCCGTCCTTCCCCCCGCGGGCAAGGCGGACTACAGCACGGTGAAGGCGAATTTCGGCCCCTATGTCCCAGAGATCTATCCTGAATACCTGACCGACCCCAACGTGTTCACGTGCCCGTCCGATGCCGATGGCAACGCGGATAATTGGACCAGCGAAGCCGGCGAGAACCTGTTCATCTACGCGGACAACACGACCGGCAGCATTCCGAATGCGGCCAGCGGTTCGGGCTGCAGCCACGGTGGCAGTTGCATGAATTCGGTTGACCAGAGCTACGCCTACCAGGGCTATATCTGGGATCGCGTCAGCGACAGTGACCCGGTCGGCAACCCGGGCGGAATCACACAGGCCCTCCTCGGTGCTGATCCTGCGGCGCAGGGCCCGGCCCAGGCGACGCTTTGGCTGGAATCCATTCTCGCCCAGATCGCGCCGCTTTATCCCCCGAGCAGCCTTGCCCAAGCCACGACCATCAATGGCGTGACGATGAAAGACGTTGGTGTACCCGCCCCCAATGGTACGGGTGGCGGCAGCAGCATTCTGAAGCTTCGCGAAGGCATCGAGCGTTTTGTCATCACCGACATCAACAATGCCGGTGCGAGTGCCCAGGCCCAGTCCAGCATCTTCATCCAGTGGGACCGCATCAGCACGAGTGCCGCTGACTTCAACCACGTTCCCGGCGGCTGTAACGTCCTGTACCTGGACGGCCACGTAGAATTCATCAAGTTCCTGGCGAAGGCGCCCATCCAGCGCAACTTTGCCGCGTTTGACGCCATGGTCAACGAAGGTAACTAATCCGACCATAATCCTCGCGCGCCCGGCTCCAACTGAGTGGAGCCGGGCGCTCTCTTTTTTGAGGATGATCGTGGATTACCGAGATCGCCTGCAAAACCTTTTGTCCGTCGCCATGCCAACTATGATTATAAGGCGTTACGGAATTGGGGTTTTGTGCAAGGCTTTTCAGACATTGTCTCGGGGGTGCGCGCCGTACTTCACCCTGGAAAGACAGGCTCCCGATAGCGTCATGGCTGCGTGCCCGACGGGGCGTTTCTGGGCCATTTTCCGTGCGATACCGAATCGAGGCTGCGTATCGCGTTGATTGTCCCGAGGCGGGTCGGGTGCATAAAACGTCGCCATTTCAATTCGGGCGTTCGCTGTTCTAGATTTAATTATCGATAATGTAGCGTTAGTGAATTTATGCGTTTTACGGTTTTAATTGTAATTTGGCGAGTGTTATATTTCCCGTATCACGTTTCAATAGAAGGGTTTCCGAAGACGTGGTTCTAGGTTAGGGGGATTGAGTCCCCCGGCAGCAAACAAGGGTATTGACGAATCGCAGTGTTATTGTTATCATTAGCTAAGGTTATCGGTCACTACATGACGCGAATCGGTTGTTTCCTTCGGGACCGGTTCAAAGGTCGAGCAGTCAGGTGCGTACCCGATTTTGTATTCAATATCTTTGATACGTAACCCGTGTAATTTTTGGCGAACTCTTAAAAATTCTGGAGAATTCAAATGAAGAAAAAAGGTTTTACTCTGATCGAATTGCTGGTGGTGATTGCCATCATCGGCATTCTGGCGGCAATTCTGCTGCCTGCTCTGGCCCGCGCGCGCGAAGCCGCCCGCCGTGCCAGTTGCCAAAACAACCTGAAGCAACTTGGTCTGGTCTGCAAGATGTATTCGAACGAGAGCAAAGGCGAAAAGCTGCCGGACCCAAACATCAAGAACGTGCTGCCCCCCAACGGCAACGCGGACTATTCCAGCGTCAAGCTGAACTTCGGTCCCTACGTGGTTCAGATCTATCCTGAATACCTGACCGACGCCACCGTGTTCCAGTGCCCCTCGGATCCCGATGCGACGCCGGACAACTATACCGCGAAAGACGGCACCAACCTGTTCCACCGCACCGACTACGCGGGTGGCGTTCCCGTTGCCGCTACCGGCCGTGGTTGCAACCATGGTGGCACCTGCATGAACGCTGTGGACCAGAGCTATGGCTACACTGGTTACATCTGGGATCGCGTGGACAATGATGACCCGACCTTGACGACGGGTGCCGCCACGCCGGGCCTCAGTGCGCTCGGCACTCCGGCTGGCCAGGTAGGCCCGGCTCAGGCCCTCCAGTGGCTTGACAGAATTATTCTTGGTATCCTCGGTGCTGGCTACACGGGCGGAGCCCAAACGCTTGCTCAGGCCAAAGCCATGAACGCGATTACGGAAAACGACGTCGCTGTTTCTGCGCCGAACGGCACCGGTGGCGGCAGCTCGATCTTGCACCTTCGTGAAGGCATCGAGCGCTTTATGATCACCGACATCAACAATGCCGGTGCCAGTGCCCGTGCCCAGTCCCAGATTTTCATCATGTGGGACCGTATCAGCACGACCCCGGCTGATTTCAACCACGTGCCCGGTGGCTCGAACATCCTCTACCTGGATGGTCACGTGGCCTTCGCCAAGTATCCGGCGGAGCAAGCTCCGGTGCAGGGCAACTTCGCCGCGTTTGACGCGCTGGTGAACGAAGGCGGCTGATCCACAGTCACATAGTACTTCGCGCCCGGTTCCGCTTCGGTGGTGCCGGGCGCGTTCTTTTTGTTCGGGTGTCGCCCGGTTCCCGTCGGGCGTGGCGCAACGGCAAGAGAACGGGAGGGGCATGACACCGGTGAGAGCGACCTGGCACAATGAAAGAGGGCGGTGGAAGAGGCGGTCCCCGTGCCTGACTCAATCCGTGGGGCTGGGGAGGTCAGTTTTGTCCGAAGAGGCGGCGTTGGTGGGTAATTTCCACGTTGGGCATGGATTCGAAGAGCGCGGGGCCGTACTGGAGGTTGATCGGCCCCTGCCGTTCGCCCCGGTGCCAGGCCGCGAGTAGTTCCAGGCCTTCCGAAGCCGATTCGCGCACCGGCAGCCAGAGGTGGGCGGCCGCTTCAAAGAGGACGGCGGACTCGTTGTTGTAGGTCCAGACCACGATCTCGAAATCCTTGCCGGGGACCCTTCCGGCACGTCGCGCACCCTCGCGGATGCTCCAGGCATCTTCCGTACCACTGCAGTCCACCAGCGCGGTAACTTTCTCGTCCACGAGCAGCCGGTGGACGATATTCGCATTGTCTGAAGCGGTAAAGCTGACGGTCTGCATCAGGCGGTCCATGGGCTCCAGGCCCGCTTCGCGAAGTGCCCGTGCGTAACCCCGGTGCCGGTCCAGACCCGGCTGGTAGCCGCTGAAGGCCTTCAGCATGGCCACATGGCGGTGACCCCGATCCAGAAGGAACTTCGTGCTTACGTAGGCCCCCTGTTCGTAGTCCACGGTGGCGCTGCTGCATTCGGGAAACTCATCGAGTCGTCCCAGGGAAAGGTAGGGGATTCCGGATTCATGGATGCGCGTGATGGTGTGATCCCCCACGGCCAGGGGGCTGGCGATGACACACGCCGAGAAAAGGTTTTCCCAGAGGCTCCGGGCGTAGTCCCCGTTGGGATCGCCCGCTCGTGGGTTGAGGTCGAAACAGATTCGCTCGCCCCGCTCCCCGAAGACGCGATTCAGCTCGGTCAGCAGCCATATGAGGAAGGCCTGGCTCATCGGCATGTCGCCCGGTGTTGCGGATTGAATGACCCCGATGCAGCCTGCCTGGCTGCCGCGGAGGGCCCGAGCGCCCATATGGGGGTGATACCCCAGTTCCGCGATAATCCGATGGATGCGTCCGCGCGTATCCTCGCTGACGCCGGACTTTCCATTCAGGACGCGGCTGACCGTGTTGGCGGACACGCCCGCGACTTTCGCCACATCGTAAATGGTTGGTTTTTTTACACCCATGGCATCCAGGTTCCTGAAGTTCATCGATTCGGTCACGTGGTATACATCGAGCGTAGCCCGGTTGCCTACCCTAGGACCCAACCAAATCAGCATACATTATCGATAACCCTATTTTCAACTGGATTCTGATTGGCCCGTCGAGTGTTGCGAGTTCAAAGGTGTAATGGGACATAAGTTAAATAGAATGAATCTATTAGGGCTTTTCTACTCGACCGTTGACTCGCGTTTTACCGATAAATCATCGGAAAGCCTATTGACGATTCCCGGCTTTACTGCTAGAATCTTAATTATCGGTAAGTAGCCGCTGTGCTGGCACCCTCAGTGACTTCGGGCAGGGTGGGGCAGCTAACGGCGACGGGATGTAACGCCCGGTGACCGTGTTGGTAATTCCAGTGTCGCAGGCTGATCTTGCGACGGAAACAGGCATTATTCTAAAGGAGAGAATCCAATGAGAAGAAAAGGCTTTACCCTGATCGAGCTGCTGGTGGTGATTGCCATCATCGGCATCTTGGCCGCAATTCTGCTGCCCGCGCTGGCGCGCGCTCGCGAGGCAGCCCGCCGCGCAAGCTGCGCAAACAATCTGAAGCAGATGGGCTTGGTCTGCAAGATGTACGCCAATGAGTCCAAGGGCGAGAAGTTCCCCTACATGGCCGTGGTGGGGGAAAGCGACACTGTTCCGGGCGAATGCAGCAAGCCCGACGGACAGGGCTTCTTTTTTGCGGGCGATCTTATATACCCGGAATATGTGAGCGACGCGAATGTGATGATTTGCCCGTCGGACTCCGAAGGCCGCGAGTCGCTGGAGGAAGACTGGCATTTGGGCAATGACCCCGATCTGCCTTACCTGGCCTGCGAATTTGACAATCAGTCCTACACCTATTTCGGCTGGATGGTGAACCCGTCGGATCTGCTCAACAACCAGCCCGCAGACCAGATGAACAACGGAGCTTTCAATGCCAATCTTGACACGACTCAGTACGTCACGACAATCGTGACCCTGGGTCTGGCCGTGGATATCCCCGCAGCCATGTTCGGTATTCGTGGTTATGTGGAATCCGGCGCATTGAATAAGGCCCAGGCAATCGCGCTGGTTGATGCCGACCTCAATGTTCATGCGATGGCCGCACTCATCGGTCTGACCCCGTTTCTGACGCCGCGCCAGGAGACGATGCTTCGTCTTCGCGAAGGCATCGAGCGCTTCGTAATTACGGATATCAACAATGCGGGTGCCACTGCCCTGGCGCAGAGCCAAATTGATATCCTGAATGATCGTACAGCGGTTAATCCCGAGAATTTCAGCCACATTCCTGGTGGTTCCAATATCCTTTACATGGACGGGCACGTGGAGTTTGTCAAGTTCCCTGGCAAGCACCCCGTGACGCGGATGTTCTCGCTCTTGGACGACGGCCGCTAATCGTCTGTCCCGCATCGTCATTGTCGGCGGTGGATCGGAGGCTTCGGCTCCGGTCCACCGCTTTTTTGCTTGCGCGTATCCGGGTTCCGCTCCGGCACACCCGGGTGGTGCAAACCGATGAGGGCTCCATTTGGAGAGAGTCGCCCGGGGTGCCCCGGCGGGGACTTGGCGGAATGGCGGTACCTGCGTTACTATGGTGGCGGACACGTCGGGTGGTGCGATTCTGCTGGATTCGAGAGCGGTCGCGTGCCGACTAGAGTTGGAGCTTGGAATTGTTCATGCGCGGAGTATCCTTTAAGGTCGCCGTTTCGCTGCTTTTTGCCCTGACGGGGGCCGGGGCGGCTTCCCCGGAATCCGAGACCTTTTTCACCGGGCAGGTGAAGCCCATTCTCGAGGCCAATTGCTTTGAATGCCATGGCGGCCGACCCAGTGTGAAGGGCGAGTTTCGGCTGACCAGCCGCGAGAGCCTCCTCAAAGGCGCATCGCGCGGGCCCGCGGTCAACGGGGAGAACCCCGCCGAGAGTCCGCTGCTCCAGATGATCAGCTATAAGGACGAGCACCACGAGATGCCGCCTTCGGGAAAGCTGCCCCAGGCGGATATCGACATCCTGATTCAGTGGGTGGCCATGGGCGCGCCCTGGCATCCCGAGGGGCAGGACTTCGGCGTGGAGCCGACCCACGAAGAGACAGCGTCGCCGAAGGGGGAGAACCACTGGGCCTACCAGCCGCTGAAGCGCCCCGCGGTCCCCCAGGTCTCCGACGCGGCCTGGCAGGCGAATCCCATCGATGCTTTCGTGAAACAGAAGCTCGACGCGGCGGGACTCGCCCAAGCGGCACCCGCTTCACGCCAGGTCTTGATCCGGCGGATCTATCACGATCTCACCGGGCTGCCCCCCGCCCCCGAGGCCGTGGAGCAATTCATCCACGATGAAGCCCCCGATGCCTACGAGAAGCTGGTCGATCAGCTTCTGGCGAGTCCCCACTATGGCGAGCGGTGGGCGCGCCACTGGCTCGACGTGGTGGGCTACGGCGAGACCCACGGTTTCGAGCGGGACAGCGCCAAGCCCTACATGTGGCGCTACCGCGACTATGCAGTGAACGCTTTCAACACTGACAAACCCTACGACCAGTTTGTGCGGGAGCAGATTGCGGGCGACGAACTTCCCAGTGCGGGGGCGGAGCAACTCGTGGCCACGGGCTTCTACCGCCTCGGCATCTGGGACGACGAGCCGGCAGACAAGCTGCTGGGGCGCTACGACGAGATCGATGGCATGGTGAGCACCCTCGGCGCGACCTTTCTTGGCACCACGCTGGGCTGTGCCCGCTGCCACGATCACAAGATCGATCCCTTTCCCGCAGCGGACTACTACGGCATGGTGGCCTTTCTTCAGGGGGTGAAATCCTCCCAGCGCGTGTCCGAACTGACCAGTATCATGAACGCGGAAGAGCAGGCCGCCTATGATGCCGCGGTGGCCGCGAAGAACGCGGAAGTGGCGGCGGCCAACGACGCCGTGTTTCAGTTCGAGCAGAAATTCCTGGCGGCACTGAGCGCGAAGGAGGGCTGCGCTTTTCTCCGCAGCGATCTGGCCGATCTGAAGTTCCGCTTCTACCGCGACACCTGGCAGAGCCTGCCCGCTTTCGATACGCTCCGCGCGGAAAGCGAGGGCGACCTGAAGCACAATTTCGTGACGCTGGCCGCCGCGAGCCGGCAGGATGCCATGGGCCTCGTGTTCACCGGGAAACTCCGCGTGACCGAGGAGGGCGACCACACCTTCAACATCCGTGCGAAGGATGGTATTCGCGTGACGGTCGGCGGCAACGTGATCTGCGAGGTCGCCGGACTGGGCGAGACGAGCCAAAGCGCCGTGCTGCGGCTCTGGCCGGGCCACCATGATTTTCGCGTGGACTATTTCAACACCTATGACGCGCCCGTGCTCGATCTGAAATGGTCGGGTCCAACCTTCAGCGAGCGCGCCTTGTCACTGGCGGCCCCGGAGGAACAGGCCCCCGACGTGGCGAGGCTGATTGAAGAGAAAGGGGCCGGTCTGCTTACGGACGTGGAACGGCAGCAGTATGGCGTGCTCCAGTCAACTCACCAGCAGGCCAAAGACAAGCCCGTGGAGGGCCAATGGGCGACCACGGTGACGGCGATGGGCCCCACAGAGCCCGATACCCACATTCTGCTGCGGGGTAATCCCCACGTCGAGGGCGATCTCGTCCTGCCGCGCTTCCCCGCTGTGCTGAATCCCCCCGAGGCGGTAATTCCCCCGGCCCCCGAAGGCGCGAAGAGTTCCGGGCGGCGTCGGGTGCTGGCGCAGTGGCTGTCGAGCCCGGAAAATCCCCTTGCGGCCCGGGTGATGGTCAACCGCATCTGGCAATACCACTTCGATCGCGGCATCGTGCGCACGCCGAACGATTTCGGCACCATGGGCGAGGCCCCGAGCCATCCCGAGCTGCTCGACTGGCTCGCGAGCGAGTTCATCGAGCGGGGCTGGTCCATGAAGGCAATCCACCGGCAGATCCTCCTCTCGAATACCTACCGCATGTCCTCCGAGGGCAACGAAGCCGCTATGGCGAAGGATCCGCGCAACGATCTCTTCTGGCGCTTCAACATGCGCCGCCTTCGCGCGGAAGAAGTGCGCGACAGCATGCTGGCGGTGAACGGCAGCATCAATCTCGCCGTGGGCGGGCCCCATGTGTTTCCGCCTATGCCCGAGTCCGTGCTGGCGACCTCGTCCACGCCCGAGAGTGTGTGGGGACAGTCGCCGGAGGCAGAGTGGACCCGGCGCAGCATTTATGTCCATGTGAAGCGCTCCCTGAAAGAGCCCCTGCTCGCCGACTTTGATCTCGCCGATTCCCAGACGAACTGCGCCGTGAGGTTTGCCACCACGCAGCCCGCCCAGGCGCTGAATCTGCTCAACAGCGAGTTTGTGAACAAACAGGCTGAGATCCTGGCGAAGCGGGTGGAGTCGGAGAACGCGGCAAATCTGCAGACGAAGGTCTGGCTCGTGCTGAACAAGGTCCTGGCGCGCACGCCGGACAACGATGAGGTGGATCAGGGGCTTGCCTTCATCGAAGAAATGAAGTCGGCCCACGGAACAAGCGACCAGCGGTCCTTTGAACTGTTCTGCCTGCTGGCGCTGAATCTGAATGAGTTCATGTATATTGATTAGCCACTTGAAAAGGTGACTCTCAAAGAATGTGGCACAGGCGTCCCGCCTGTGATTTCGCGCCGCGAGGCGCGCATTAGGAGTACATTCCAATGACCAACGACAAACCGCGCGGTTCCTTCTGCGGGCGCACGCGCCGTGACTTCCTCGGCACCATGGGCGGCGGCTTCACCTCTCTCGCGCTGGCGGGCCTGCTGGGCACCGACGGCTTCCTGAACAGGCAGGCCTTCGCCGCCGACGGCGTCACGCCTTTCAAGAGTCCGCTGGCCGAGCGCGCCTCGATGATCGCGCCAAAGGCGAAGAGTGTCATCTTCCTCTTCATGTACGGCGGACCGAGCCATGTGGATACCTTCGACTACAAGCCGGAGCTCTATCGACTCGACGGCAAAACCATCCAGGTGAAAACGGCGGGGCGCGGCGGGCAGAAGAATGAGGGTCGCATCGTGGGGCCGAAATGGCGCTTCGGCCAACACGGCCAGTCCGGCGCCTGGGTCTCGGAGCTGTTTCCCCACGTGGCCACCTGCGTGGACGACATCGCTTTCCTGAAATCCATGACCGCCGATTCGCCCATCCACGGCTCCGCCATGCTCATGATGAATTCCGGGCGCATTCTCAGCGGCAACCCCTCCATGGGCTCCTGGGTGAACTACGGCCTCGGTTCCATGAATGACAACCTCCCGGGCTACGTGGTGATGCTGGACAAGACCGGCGGCCCCATCAGCGGCGCGCAGAACTGGACCAGCGGCTACATGCCCGCGAGCTACGAGGCCACAGTGTTTCGCCCCCAGGGCGACCCGATTTTGAATCTCAGCAATGTGCGCGGTATGTCTCGGGATGAACAGAAGACGCTCCTGTCGCATCTGAACCATTTCAACAATCAGCATCTCGCGGATCGGGTGGACAACAGCGATCTCGCCGCGCGTATCGCGAGCTACGAACTGGCCTATAACATGCAGGTGACCGCGCCTGAGGCAGTGGAGCTGGATCAGGAGCCGGAGCACGTCAAGCGCCTCTACGGCATGGACCACGAGCGTACCGAAGACTTCGGGCGCAAGTGCCTCCTCGCGCGGCGGCTCGTGGAGCGCGGCGTGCGCTTCGTTCAGCTCTACTCCGGCGGCGCCCACAACGACGCCAATTGGGACGCCCACGCCGACCTGCAGGATAACCATAATTTCCACGCGGGCAACACGGACAAACCCATCGCGGGCCTGTTGAAAGATCTGAAACAGCGGGGTCTCCTCGACGAGACCCTCGTCATCTGGGGCGGCGAATTCGGACGCCAGCCCACGGCGGAGTACGAAAAAGGAACGGGCCGCGATCACAACTCCATGGGCTTCACCATGTGGATGGCCGGCGGCGGCATCAAAGGGGGGATATCCTACGGCGAGACCGACGAGCTCGGCAGCGCGGCGGTGACCAATCGCCTTCACGTGCGCAGACTCCACGCCACGGTGCTCCACCAGCTTGGGCTGGATCCGAATCACCTGAGCTATTTTTATAATGGGTTGGATCAGAAACTGGTTGGGGTCGAGGGCGCGGATCCGATCTACGATATTATTGCGTAGGGGGAATGGGCGCGACAAGACGAATACGACGTATTGAACTCGTTGGTCCTCTCCAACCTATCCGATTGATTGGCGATACTGCGGTCCCTTGCTTCTTTGCGCGATGACACTTACGGCGCCAAGCCACTCAACGCATCCATTACCGACGCCACCACGGGAAAGGTTCCCAGAGGGACCAATTCTACGTGCCCATCCAGAAATAATACGTTCGCGCCTCGAAAACCTCCCGACGGACTTTCGGATTTCCACGCACAGGTTTCCACCAGCACTGGAATCGATGCTGTAATGCCTGGTGGAATACCGGGGCCATTGATGTCGGTTATAAAGAAGCGCTCGACTCCATTGCGAAATGGGTAAACCCATCCATCCTCTCCTCGTAAAGGGATGTTTTTTCCCGAGCCGTCAAGGAGACCTTGTTTTCGCACTTGGATCAATGTTTGAAATCCTGCCTCGTCCCTCACCGCATGCCCCAGATACGCGAAGCTCAGCGCCATCAATCCCGCCGCCGTATCGTAGTCGGGATTTGGTCCTTCCAGCACGGCTCGCAGTGTCTTACGGATGTGCTCGGCATCCGGATGCTCGCGGGCGACGAGCACGCTGGAATCCTGAAGAAATTCCGGATAGATTTCAGAGAGGTCGGGTACCCAGATGCGCTCGTTGTCCGCGAGGTCCGGCCAGCGATTGCCCGGAGACTCGTTCGCATACATTTTGAATACCAGCCCTATGACTTTCATGTGGTTCTGCGTGTTCGGTCGGCCCCGGTCTACATTGATCCTGGCGAGTGCGGGCAGCAGGATGAGCGCCAGCAATCCGACGAGGCACACTCCGGCAGCCACGGCGATCCAGATGCGTACCGTGGCCCGCCTCTGACCGGGACTGCGATCCAGCCTCGGCGCGGGTCCTTCAGGGGGCAGGATACTAAACGGCGGGTCCAATGTCGACATGGCGGATGGGCTCCTTTCTGCACATAGTACGCCTTGGAAGTTGGGAGGTTCATTTTGGGCGAGGGGTTGAGCGACTGATGAACGCGGTGCTTGACCGGGCGGAGCGCTATGGCGCCGGTCAGTCGGCGGGTGTCCCGGTGTCCCAGACGCTCCCGGCGTTGCGCGTCGGGA
The DNA here is from genome assembly GCA_044344195.1 of Candidatus Hydrogenedentales bacterium. Lineage (GTDB taxonomy): Bacteria > Hydrogenedentota > Hydrogenedentia > Hydrogenedentales > JAEUWI01 > JAEUWI01. The sequence goes on from JBIJDL010000088.1 coordinate 13,249, forward strand.
CTTGGATTCACCAATGCGCGGAATGTCAGACGGTGTACAGCGAACAATACGGAGATCCCCTTGGTGGCGTCGATGCGGGGACGCCCTTCGTCGATCTGCCCGCAAGCTGGACCTGTCCCACCTACGGCGCGCCCCAGAGCAAATACATCACGATGCGGAAACGCGCGGCGTAACCCCCAGTCCTACTTCCCGGTATCTCCCACCTTGCACGTTGCCAGCAGCTCGCGCAGCTCCGCAACTTTTTCCGGCTCGGCTTCCCAGAGGTTCCGCGTTTCGCCGATGTCCGTTTCGAGGTTGTACAATTGAACGGGCGGCGCGTCCGGACCCGGTGCGTTCGGCCCCTGGCTGCTCCATCCGCCACTGCCCGGCCCGTCGATATATTTCCACGGAACCTGTCGCAATGCGAATGTGCCGTCAATGGAGTGATGCACGGTGTAGTCGCGCAAGGGCCTCTCCCGCTTCTCGCCAAGCAGCGCGGGCAACAGGCTTACACTGTCTTGCGCCGCGCCCGGCGGCAGCGGCACATCCAGCATATCGGCCAACGTTGCGAGCAGGTCCGTGTGGCAGATTGTCTCCGCGCTGGTCGCGCCCGCGGTGACTTGGGCGGGCCAGCGCACGATAAAGGGCACGCGGTGCCCGCCTTCCCACGCGTCTGACTTGCGCCCGCGAAAGTGGAAGTTGGGTCGATGGTCGTAGGAGGCCACCATGGTCTCGGTGGGTTCCGTCGATCCGTTATCGCTTGTAACGATTACGAGCGTGTTTTTTCGGAGATTGAGAGCGTCCAACGCATCGAGCACCTCGCCTATGGCCCGATCGGTCTGCGCAACAAAATCGCCATAGTCCCCGGCCTGGCTCATGCCTTTCACATCGGACGAAGGCACCACTGGCGTGTGGGGCGAGGTGAGGGGCAGGTAGAGGAAGAAAGGCTGATCAGGATTCGCCGTGTGGCGTTCCTTGAGGTAATCCACGGCCCGATCCGCCAGATCCGGAAGCACCTTGACCGGCTCAAAGCCTTCCGCCGTGAGACCTGCGCGGAAGGTCGTTGGCTTCATCGCTGAGGGAATGGCCACCGCGCGGTCCTGCTCCAGGTAGACATAGGGCGGCATGTCGAGCGAGGCCGCGATTCCGAAGAAGTAGTCGAAGCCCAGATTCAGTGGTCCATGAGTGAAAGGCTTTGTGAAATCGATGTTTTCGCCGGTCAGATCCGACGCATCGCTCAGCTTCGCGCCATCCGTCGTCTGCCAGCCCAGACCCAGGTGCCATTTGCCGATACACGCTGTGTGGTAGCCTTGATCCTTTAGATACTTCGCAACCGTCAACTCGCCGTGATCGATCAGCGGCGGCGAATAGCCCCAGAGCACATGCTGCTTCAGCCGCGTCCGCCACGCATAACGCCCGGTGAGAATTCCGTAGCGCGTGGGCGTACAGACCGCCGATCCCGAGTGGGCGTCGGTGAAGGTCATGCCTTCCACCGCCAGCATGTCCATCCGCGGCGTGGGGATCTTCGATTCGGGATTAAGACAGCGCACGTCACCGTAGCCCAGATCGTCCGCGAGGATGTAGACGATGTTGGGGCGCTCCTGGGCGAGTGCTGCGGATACTGGAGACTGAGATAAAGCGAGCACCACCAGCACACTCGTTACCACGGTCCTCCGTGGTAATGCATACCGTTCCGCTCCAGCGGAACCGGGTGCAAGAGATTTTGCTGATGCCAAAAGAAGATCTCTGAAAATCATCACTATCTGTTGGCTCAAGCTCATTTTTGTTCGGACCCTTTTTCATGGCCACCAGTTTTCGACATACAGCCGCGCCGGAAGCGCGATGCCGCGGGAGCGGCATGGTATGCATTACCACGGAGGACCGTGGTAACGAGCGGATAAACCCCGTGCCGTTCGCTTTACCCCAACAACTGCTTCTCCCACCAGGCAACATGCACCTCAGGCCCGGCGTCGGGTGCGATGCCACGTTCCTTCATCGCCTCATCAAAGCGCCTGCGGGAATCCGCCCTTGCAGCGTCGGTGATCTCGGCTGGCTCGGGCACCGCACCCCGATCACCACTTTCTTCAATCCAATGGTCGAGGCGGGCGCGCAGTTCCTTAAGCGTTTTCTCATGCCCCGGATCCGTTGCGAGGTTCTTCACCTCGTACGGGTCCGCAGCCAGATCATACAGTTCCTCCTCGGGCCGCGTCGCCGCCATGAAAGGCTTCTGCGCTTCGGTGAGTTTTCCCTCCTGCTGCCAAAGCTCCAGCACGGACACGGCAGGATACTGTTTCTTCTTATACGCGTTGAATTGCAAATACGGGCGCTCGGGATAGAAATTCCGAATGTACTTGAACTGCTTCGTGCGCACGGAGCGGATGCGGTCCACCGTCTCGTCGCAACGATCCCGCGCGCTCACCACAAATTCGCGTGGCGTGCCGGTGTCCAGCGAGCGGCCATGAAGGTGCGGCGGCGCTTCGATACCGGCCCACTGCATCATGGTCGGCGCGAGGTCGAGCAGCGACACGAGATCGTCTGACACCTTTCCCGCGCCCGCGCCATCGGGCTTGCGCACGATGAGCGGAACCCGAGTGCCGCTATCGTAAAGCCACTGCTTCCCGCGCGCGTGGGCCTGGCCATGATCGCCGTGGTACACGACGATAGTGTTGTCGGCCAGGCCATCTTCCTCCAGTCGCTTCAACAGCGTGCCTGCCTGACGATCGAGCACCTGAGCCGATTCCAGGTAGTCTGCCCAGTCTCGACGCAGCAGGGGCGTGTCCGGGTAGTAGGGGGGTAGCTCCACCTTCGCCGGGTCGATGGGTCGTTCGGGATCGCGCTGGAACTCGCGGTGGGTCATGCTGAAGTTGTACTGGGCGAGAAAGGGCTGGCCCGCCTTGCGCTGGCGCCAGTCGGTACCGTCGAAAGGTGCCGTCGTCGTCGTGAAATTGAAGTCCGTCTTGCCCGGCTTGTCCCAGTTCACGCCGTGGCCGTTGCTGACGAAGTAGCCCGCATCGCGGAAGTATTTCGTGATTACTTCCACGGGCGCTGGGAGGGCGTAGCCGTCGTCGCGGTGGCTGCGGTGGTTGTGCGCGCCGATGGTGGTCTGGTACATCCCCGTCATCATGGCGGAGCGGGCTGCGGAGCACACGGGGGCGGCGGCAAAGGCGGCGTTGTAGCGCGTGCCCTCGGCCGCGAGGCGGTCCACGTTCGGCGACTGGACCAGCGTGTGTCCATAGCAGCCGAAGTCGGGCGATGTGTCTTCGGAAATCAGCCAGAGGATATTGGGGCGAGATTCGGGCGCGGCACAAGTGCGCGAGGCCCAAAGGCCCGCACCCAGGCCAATACTGGCGGTGGAAAGAAACTCGCGACGTTTCATCGTGGACTCCAGGGTGGGGGTTGGGTTCAGGGTTACTATAGCGGGCGTGAGTTTTAGTCTCAAGCGGGAAATCAGACCAATCAGACCGATCAGTGGGATCGGACGGATTGGTCTGATATGGCAGATTCACCCCCTTGATCTTTCCCAGCACCCTTCGCAATACTGGGCCGAGCCCCAACCCACAGGAAGGCTTCCTATCATGA
>JBIJDL010000277.1:0-8335 GCA_044344195.1 Candidatus Hydrogenedentales bacterium
TCGTGCAACGGGCCCTTCGGAACCGCGAAGCCGTTTACACGACCGATCTGACCTACTGGATTGATCCCCATGACGGGCTCGTTCGCAGAACGGAATTCAGCGCCAATGGCGAGAGCAACCTTCGTGCCGTGCAATACCTGGAGTTCAAAGGCGGGATGGGGACCATGCGCGTTCCTCAGCGAGTCCAGTCGCCAGCCGATGACGCCAAAGCCCCGAAATCAGGGCTGAAAACTACTATCGAGTACGCTGATTTCGTGGATGAGTCCGACCTGCCTCCCCTTACCCTGGCGGACATGGGAATACCGCCCAAAGGGGAGGTCCTTCGTCACTGGCCGGTTGAGGGCAAACCTTCGCAAGCACTTCCCTGGGATGGCCGTGACCTTATTTTTCGACCTTCACGCAATCGCCAACGGCGGGAGATAAACCCATGATAGCCTTGCTTCTCACAACCTGTTACCTCCTCGCGGCGGATGCGCCCGCGAATTCCGAAGAACAACTGAACGCCATCGCGGCCACGCAGGAACAGACCGCAAAAGCCTACGCCCGGTTGAGCTACGACGCGGTGTGGACCTATACCGGCTTCAATTCCCAATTGGGCAGGGTGACGACGGATGAGGGCAGGTACGAGATCCGCAGTCGCTCAAATACCGTCATAGCTACGCGCAGGTCCTCTATGTCAACGGCCGAAAGCGAGGTCGCTGGGGACGACGGGAACCCCGCCGCAACTAATTCAAGGGCGGACCTTGTCATGAAGGTATTGAAAACCCCAGATTACGTCGCCTGTTGGCCGGGTTTCGCGGAACAGCCTACCGTCTTCGTGCATTTCCTTGAAGACTGGAAACAAGTGGAGGCGCAAAAGTATCTAGACCGTTACAACTCGGTCTGTGGGAACGTGGATATAGCGAACAAGTGCCTGGGCATGGATGAGCCTTTTTACGAGTCGTACAAGAGGAAGATCCACGATCCGAAATGGCATGTCTCAATGCCCGCCGGAAGTCGCGACTTTATCATTCAGCGAGAGAGGCGGGATCGCAATCTGAACTACCGTATCGACGTGACCTATTCGATTTATCCAGAGGACGGGCTCCTAAGCCGCTTGGAGTTCCGGCCGAAGAACTCCGTAATCATTTTCACAGTGGAATACAACACGATGCAGCAAGGGGCAAGCACGCTGAGGGTTCCGTCGCGATGCGTGCGAGAGAGTGAAGACACTGATCAGCCTGAGTTGAAGCGGGAATCGACGATCACATACTCCAACGTGGTGGATGAATTCGATCTGCCGCCCTTTGTCCTGTCTGATCTGGGTTTGTTTCCTGGGGTGAAAATATTTCGCGTCTTTCCGGACGCCGACAAGCCCTTGGAGCAACTCCCCTGGGACGGCCATGATCTTACCTTCAGGCCGGGGAGGCGGAAGGAATGAGGTGCTTTGTCCTGATGCGAATCCCATGATATTCGTAAAACTTTAGCTGACTGAAGTAGTCATAAACGTTGGATTCAGTCTATCCTCTAACGAAGAATACCGCGAAGTTGTATTGTGACTTCAAATGAAATCGTGCGCCAACGTGGCTTAGCCTTCCAGGCTGAGGCAAGGTGTGTTTTAATTGCCGACGGGCCTTGCGATTCATTGAGGGACCAAAGTCAAGAGACAGAAAAGGGGCTGCTTGAAGATTAGAGAGCGCTTTGCCTCAGTCTGGAAGGCTAAGCCACGTTGGTGCACCTCCTCATTTCAGGTTAACTTCAGAAGGCTTCAGATTGCCTGCGAACCCAGACAACTGGGAGCCACACAACTTGGAAGTGACGTGCCAACTCCAGTAAGGGCGCTTCATTCGGCTAGAATGTTACTGATATTCCAATTTATGCACGGAGGCCGTGAGTTTTTCCTCCCAAACGGTCGCGAAACCGGGAGCGCGGGTCTTCTTACCCGCGTATCGTGCGACTCCGTCGCACGAAAATCACGGACTGGAAAGTCCGTGCTCCCGATGACGAACTTTCTTCAAGCTTCCCAGGAGCCAATAGCATGAGTTCAAGATCACCCCGCCGCGCATCATCAAGGCCCCCGTTGTGGATACTTGCCGCACTCGCCGTCGTAGTGCTTGCCGTCGTGGTGTATATCGCCATTGGCACGCGTCCCGAGCCCCCGACGGTTGCAAGCGTTCCCGAGGCTCCCGACGCATCGCCGGTAGCAGCGGCGCCTGCGGATTCTCCGACCGAAGCGACTACGCCCGCACTCGCACCCGCGACTGCAACGACCGAACGCGCCCGGGGCGAAGGCGCGATTCACGCCTTTGTGACGGATCGTGTGGGCCAGCCCGTTGCGGGGGCTGTGGTCACGGTGGAATTGCGCGAGGCGGAGAAGGGCGACGGCCATGGATTTCCTATTGCGGCCAGCACGGATGAGGCGGGCGAGGCGCACTTCACGGCGTTGCCCTTCGGACGCTATTTCGTCCAAGCCGAGGGCGCGGCGCAGGCGGCCTCGGATTCGAGCAGACTGAGCGCGGCTCACGCTATATGGAATCTGGACCTCGTACTCAAACCCGCCGCGGCGATCGAGGGCACGGTGGTCAACGCCGAGGGTGCGCCCGTTGCCGGGGCCGCGCTGTCGCTCTTGGACGTGAGGGTAGGCAAGTCAAAAAACAGCACGGCGACCTCCGGGGAGGACGGGCACTTCGCTTTTGCCTCGGTCCCCCTGGGCAAGTACAAACTGCAAACGGTTGCGGCGGGCTATGCACCCGCGCTTTCGGAAGAGGTCACCATCGGCGGAGCGCCCATCACCGTGGTGCTCGATCAGGGTGGCCGCGTGACGGGCGTGGTGCGCCAGGTTGCCAACCGCGCACCGGCACCCGACGTGGCGATCAAGTTTGTGGCGGACGACTTCGTGGAGTTGGAGTTCAAGGTCGCCAGCGATGCGAAGGGCGAGTTCGTGCTGGAAAACGTGCCCGCCGGGGTGCTGCTTATTTCCAGTGACGCGACCACCGAGGCCTTCAGCCCGCCCGAGACCATGGTGAAAATGGCGGCGGGCGAAACCGTGCCGGTGGAACTGCTGGTGGACACCAGTGCGCGGGTCACGGGTCGGGTATACGACAGTACCACGAACGAGCCCATCGCCGGGGCCCAGGTGGCGGCGCGGGTACCGGACAGTGTTTCGTATTCCTGGATATCAAAGCCCACCGATGCCGAAGGGCGCTATGAATTGGCGGGACTCACACCTGGACCCATCGACGTGTCGATGGCGCGGCTGCCAAGTGTTTACGGAAGGGGAGTGAGTGCCTACAAGGAGGAAATCGAGCTTCAACCGGGCCAGTTGATGGAGAACGTTGATCTCTCGGCGGCCAGCGGCCTGATGTTGTGCGGCGTGGTGGTGAACGAAAAGGACGAGCCCGTGGCCGGGGCCGAAGTGAGCATGGGGCGTTCCGCCGATCCCATCAGCGGCTTTGAGGAGACTTCCTCCGACGCCGACGGAACATTCTGCTTCCCCAATGTGCCCTTGGGTGGCGGAGATGTGCTCCCGGAAGGGACCGAACCCGCCGTTGTCATCCTGGAGGCCAATTCACGGGGGATGCGCAGCGATCCTGTTGAAGTACAGGACCCGGCGGCGGAAGTCCGGCTCAAGCTCCTGCCCCTGCCCAAGGGCGTGATTGCCGGGGTTGTCGTGGACGATAAAGGGAAGCCCGCCATTGCGTCGATCAGTCTTCGCCATCCCTATGTCGACAATACCTTTGACCGGCGGCTTGGCCGTACCGACGTGGACGGCCAATTTCTTTTTCAGGACCTGGCCGCAGGTGATTTTGAGATCTGGACCAAGGCGGACAATGGCAGCGGCTATAGCTCTGGAACGAAGCTGGCGCACAGCCTCAGCCTGGCGGCGGGGCAGCGCGTGACGGACCTTCGGGTTGTTTTGGTCGGGGCGGGCGCGGTAACGGGTGTTCTGAAGGATGCCAACGGCGCGCCCTTGCCCCACGTGTGTGTGGAAGCCTGGGACTTGGACAAGCGGGACTACGTCGCCGGGGCCTTTACGGATCGCGAGGGCCGCTTCAACATCACCGGCCTCGAAGGCACGAACTTGGAGGTGCGACCGCGCGACGACTCGACCGGCGGCTACTGGCACATTCCGGTGAAGCCGGGTGACGAGCTGGATATTACACTCACACCCGATATGTTCGGCGACGAACGGCCACCGGAACCCGTCTACCTCATCCACCCGGAAACGGGGGAAGAGGTCGTCACCACGGAAGAGGAGATGCCCGCACTGGTGCAGTCCTGGCAGAAGAAGGAAGCGGAATAAACGCCAAGCCGGCGTAGCGACATTTCCAGCGCGACGCAATCGGACATCGGTGCGTTTACGATAGTATCCGTACTACACCCGACTTCGCCGGTTTACTCGCATCGTGAACCGTGTCGGTGTCAGGGCGTGATGCTGAAGGTTGCGTCGCTCGCATCGAAAATGGCTGGCGTGGCCAGGGAGATGACCTCGATGGACCAGCCCGTTCCGTAACCGTAGGTGGCCGGAATGTTCCAGTTGTAGCTTCCATCGTTGGGGGTGCCCCCCGCTAGTGTACTGCTGTAGGTGCCCCTCCGGATCACAATCTTAATCGTGGTGCCAACGTTGCCGGTCGCGTTCCATCGTATTTCATAAGTCGTGCCCCGGCGAATAGTCTCCCCACCGTTGGGGGATAGCAGGGTGAGGCTGTCGGATGTAAGCGGTGTGGCGATGGTGAAGCTGGCATCGCTCTGGTCCAGTACCGTCGGGGTGTCAATGGAACTCACCTCGATGGTGTAGTCCGTTCCCGGGAATAGCGCCGCCGGTATGGGCCAGTTGAATCCGCCGTCATTGTTCGTGGACGGGGTCACCGTGAAGGTCTGGCCAGCGCCTCGAGCAAGTATCTTCACGCTGTCGCCTGCGGAACCCGTTGTATTCCAGGTGATGGGAAGGAGCGCGCCCTGAACGTAGGATTCGCCGCCATTCGGGGTCGTTACTGTAATGGAAGACGCCGCAGTGATGGAGAAGGTGGCGTTGCTGCTGTCCAGCACCGCCGGGTAGGCAACAGAACTCACCTCAATCGTGTAGTCCGCTGCGGAAAGCTGGGCGGCGGGTATGGTCCAGTTGAAGCCGCCGTCGTTGTTGGTGGAGGGAGTCACGGTGAAGGTCTGGCCCGCGCCGCGAGCGAGGATCTTCACGCTGTCGCCCACCGCGTCGGTGGAATTCCAGGCAATCGGCACAACGGAACCCTGGAGGTAGAATTCACCGCCGTTGGGGGTTGTCACCGTAATCGCCGCCGTCGTCGCAATCGAAAAGGCGGCGTCGCTGCTGTCGCCGATGGCCGGCAGGGAGAGGGAGCGCACCTCGATGGTGTAGTCGGTTCCGGGCGTCTGCGCGGCGGGGACGCTCCAGTTGAAGCTTTCGTCGTTGGCCGTCAACGTGGCCACGGTATAGGTCTGGCCCGCGCTTCGGGCGAAAATCTCCACGTACGTGCCGGTAGTTCCCGAGTTCGTCCACGTGATGGGGAGGACACCGCCCGGGAGATACGATTCGCCGCCGTTGGGAGCGGTCACCGTGATCGCGAGCGGGGGGCTGATCGTAAAGGCCGCGTTGCTGCTGTCGCCGATGGCCGGCAGAGAAACGGAGCGCACTTCGATGCTGTAATCGGTTCCAGGCGTCTGGGCTGCGGGAACGGTCCAGTTGAAGCTTCCGTCGTTGGCCGTCGATGCGGCCACGGTGAAGGTCTGGCCCGCACTTCGGGCTAGAATCTGCACATCCGTGCCGGTTGCTCCCGAGGTGGTCCACGTAATCGGCAGGATGGTGCCCTGAAGGTACGTTTCGCCACCGTTGGGGGTGGTCACCGTGATCGCGAGCGGGGGGCTAATCGCAAAGGCGTCGTTGCTGCTATCGCCGATGGTCGGCAGGGCGATGGAGCGCACCTCGATGGTGTAATCGTTTCCGGGCGCCTGGGCTGCGGGGACGGTCCAGTTGAAGCCTCCGTCGTTCGCCGTCGATGCGGCCACGGTGAAGGTCTGGCCCGCGCTTCGGGCGAGAATCTGAACGTCCGTGCCGGTCGTTCCCGACGTGGACCACGTAATAGGGAGGATGCCGCCCTGGAGGTACGATTCACCGCCGTTGGGCGCGGTCACCGTGAGCGAACCGCTGGGCAGGCTGTTAACCAGACTGAAGGGCGCGTTACTGCGGTCGAGGATAGCGGGCGCGCTCAGGGAAGTGACTTCCAGTACATAGTCTGACGCGACCGGGGCGATAGGTATCCAGTCAAAGCGACCATTGTTGGCCGTGAAGCTTGTGACGTTGATGGTCGTCGTGCCGCGGCGCAGGGCAATCTTTACGGCACCGCCGGTGTTTCCGGTAGTGCTCCACGTGATCGGGTAGGCAACATTGCGGAGTACGGATTCGCCGCCATTGGGTGAAAGTACTGTGATGGCGCCCGCCAGCGGCGGGGTCTCCACGATGGTGAACGGGGCATTACTCGTATCCAGGATCGTGGGGGTGGCCAGCGAACTTATCTCGATGATAAAACTGTTTCCCGTGGGGAAGTTCATCGGCACCAGCCAATCGTAAGACCCGTCGTTTGCCGTACTGGACGAGAGCACCGCGCTGAAGGCTCCTTTTCGGGCGATGATCTTCACGCTCGACCCGATGTTGCCTCTACTGCTCCAGGTAATCGTTTGCAGCGAGGCCCAGGGCATCACCTCGCCCCCATTGGGACGGGTCACCGAGATGGTATTTAGAATAGGGGGGATAACGCTTTCGAATGCGCCGATGTCATAGTCCGAGCCATCGGCGGTGACGGCGCCCAGTCCATCGCCATCGAAGCCGCGCAGGGTGCCGTCGAAGTCCGCGAGAACCGCACCGTCCGCCGGGCCACTGGTATCCAGTCCCGCGTCAATCGCCGCCGAATCAAGATCCAGATGGTAGTCGACAATATGATAGGAGTCTCCCGTCACGATCCAGGTGGATTGGTTGCCTTGAATTGTAAGCGTGGTCGAAGTATTGGCGAGTACCAGGAACTGAACCGTCCTGTCGGCCGAAAGGGCGATCAATTTGCCCTTTAGCGCTCCGGGCACGAATGCGGCCACGCTATCGGTCAGAGTCGAGCGCTGGGTGGCGGCGCTGTAGGATACCGGAGCAGTCCATTTCCCCTCCGGCATGACGAAGCGTGCGGCACCATTGACATTGCCGCTGGCTCCGGTCACGCCTGCGTTGATCGCGACAGCGCCATTTCGGATTACAGGGGTCCCATTATTGAATCGGTAACAGTCGCCCTCCGTGTTTCCATCGAAAAGGCAGTTTTCCAAGATCAGTCCGGTGCCATTCGAGTAGTCCGCTACGGCGTAATTCCGGTTACCCGCGAAAATACAATTGACGAAGACGGGTGTACCCGTCTGCACGTGGACGCCACCGCCACTGAGGGTGTCCGCGTTGTTGTGGGCGATGGTGGTGTTGGAAACGACCGTTCCCGCGCCCCCGCTGATGCTCATGCCGCCGCCGCCCATGGTCCCGGCATCGTTTCCGCTGATAATGCAATTAGTGATGAGGGCCGTCGCGCTCCCGCTGATCAGCATGCCGCCACCCGATCCCTGGTTGCCGCTGATGGTACAGCGATCGATCGCGGGCCGAGATTGCCCGCCGACATAAATGCCGCCGCCCTGTCCGTCCGTGTAGTTTTCAGCGATGGTTGAATCGGCGATCGTGGGACTCGCATCGATCAGCCGGATACCACCGCTTCCGTTGGTGCCCGACGTGTTTCCGAGAACGACGCAATTGGCGATCTTCGTCGTTGTATTGAGGCCCATGCCCAATATCCCCGCACTGTTGGCGGCGCCGTTTATCGGAGAATAGGAGCCCGTCACCGTAAACCCATCGAGAAGCGCGTTCACAATCCCGTTCAGCACGACCACGTTGGGTGCCGGCCCGCCGTTCAAAGCGGTGGAGGCATCCAGCACCGTCGTGTGGGTCTGGATGTCCCGGGTCCAGGCGCCCGCCTGGTAGCCACCGATCAGATGCTCATGGCTGTCGGCCATGAGCGCTCCACCGCCGGATCGCAACTGGGTATACGTGCCTTTGGCCACTCGGATGGACACCGTGTTTGTCGCGGTCCCGCGCACCGCCGCCGCAGCACGGGCGATCGTGGCCCAGGGGTGGGCTTGCGTGCCGAAGCCCGTGCTGTCGCTGCCTGACGCACCGTCGACATAGACACTTGAAAGGAACGATGCGTTGCTGGAGGGGTTCGTGCCCCCATCCACTTCGGTGCCATCGGGGATTCCGTCGCCATCGGTATCGGCGAGCAGGGGATTGGTACCCAGAATGATCTCCTGGCCATCGCGCAGTCCA
>JBIJDL010000272.1:0-8445 GCA_044344195.1 Candidatus Hydrogenedentales bacterium
CTACGAGAGGATTCGTCGTACGGGCCACCTCGTCTCCATCGTCGAGTCCGTCCCCGACTGTATCCGCCAGCAGGGGGTCGGTGCCCCGCGCCACTTCGTCGTCATCGTTGAGTCCATCGCCATCCGTATCGGGCGAAGGGCTGCCAGCGGATATGGTCATCTTGGCCCACTGAATGCCCCAACGGTTGGAAAGCTCCGCATATTGTTGCAGGGCCCAGATCGAGGTTCCGTCCACCGGATCGGGGAAAATGCCGCTGTAGTCGCCCCAGCGCGGTCCAGTGTAAGGGCTGGAACCGGCGCGAAACTTCTGGTAGCCATCCAGCGTCCCAGGGGCGCTGTCCGGTTTACGCCAGGCGTAGAATGCGCCCACGTATTCCGTGGGCGAACTTCCCGAGCACGCCAGCATCATCAGTCCCTGGCTGTTGACGACCAGACTGGGATAGTAAAAGGAGCGTTGCGCTGCGGCGTCATCCAAGGCACCCTGCTGATCGGTGGTTCCCGTCGCGGGATTCAGCGACCACCATTTCGCCCCCGTCCGAATCGCGCCTACCGCGGGAAAGCCTGCGTTGTGGCAGGCCCATATCCGGCCGTCGCGATAGATTGCGGAGAGCAGACGGTCATCGTTGGTTTCGATGGTGGCGGAGGACCCCAGTTGGGGGGCATTGGGCAGGGAAGTAGACCATGGGTCGCCGAGGGCCGCATAGGGCGACGCCAAGAGAGTCGAGGCACCGAGGGATCCACCGATAGAGAAAAGCTGGACGCGCCCCTGTGAGAACAGGTTGGCCGAACCCGTTCGCACCACGTACTGGGTGGTCACTCCGGTATCGAGGGTGGTCACCGGCACGAGGGTTCCACCCGCATTGGTGACTTTGAATGTTTCACGCGTAAGCGCGCCACCGTCCAGCGCCGAGGCCTTGTTAATCCGCCAGAACTGCACCCCGGTGAAGGCATCATCGGAAACTTTGAACATATTGCCCGTGACCGTGATCTCGCCCGAGGTAAATCCCAGATTCCCATAGTCCAGCCAACTGACGTTCGCCGGATCCGCGTCCAGAACCCAGCGGTGCCAGTTTCCCGTCGGGTCACTGGTTGCGCTGACGGCCAAGAGGAGGCCCGAAGTGGCGCTGCGGCGATCCCCGCACGCAATCATGATGAAGCGCCCGCTGTGGGGATCGTAGTAGCTTCGGGGGTCGAAGGCATCGACGACCCCCAGGTCCAGCCAGAAGGCCAACAGCGTTATCGAACTGATTACATTGCCTGATCGATCCTGAATGCGCACGTTTCCGTTGGTCGCCAGCAACAAATGATTGGGCCCCACCGCGCCGTTGGTGTCCGGCGGCATGGCGGTTCCCGGGGCGATTGCGGGAAAGTTTGCTGCGACGACGGGTGCCTCAAGCTGGGAGGGGGGCTGGCTCCAGGCGGTGCCGCAGAGACAGACCATGGCGCAAGACAATGCGAAAATAGAAGCGGCGCGAAGACCGAAATTAAAGCTGCTCATGTAGCGAGGTTTCCAATCCACCAGAAAGCAAGGGCGGAGTATAACACAGATCTCAAAAAAAGTGCCCAAATTCTGTGCAGACGGGACCATGGCATGATGTGCCAGAACAGAAGCAAGGTAAGGATTGCAGGGGATTGGCTCCCCAACGTACGGGTTCAGGCGGGTTTACGCGACTTCCGGGCCCAGGGCAAAAGCTTTATAGAACGATTCATTCGATACCTCCTGGGCAAATACAAAAATAGATGCCAGTTACTGCAATGGGAGTGGCATAAAAGCATACCACTCCCTTGTGTGTGTATGAGGAATCTGACGGTGTAAGCGTCGGTGCGAGTGCAGATCGGTAAGGTGAACCTATCTGCGTGATGGGGGCCTGTGCCATGGCTCTGTATAGACACACCACCAAGCGGGCTAACGTCGGGGATCGCACTGGCGGAGGAATGCATTCCTCCTTCGATGACCACTGCTACCCGACGTTGTGACCAACTTATTTGCCAAATCTTTACTATTTGCTTAACTGAATTCTACCATGAATCTGCCAAAAGTGCAATGTTTGTTGGAAAAAAGTGAAGTGTTTCCTCCCGCAGCACCTGAAAAGCTACCCGCTATGGGGATCGTAGTAGCTTCGAGGGTCGAAGGCATCGACGACCCCCAAGGTCCAGCCAGAAGGCACCATCAAGGTTACGCCATAGTACATCCAATGGGCGGTTCCCCTTCTCCTTCGCCCTCACCCTCTCCTTCGCCTTCCCCCTCGCCCGCAGTCGGGTTCTGGTTCACAAAGGAGGCCAGGACCATGCCTGCGGGGATTTCGAAGATTGGGTCGTTGAAGTCGGCACCAAAGACCGCCTCGGGATTTTCACCGAACCAGTCTTTGATGACATTCGAGTACACGGACCGGAAGTCAACTCGGTGCGCAAGGTTGCCTCGGAGCAGGGCGTCGGCGCTGAGGTCGGGCTGGCCGCCGTAGATGCCACCGGTCACGCCGCCGCCGAAGGCCATGATACAGCTCGCACCACCATGGTCGGTTCCCATGCTGCCATTCTCGTCGATGCGCCGGCCGAACTCGCTGAAGGTGAGTACGAGGACCTTGTGGAGGTTGCCGGAGTCGCGCATGTCGCTGAGGAAGGCGTTGAGCGAGTTATTGAAGTCGCCGAGAAGGTTGGCGTGCTCGCCGTAGGTGGTGTTGCCGTCCGTCTGGTTGGCGTGGGTGTCGTAGCCGCTCTGGCTGCAGTAGTAGATCTTGGTGTTGCGCCCGGAGCGTATGAGCTTGGAGACGTTCTTGAGGCCGCTGCCCAGGCTGTCACCCGGGTACTCGCGGAGGTCGGGCGTGGCATTCGCCTGGCTGAATTCTTCGACGGTGGCCTCGACAACATTTTCCACGCGCTGAATGTAGTCCAGGTCGGAGCTGGGGACGTTGAGCCGATTGAACGCGGCGAGGTAGCGCGCCAGTAGCCCGCCGCCCTCGGGGAGGGTGAATTCGTTCAAGTCACTCACGCGCGGCGGCAGGTAGAGGTCGCTTCCCGAGAGGGTGTTGGGCAATTCATAGGTGTTGAGCGCGAGCATGGAGAGTGCGGGGATGTCCTCGGGATTTACCCCGGCGCAGGCGTTGTCGAAGAAGCGTGCAATCCAGCCTCGCCCATCGGGAACGGTGATACTGCCGGGGGATGCGCCAAACTCGTAGTAGTCCGTGGAGAGGAAGTGGGAGAGGTTGGGGTTGGGGTAGCCCACGTTCTGCAGCAGAGCCATGTAACCGTCGTCGTACCAGCTCTTCAGATCGCCCATGCGGGGATGGAGCGCATTCAGACCATCGCCCAGTTCATGGTACTCGCTGGCGATGCCAATATTTGGGCGGGCGATGTAATAGCGGTCATCCTGATAGGGGATGACGGTATTGAGTCCGTCGTTGCCGCCGCCCATCTGGAGCAGCACGAGGATGCGGTCCTCGAACTCGCCCGCGCCAAGGCCGTGGGCGGATTTAGCGACCCATACGGGAACGGTCGCGGTTGCGCTGATATAGGCCAGGCTACCGAGGCTGGCTTTCATAAAATCACGTCGTGAAAGTTTCATGAATCGGGTTCTCCCTTTATTGCGCGCTGAAGCGCGACGTTCCGGTTGGGGGTTACTTCATCTGCCACATGGGGAGGGACATCATGAGGAAGATGAGCCCGCGCACCTGGCGCCGGAAGCGGTCGGGGGGCCAGTCGGATTCGGCGGCCTGCTCGTTGAGGAAGGTAATCATGCCCTCTTTCGCGCCGGGTGCCCACCGGTCAATATCGTCCTGGAGGATGGCCTTCAGGAAGTAGTCGCGGAGGCCTTCGTAGTCCTCGGGATCCAGTACGCCGCCATTGATGATAGTGAGATCATCGATCGCTTCCTCCGTGACAAAGCGCGACGTGGTGCGTTCGAGAAACTGGTAGCGGTTCAGGAGATACTCCGCGTTGATCCAGGGGCGGCCATGGCGCCAGCCCGAGACGTTGGGCGGGCTGAACAGCGTCATGCCCATGTTGCGCATGCGGTCGATGGGCGCGTCCCACCAGAAGCCCCGCTCGTAGTCGTAGTCCTCAGGGGCGATGCCGACGGCGGCCTGGGACAGGCGCAGGCCCGCCACGCAGAAATCCGCCGGGGTCTTGGTGATGGTGAAGAAGTTGTCGGGGTTGTAAAAGTGCTTCGAGAGAAAGAGGCGGCGCATGCATGCGCGGAGGTCGTAGGGGTAGCGGCGTTGGGGGTAGGGCGCGCCGTCGCTGCCGCGCATGTAGTCGGCCAGCTCAAGCACAGCGGGATCGGGCGGATCGAGGGTGACGTTCTGGTTTAGGAACCAGCGAAGGATCTTCCAGGACAGGTAAACCGCGGCGGCGGGGAGGTCGTTGTAGGGGGCGGGTAGGCCGCTGACATTGGGGTTGACACTGACGCGGGCCAGAATCAGGTCGATAACCTGTATCAGCTCGCCGCCGGCGGCATCTTCGCTGACGGTAAGACCGAAAACGTTCTTATCCCCCGCGGCATGATTACCCGCGCGGAAGCGGTAGTCGAAAGCGTCGGGCGATCCATCGTCGCGAATGCCGTCAAGGGTTTCCCCGGTGAGACATTTGGCGATCTCGCGGACGTCTTCCTCGCTGTAATTGTCCACGCCCATGGAGAAAAGCTCCATGATTTCGCGGGCGTAGTTTTCCTGGGCCCGGCCTTCGCCCACGCCGTTGAGCCAGTTATCGAGGTAGATCAACATCGCCGCATTGCGAGATATCTGAATGAGGGTCTCGCGAAAATCGTCCAGGCCGATCTGGCGAAGGAGCCGGTTCTGCTCGAGTAGTAAGTCGCAGGTAGCCTGATAGGAATCGATACTGGGTTGGTAGTCTCCGACGACCTGGCGCACCTTGCCAAATTCGGATACGAAGTGGTCCTGCAGGAAGAGATTGAACTGCTCCTGGAAGGGCTGGGTCGTGTAGAACATCCGATAGAAGAGGTGGGCCTCGAGATGGCGATCATAGCGCGGGGATTTCACCTCGGCCTCCGCCGGAGGCTCCTCCTCACCCTCCGCACGATCGGGGAGGCCCGCAATCGGCCCGCCCCAGCGTCCCGGCCCCGAAGGCGCGTCGAGATTCGGGTCTTCAGGGAGCACATCAAGCAGGCGGTCCACGGCCGCGTAGAGGGCCTCCTGGGTGCCATCGCCTGCTGCTTCGGCCAACTCGGCGTTCGTCGCGCCAAAGGCCGCGCGTCGCCAGAGATGGGCGGCCTCCAGATCGGTCCAGCCACCATCATCACCTACACGGTACTCGTCCAATAATGCCATGGTTATCCTCCCTTGGCCGGTTCCCTCGGCCCAATGCAGATGTTGCACCCCCTTGGATTTCGTTTGACGTCATCCGCACTAATCATATGGGGAAAATCCCCCATGTCAAGTGGCGAAAACTGGTATAAAGGTGTAATTCCAGAATATGGTGGTGCCGAAATTTTGCCATTTTTGTGGGGTGTTTGTGTACGAAGTAAAGAATTTACTGTAAATTCGCGGGAAGGACGCGTCAGAAAACGGACAGGGGCCCATTCGAGAAAAATTGCGCCTGCCCAAGAAAAATTGCGTTCAGGCTCGGTCGGCACCCCTGTACAATCCCAGGAGGCCTCGACCGGAAGACGAAGCCTGGGGGGACAGCTTCTCCTCATCAGGGGCAGTGTGCTGCGAAACTCAGCTCGCCATCGCAACGCGCTTGATAGTGTCGTCGACTTCACCCTTGTTCAGGAATCCGATATTGAAGGCGTCGATGCAGCCGAGTCCCATGACGAAGCTGAGGCTGCTGTCGATCTTGTCGGCAATCTGCCCCTCGCCGAGGATCTTCATGCCGATCATGCCCTTGCCGTTGTCGTGGGCCGTTTTCAGGACCGCAGTAACCTCTTCAGGGGTTCCGTCCATCTTCACGCCATAGGGGTTGATGCGATTAAGCATGACATCGACCCAATCCAGAGAGGCTGCGGTCTTCATGGCGTCCAGGTTGTGGCATGAGACGCCGAGGGCGCGGATCTGGCCTTTCTCCTTGGCCTTCGACAAGACCTCCATACAGGGAGCGAGGGTTTCGTTCCAATTCCCCTCGGTCATGCAATGAAGCAGGACGATATCGAGGTAGTCCGTCTCCGCTTCCTTGAGAAAGCGCTCCACGTCGGCCTGGGTCTCTTCGGCGGTCTTACTGGTGGTCTTGGTCAGCAGCGTCAATTCGTCGCGCTTCATGCCGGCCTTCTTCTTGGCTTCCGCCATATAAGGGTGGGAACCGTACATATCGGCCAGGTCGAAATAGCGGATGCCTTGCTCGTGCGCATGAATAAGAGTGTCGACGAAAACGTCTTTGCCCGCGCGGATTTGCGCCGAGTCTTTGTTCCACGAGACGGTGCCGGTGCCCATGCCGAGGAGCGTCGTGGTAATGCCGGTCTTGCCCAGGGTCCGGGCCGTGGTGGCGGTGAGAGCCTTCACCTCGGCGCGGCTTGCGCCGGAATACATCAGCGAGGCGGCGAAGGCCCCGGCCGAAGTTTTCATGAAAGTGCGGCGGTCGATGGGGCGCATGGCGGAGATCCTCCGAGGTTTGCAGGTCGCATCCGAAAAACGAGTTGCGGGAATTGTTTTCACTCTACGCCATTTGAGGCGTAACATCAAGTCATTCTCCCCGAGGGGGCCTGCGTCATCCCAGTGGGTATTCTCATAATGCGTTGATTCTCGGTTCGTTTGGTGTATAATTGTTTATACACTAACCGGAGGAACCCCCCATGTTGCTGTCCGCCAAGGAAATCACCGAGAAGCAGGAACTCATTCTCCAAAAGATGGCACAGATTCGTGTCATGCAGCGCGGCACCGTGAGCTCTCAGTCCTACCCCGAACGCGCTAAGCGCAACGAGGGCGATGGGGCCGTGGGTCCCTACTTCGTGTGGCAGGGTACCGTGAACGGGGTGCGCTTCGGCAGGCGCATCTCCGGCCCCGAAGCCCTTCGGGTCGAGGAGGCCATCAGCAAGCGCCATGCCTTTGAAGCCCTTTGCGAGGAGTATGTCGATTTGAGCTGCCAGCTGGCCGCGCGGGAGAACGAGGGCGAGGCGTCGCGGGAGCGGGTAAAAAAAAAGCCCAGATCGCCCTCGAACAGAGCGAAGAGGTAACGCGCATCCTGCAGGCCGCCAGCCGGAGCGCTTCGGGAGATCTGGAGGCGATGGAGACCGCCCTGAAGGCGGCTGTGCTCGAAGCGGGTGCCCGGCTTCTGGAAGAGTTCATGAACGGCCTCGGTGTGGGGCGGCGAGCCGAATCCGTACCTTGCCCCTGCGGCGGGACCATGGTCAGCCGGGGCATCCGCCGTAAAGAGGTGCTGACGCTGCTGGGGCCCGTCCAGTACCGGCGCACCCTCTTCCAGTGCCCGAGGTGCGGGTCCACCCGGTATCCTGGGGATGAGGTGTTGGACCTGGTCCAGACTTCGCGCTCCCCGGGCGTTCAGCGTCAAGTCGCCCGGCTTGGGGCCAAGGAGACTTTTCACGAGGTGGCTTGCGACATGGAGGAACTGGCGGGCATTCGCCTGAGCCGCAAGGACGCCGAGCGCATCGCCGAGCGCGTGGGCGAAGACATGGCGCGGTGGGACAAAGCCGGGCGGGACATGCTGCGCACGCTGGAGGTGCCGCTGGACACGCCCAAAACCATAAAGACGCTTTATGTCGAATTCGACGGTACGGGCGTGCCCATGACGAAGAAGGAAACCCAGGGGCGTAAGGGAAAACAGGAGGACGGCACGGCCAAGACCCGCGAGGCCAAACTCGGCTGCGTATTTACCCAGACAAAGCTGGATGAGGAGGGACGCCCCGTACGCGATCCGGCCTCCACCACCTTTACCGGAGCCATCGAGCCTGCGGCCCCCTTCGGCACCCGTATCTACTGCGAGGCGGTGCGGCGGGGGCTCTTCGCGGCGATGTGCATCGTCGTGCTCACCGACGGCGCGGAGTGGATACGCAATATCGTTCAACTCCACTTCTCCAACGCCGTCCACATCGTCGACCTGTATCACGCCCGCCAACACCTCATTGAGTTGTGCAGGTGCCTCTTCGACCGCGACATCCGAAGACTCAACCGATACAAGGACCTATGGTGGGAAGAGCTGGACGAGGGGAACATCGAGAAGATTATCGAGGAGGCCACCGCATTCCTACCCAAGGACTCGAAAGCAGGAAAGGATGCGCGACGGGAAATCGCCTACTTCCAGACCAACATCGAGCGGATGCGGTACAAGGCCTTCAGGGATAAAGGCTACTTCGTCGGCTCCGGCGTAATCGAGGCCGGGTGCAAGACCGTAATCGGAAAACGGCTCAAGCAATCGGGTATGGAGTGGACCGTCAGAGGCGCAAACGCCATCATCGCACTGCGATGCGTGACCGAATCCGCACGCCTCGAGGACTACTGGGAGCAAAGGGTTATTTAAAACCCACAAAACAGACGCAGGCCC
>JBIJDL010000473.1:0-5049 GCA_044344195.1 Candidatus Hydrogenedentales bacterium
AAGGCGCGGAGGGTGGCTACGGCGGCGGCGGCACTGAGGGGATTGCCGCCGAAGGTGCAGGCGTGGGATCCGGGCTCGAAGCCCGAGGCCACGAGGTCGGAGCAGCCCATGGCCCCGATGGGTACGCCGTTGCCCAGGCCCTTGGCCAGCGTCATGATGTCGGGCGTGATGCCATAGCCCTGGTGAGCGAAAAGATCACCGGTCCGGCCCAGCCCCGTCTGGACCTCGTCCAGAATCAGAAGCACGTTTTTGTCGTTACAAAGCCTGCGCACCTGCTGCCAGTACTCGTTCGATGGAACGCGCACGCCCCCTTCGCCCTGGATCGGTTCCAGCAGGATCGCACCGACCTCGGGGGTTATCGCCGCTTCCAGCGCGGCAATATCGTTGTAGGGCACGTAGCTGAAGCCAGGCATCATCGGCTGGAAGCCATCATGATACTTGGGCTGGCCCGTCGCCGTCACCGTCGCCAGCGTCCGGCCATGAAAGGACTGGTGGGCCGTGACGATGGCGGGCTTGGGCGTGCCCTGCTTGTGCCAGTAGCGCCGCGCCAGTTTGATGGCCGCTTCGTTGGCTTCGGCACCGCCATTGCAGAAGAACCACTTCTCCGCAAAGCAATTCTTGGAAAGGGCGGACGCCAGCAGAGTCTGGCCTTCGATGTAATAGAGGTTGGATACGTGGACCAGCTTCCGGGCCTGATCGCAGATGGCCTGCGTCACTTCCGGGTGACAATGGCCCAGATTACACACCGCAATGCCCGCGAAGAAATCCAGGTACTCCTTACCCTCCGCGTCCCACAGGCGCATGCCTTCACCGCGGCTGAGCGCAACCTTGCGCGCGCCATAGGTATTGATGATATGGGCGTCGTTAAGGGCTTTGATTTCTTCAGTCAGGGTCATGTAGACGGGACTTTCCACGATCATGCTGTTCATTGCGCTTCTCCTGGGCCTGTGGCGAGTTCAAATTGAATACTGAACCCGGAGGTATGCGCAGTTCGCAGCGGAGTTCCGGTCGATGGTTGCAGGGCTCTAGCTGTTGGCCGCCTTCTTCTTGGCGCTGCTGGTCTTGGCCTTTTCCGCAGGTGGCTTGGGCTCGGCCTTCTTCTCCGTCTTAGTTTCAGGCTTGGGCTCCGATTTCGATTCCGAGGCCCCCTCGGCCTTCGGTTTCTCAGGGGGCGTCCCCTTCTTGTCCTTGTAGTCCGTTTCGTAGAAGCCGGTCCCCTTGAAGATGAACCCGGCACCAGAACCCATCAGGCGCTTGCACTTCTTACCGCATTGCGCGCACTTCACTTTGGGATCGGCGGACATCCCGTGAAACAGGTCTTGGACATCGCCGCAACTCCCGCATTCATAGGAATAGGTAGGCACAGCACTGATACTCCATCGCTGACCGGCACCGGGCCGGTATTCAAACCACCGGCCCCGCTGGCACGGCCGCAAGAGCCGATGGCCTAAGGGCCTGAAACCAAATGCGTTGGCCTCGAAAGACCAACGCTGTTGAGGAAACCGTGTATTGTAGCAGAGCGCCTGGGGCAGATCAAAAACTGGGAAGGCGGTGTGCGTGGGAAGTTTGTGGACAGAGTGGACTTAAGTGGACAATGTGGACGGAGTCACGCGAGGTGGACAGGTAGGCGCACGATTCCCACCCGAGGGGCGACGGCTTCACCTCGTCCACTTTGTCCACTTAAGTCCACTCTGTCCATTCCCAGGAACTGCGCACCAGGAACTGCCGCCATTTGGGCCCGCCCTGCGGCAGCAGCTATACTTTTTACCGAACCAAGGAGTACCTCATGGAAGAAATACTGGCCTGGCGTCTGGAAGACGTTCCTCCAGAACAGGTTATGCTCGTCGTCGCCGGCATGGCTGGCGTGGGCTTTCTCTACTGCTTTCTCGGTTACCGGCTTATCAAACTGATTCTGGGCCTCACCGGCTTCCTCCTCGCGGGGAGCGCCGCCGCCGTGATCGTGGGTTTCCTGAGCTACGGCCACCTCGTTGGCATGGGCATCGCCCTGTGCATCGGCGGCCTCTGTGGCGCCATGGCCCTCTTTTTCCTCTATCGGACCGGCATCTTCTGCCTGGGAATGCTCGGAGCCGGTGTTGCGGCCTACTCGGTGCTCCAGGGCCGTGAGGAGCCCTGGATACTCTGGGCCGTCGCTGGAATCGGCCTGGTCGGAGGGCTCCTGGCCATTCTGGTCGAGCGCCCGGTGATGAAACTGGCCACCGCCGCCATTGGCGCCATGCTCATGACCCAGGCGGGACTAGCCGCCGCGCGCGCGAAAGGTTTCTTGGCGATAGCGCCCGGAGAAACTTCGGAGACGATTACCGGCACCGCCGCGCCCGCGCCCTACCTCGGCTGGGCCGTGCTGGCCGCGTGGCTGGTACTGACCCTGATAGGCGCATCGGCGCAATTTGGCTTCGGCGGCAAGAAAAAAACGTGACGGCTTCGAAAACGACCCCGGCGCTCGTTCCCACGGTCCCCCGTTGGAATGCATACCGTTCCGCTCTGCGGAACAGACTGCGCGAAGAGATTTGAGGTTAATTTCAATGTCGACGGGAAAGGCGGAGCTATAGGACTGATTCCAGCGCCGCGCCCTCTGCTATACTCGCGTTCATTTTCCACGTATAGTGCCAAGGAGTATTGACCCGCATGACCAAACAACCCACCATCCACTTTTCAGGCATTGGCGGCACCGCGATGGTGGCCGGAGCGCGTCTGGCGCTGGAAGCAGGCTGGGAGGTCCGGGGCAGCGACAATCCCCTCTACCCGCCCACCTCCGACATGGTGGCCGCGCTGGGCGTGCCCGTGGCGGAGGGCTATGCCGCCGAGAACCTGGACTGGAATCCCGATGTGGTGCTCCTGGGTAATGTGCTCAGTCGGGGCAATACGGAAGTGGAAGCGGCCCTCTCACGTCGCATGCGCTACATGAGCCTGCCGGAATGGCTGAAGGAGCATGTGTTGCGCGCGCGACGTCCCGTGGCAATCTGCGGCACCCACGGCAAGACGACCACTACGGCCATCACCGCCCACGTGCTGGCGCAGTGTGGTCTGGAACCGGGCTACCTCATCGGCGGCCAGCCCTTGAACGTGGAACACTCGGCCCACCTGGGCGCAGCGGGCGCAGCGGGCGCGCCGTTCGTCATCGAGGGCGATGAATACGACACCGCTTTCTTCGATAAGCGGGCGAAGTTTTTTCACTACCTGCCCGAAGTCGCCGTCGTGACTTCGTTGGAATTCGACCATGGCGATATCTATCCCGACCTGGCCTCCATTGAAATCGCTTTCCAGCGCATGCTGCGACAGATTCCTGCGCAGGGCCGCTTGATCTGTTGCGCGGACAACCACGCCGTCAGCCTCAAGGAATTCGCCTATTGCCCCGTCGAGACCTACGGATTTTCCGAGGACGCCGATTGGCGCGGCGAAGCCCTGGGCGCGGAAGACGGTATGCAACGTATGGCCGTCTATAACCACGGCGAAAAACTGGGTGAAGTGCTCACCACCCTGACTGGCCGGCACAACCTCCAGAACCTCCTTTCCGCCATCGCCGTGGCCCATTACTTCGGCGCGTCGATGGAAGCCATTGCGGCGGGCGTGGTGTCCTTCAAGGGCGTCAAGCGGCGCATGGAGATCTTTCTGGAAGCGGCGGGCGTAACCTACATCGACGATTTCGCCCATCATCCCACGGCCATCACCGAGACCATAGCGGGCGCGCGCATGCGATGGCCGGGACAACGCCTCCGCGTGCTTTTCGAACCACGCAGCAACACGACCGTAACCAACCGCTTCTTCGAAGACATGCTCTCCTGCTTTCGCGGCGCGGACGAAGTCTACCTCGGCCCCATCTATCGCGGCGACAAGATTCCCGCCGACGAGCGGCTGGATCGGGATCGGCTGGTCTATCTCTTGACCTCGGCGGGGCTGGTTGCCGCCCTAGCGGATGAGCCGAAGGCGCTGGCGGCGGAGATTCACGCCTCGGGCAGGGCGGGCGATGTCGTGTTGATTCTGAGCAATGGTGCCTTTGGTGGGATATACCAGCAATTCCGGGAACTCGCCGGGGACTGACACTGAGAGTATGTGAAATTATCATTCAGCAGGAGCACGGACTTTCCAGTCCGTGATTTTCGTGCGACTCTGCCGCACGATACGCGGGTAAGAAAACCCGCGCTCCCGGTTCGGCGATCATTTGGTGGAAAACTTCACGACCTCTGAACACTACGAGGTGACGAAGAATTTTCTGAACCGACACGAGGCCATGCTCGAGATTCTGCTCGAACCGCAGATGGAAATCCCCTTCGACTAGCGCGGCGAACCATCCGCTGGCAGCAACCGCCCGCTTCGCGCTATACTAGCGACCACCACGCAACACCAAGGAAGTACCCCCGTGCCAACCCCGACCGATCTTACAAAAAACTGTCCCCATTGCGGCCAGCCCATGGGCGTCAACCGCGGCGTCTGCCCCAATCCCGATTGCAGCTACCAGAGCACCTGGTTCAAGATCAGGCTCTATTTCGGCTGTGCAGGGGCCTTGTTTGCGTTTATTATCATTGCCATCATGGCGTGGATGGCGATGCAGGCGCGTTGAGCCGGGGGCGGGGGACGAAGTGGCCCGTCCGACGGGTGCCACCTTCAAACGGAATCGCGTAGCGATGGAGTTTGTGGGTGTTGGGACTCTCTTGCAGCAAATATATCCCAATGTCCCAGGTGGAAGTCACTTCACCCACAAACTTCCCGCGGCAGAGCCGCCCCGTTTGAGGGTGGCACTCGCAGGGCCTGAAGGTGACCTCGGCAGGATTCTGAAGGGTTGTAGTTCCGTGTTTTCTTGGCGTCGCGCAGTAGATGACGCCATCAAGTCAAAGTTCTCTTGCGCTTCGGGGCCGTCAAAGTGAAAGAGACTTCTCTTCTCCGCAGCGTCAAAGCGGGGGGGAAGATTGGCATACCGTTCAGCGGCCACACAGGGACAGCCACGCCCGGCGACGTTGCAATTGGCTTGTCCATGTCCCCTGTGAGTTGTGGCGTGCAGTGAGTGTTCAGGTGCTTGTGGGCGCGTCAGTCCCT
>JBIJDL010000475.1:0-5034 GCA_044344195.1 Candidatus Hydrogenedentales bacterium
CCACGGTAATTTCGGGGAGCCAGCGCCTGCCACATTGCTTGCAGGCTTCGATGGCCAGACGCGTCCATTTCGGGGAATACCGGGGGGCCTTTTCGGAATGGGCCGCGCGGTAAAAGCAGATACGCGCCACGCCGAGAACGGTGACATCCCGGACGAGTTCATCCAGGACTTTGTCTCGGTGTAGCCAGGCCTGGGCCAGCGTGAGTCCCGGCTGCTCACGGGGTGTGAAGGTCTCCCCCGTCACCTCTACGGCGACTTCAGCGCGAGATAGTACCCCGACCGAAGCGGTCCAGGTATGACCCTGTCCATCGAATAGCTCGACGGCGTCGCCGCTCCGAACGCGAAGGACACGCTGGGCGTGATGGGATTCCTCGGGAGATAAAAGGGCGGATCCGGAACCGGAAACGCCCTGGGGATGATAGAAACGGTGCAAGTGCGACATGCCGCATGATACCGTAGCTCCCTGGAACTTTTACAGCGGAAGAGGCTCGGAGCCCATGAGATATTTTCAGAGACTACTGGCGACCGGAGTGCTGACATTCCTGCTGGCATTGGCCCCGATCGGCTGCTCAAAAGAAGCGCCCGGAACCGCTGCCGAACCCGAGGCCTCACCAGCAACCGCGACCACGGGGGCGGAAGCGCCCGCATCTCCGTTTACGGTGGCCGTCGAAACCCTTCCCAGCTTCACACCAGGCACGTCCCTGGCCGTCAAAACCACCATGAACTATACCGGGGCGGAGCCGGTCACCGCGCTGGCCATCCAGACAACCCTGCCCCAGGCCTGGACCTATGGCGGCATACGTGGGGATATCAAGCCAGCCATTGATCCCCCGGCCGGCACAGCCGGACAACTCACCTTAATCTGGATTCAGATTCCGTCTTTCCCGGCGACGATCGAATATACCCTGGACGTGCCCGAATGGACCGAGGGCACCCACAAACTTTCCACCCAGGCCATCTACCGAACCCTGGGAGGCGAGCTCCAATCCCCCATCCATGAAGTCGCGGTGTCGCAGGAAAAATAGGGCCGATATCGGACGCCTTCAGAAAGCCTGAAGCAGCCGTTGGCCGCAACCCAAAGAGGATCGAATCGTGCCACTCGATCTCGCCGAAAGGCGAGTTCGAGTGCGCTGACGGAAGGCGTCTGGAGTCATCAGCGCAGTTTGGAGCGGTCCTTTTGCGCCCGAACACTGCTATTCGGGTGGCAAATGGGCAGCGCGGGTTCCCTTTCCATGGATCGCCGTGCGCGAGGCTCAGGGCACTCGAACTCGCCTTTCGGCGAGATCGTGTGGCACGAGTCCACGCCAACGTGTCGCCTCGTGAATATAGAAGAGTGCCAAATTCTTCGTGTTCTTCGTATCTTCGTGGTAGAAAATTTGGCTGTGGCCGGAGGCTGCTCAAGGCCCTTCCGTGGTCCGTATCTTCAGCAATCCATGGAGTAGAGAACACAGGCACGCACGGGTCGGGGGCTGGAAAGCCCCCGCTCCATGCCCCCGAAATCTCTAAATTCTTAATGCGATTGCCCTGATCAAGAAAGCGGCGTGCCAAGGGCGAATAGACGACTGCCGAAGGCAAGCAAGATTCGGATCCCTCAAAAACCGCCTGCCGTACCTTCTACTCGCCCAGGGCATCCTTCGCGAACTGGTACTCGTTGCTCTCCGGCGGAAATACCTCGACCATCTTCCGGTAGAGGAGACGCAGGCTTCCCTGGTCATCAAGACGGCTGTAGCAGGTCATGAGCTGGTGATAGACGCCTTTGATGCCGGGCCAATCGGGATAGTCCTGGAGGATCTGTTCGTAGTACCGCGCCGCCGCGGCATAGTCCTGCTTCTTCTGCTTGTGCAGGTTCCCCAGCGCACTGAGCAGTGCCGCGGATTCGTCCGGCGGTGGATTGGCTTCCAGCTTGGCCGTGTGCTCGGTGATGATGGTGTCGGTGGATTTTACCAGGGGCGCGGCCTCCTCATGCTCTTGTGACTTGGCCCTGGCGCGCTCGAACTCCTGCCGGAGCGCACTCTGGTCACCACTCGCGGGGCCAGCCCCGTCGGCGGGTGCGGTCGGGTCCGGCGCCTTAGGGCTATTCCCGAAGACCAATGCCACGACCACACCCACGAGCAGGAGTGGGATGTACCAATTCGACTTCAGCCACTCCGCGGCTCTCGTAAGACTCATATACCCAGCTCTCTCCAGGACACTTGTGAAATCGCAAGTATGGGGTAGTTTCCGATCATTCCCAGAGGCAAGTTGTCCGCCAGCGCTGGCACCTGATAAATATTCGGCACGTTTGTTCCCATGTCAAAGTAGTTCGAGACGAATGTGCCCATCACGTTGGTCTGCTTGGCTGACGTAATCTTGTTCTGCGCGTAGAAAGCGCCCATGATGTCCAACTGCGCCGTAGACCCGACCAACATGTTGTTCGATGCCATAATGCCGATAATGTTGTTCACCGGAAAACTATTGGCGGTATTCGTCTTGACGCCGTTGTTACAGGTTATTAGATTGGTGTCAATGGTGACATCGCCATAGACCAGCAGGGCCGCGCGACCGCTGTAGTTGACGGTGCGATCTCCGCCCTGGCCGGTAAAAGTAAGGTTGCCGTTGATCCGGATCTGACCGTTCATCTTCATGGTATCGGTGGCGCTGTCGAACCAGATGTAGTCGTCGGTCGCGGCGGGCATCGTGGCCGGCAGCGATCCGTTCAGCACCTGGCCGGTCGTCGCGTTCCAGTAGAACTTGCTGGTCTTGACGTTGAGCACGATATTGCCCGTATAGGTGCCGTCACTCGGATTGGTGGGGCTCGCGACCAGAACCTGATTGAAGTAGTCCTGATGGGTGTACCATGTTCCCGTACCTGGATCCTGGATCTTCTCGCCCGTGTCGGCGTCGCGCCAGTCGTCGGTCAAGAGAGGAAAGGGTACTTTGTCGCCCAGGTCATAGGTTTCATCCCAACCGTTGTCGCTGAAGGCCGACGAAGGATCACCCCGATCACCGTCATCCGTAACGGAGTTGCCCGTCCATCCGCTGGTGACGAAGAGTCCGTCCATGGTCTCCTTGTAGTTGTTGCCCGCTACCTGAGGTTCGCCGATTTCGGAATTGCCGGACATGCCGACGAGACCGGCCTTGGCGCGCAACTTGGCTTCCAGGGTGTAGACCGTCTCGCCTTCGACGACGGTCTGGGGCAGGGCCGGAACGCGGGCCTGGAGGTAGGCTGGGACGCCGAAATAATTATTGTGGATCAGGCTCGTGCCGCTCAGGTCGATGGCCGCGAGGGCCATGGCACCATCGAGGAGACTGTCGCCCAACAGGTGAACCGATCCGTGAATGCTCACATTGCCGTTGATCAGGCCACCGGCCTGGCCCGCGCCCGCGAAGATGGCATTTTCCCATACATTGACGTTGCTGCCTTCGTACACGACTTCAAGTCGACGATTGTTGGCACCGTTGCGGGCCATGGCGTAGACGCTGAACATGTCCCGTTCCGAAATATCGTCCACGACGCCGTCGCCATTGCTGTCGCGCGCGTCATCTTCCCAGCGGACGGTGTAGGCGGCAAAATCCACATCGCCCATGGACTGAAGCGAATGCAGTTCGAGTCCCTCCGTGTCCATTTCGGGCAATTGGAGCTCGCCGTCCTCGTTGTAAGACGGTGTCCAGTCTTCCATGCCGAGGATACCGTCTTCCCCATTCTCGATCTCGACCTTGCATTCGCTGAGGGCCGCTTCCAAACCCTGGAAAGCGTTGTTATAGTCTTCGTACTGCTCCACTACCTTGCGCTGCTGGAGTGATCGGGTCATGAGCGCGCCCACGACGACCAGGCCCACGCCAATGAAGAATACGGCCATCATGAGGGCCATGCCCTCTTCGCGTGCTTTTGTTGATTTCGCCATCGCTAGTTCCTCGGATTCACAAGTTCGGTGAACTGTTGACGGATCACGTGTCCCTGCCGGGACGTACCTTGTGTTCTTATCGTTATGAGCACGCCGCCAGCTTGCTCTTCAACCCAGAATCCTGCTGTATTCGCCGCCGGCTCCTCCCCGTCCGCCACGGGCGCGGGGCCCGCGTCGGGCGAAAGGGTATTGGCCAGCACGATCACGTCTTCGCCCTGGAGCATAATCAACTGCTCGGCACCCACGCCGTCCTGATTTAGATCATCGGTATCGCGCTGGATGGTCACCAGCGTTCCTACTTCCAGGTTTCCACTCACGTTTACGGCACTTCCGTTTCCATCGATATCCGCCGCCATATTGAAGGAGAGCACATCCCCAGGCATCGCGTCGGTATTGACGCTGGTTCCCTGGGCCTGTCGGAGCCGGGGCACAACGGCGAGCAGGGCGCGGCGCGCTTCGTCGTTGGAACGGGCCTTCATTTCCTGAATACGGGCCGTATCGCCGATACCCAGGGAAAGGGAAAAGAGTACGCCCATCACCGCGGTAAGGATGGCCATGGAGAACATCATCTCCAAGAGGGTGACGCCGGAGCGAGAACTACGTGTGCGTTTCATATCAGCGGCTCACAGACGTTGTTGCATAGGCTTTGAAGACATGACCCTTTTGATTGGTCCAGAGGAGGGTCGCTTTAACTTCGAGCGGGTTGGGTAGATCGGGCAAAGCCTCCAGCAGCGCACCGGAGTCTGGATCCACAGCCAGATCCATGGGGAGCTCCACGGCTGCGCCGTCGCCGTCATAGCATTCCAGCAGAACGGATCGTTCTACTCCCGGCTTTTCCGGCGTGTCGGGCGCATAGAGGAGCAGGTCCTTGAGGGGCTTACCCCGGAGTTCTTCCAGCGTGCTGTTTAACGCCGTGTTGGCGACGGCCTTTTCCTCATTGATCTTTCCAACGACGCTGATGCTGATCAGGGAGCCGAAGAGCAGAGAAAGTGTGGTGGCGAGGATGCCCATGGCGAACATAACCTCGACCAGACTCATGCCTGCATTATTTGCTGGATTTCGTTTCATACGCAGTCTCCTCTGGGAAGGCACCATGCGATCCACCAAGGACTGAAGCACCTTACGTGCCAAGACGCGATCCGCAGGTGAC
>JBIJDL010000089.1:0-16726 GCA_044344195.1 Candidatus Hydrogenedentales bacterium
CCTCCGCAGTCCCACCCACGGCCACTTTGGTGGCGGCCTTGGAGTTTCTCACGATGACCTTGGGGGACTCCACCACCGCCGAAGCCGGGGCTCCGGAGGCTTTTTTCGCGGTGCCGCCCTTTACAAGGACTTGGAGAATGCCATCGCCCTGTATATTCGAGACTACAATGATGCGTTCGTCGGGCGCACTTTCAATGATGGAGATGTCGCCGGTCACGGTGCCGTTGAAGGGTGGCGTGTGATCGAGGCGTTTCTTGGTGCGGCTTTCGTTGGGAAGAGTCGGCTTAGATTCGGGCGGTGGTTCGGGCACATTGGCCGCAATCATGTCCGTCATGCTGCGCTGAGAATAAGTCGCCTGGGTTCCGGCGATCGTCTCCACCTGGGGGATGTCCTCCGAATAGAGCATCACGTCTTCAGGGGTCAACGAGATCTGCTGCATTTGGGGGTACTTCACGACGACGGCAACGGGTTCCTGGGATACCTCCAGGGCCGCAGCCAGTCCGACCAGTATAGCGAGGGCAACCGACATGCAACGAATCCTTTGTATTGGTGATAACTGCTTTATATTTCTAAGTTTACCGCAGATCTGTACAATTTTGCAAAGAGATTATCCGATTCTCTCCTCAGCGGGCAAGACAGGCCTGTACTTTTCGAGTGAATGCCTCCACACGCAGCGGTTTCTCAAAAACATTGAATGAACGGGCGATCCCTGCCTGCAGGGTGGGAAGATCGTCCTCGGCCCCGGCCAGAAGCAACACGCGGAAGTCCGGTTTTTGCAGGTACGCGCGGTCGCTCAGGCGCTTTCCAAGGGAAACGGCCAGGCGGGCATCCACGATAAGCAGCCTCACGCCCGCAGCCGCGCCATCGAGTAGCTCATCCGCCTCCTTTTCACTGGCGGCGCTGAGCACCGGGTAACCCGCGGACTCGAGCATGCAGTGACACAGGTCTCGCTCGTCGCGCTCACTGATGAGGATCAGAATCTGGACCGTTTCCGGGGGCCGTTGCCCGGCGAGCATTTCCTTAAGGATATGGAGCAGGACGGAAGCGGTATAGGGCTTCGGCACAAAGCGCTCGACCCCGGCACTGGCCGCCCTGTCTTCGGCGGCGAGGCCGCTGGAGCCGATAATCTGCACCGCCGGGTTAATGGTTCTCAAGGCAAAAATCATGGCGGGGCCGTCCATGACGGGCATGCTCATGTCGGTCAACACGACCGCGACTTCGTGCTGGTTCTGGACATAGAGCGAAACGCCTTCGGCACCATTCTCGGCCGTGAGTACGCGATACCCGAATCTTTGCAGGGCTTTCCGGGTGACATCGCGAATGTTTTCCTCGTCGTCGACCACGAGGATCAGTTCACCGTGGCCGACCGGGAGTCGATCATGGGCGGAGTCGGCTTCAATTGCACGTTCCACCCTGGAGATTGCGGGAAGATAGACCCTGAAGATGGAGCCCTTGCCTGGCTCGCTTTCCATGTTCAGGAAACCGCCATAATCTTTTACGATGGCAAAGGTGGTTGAAAGGCCGAGCCCGGAGCCCTGGCCGATGTTCTTGGTGGAGAAGAAAGGTTCGAAAATTCGGTCGTGCAGTTCGTGGGGTATTCCCACCCCGGTGTCGGAAACGGTGAATACGACATAGGCACCGGGCCGGGCATCCATGTTCATGCCCGAGTAGACCTCGTCGACCCTATGATTTTCCACACGAACGGACAAGGCGCCACCTCCGGCCATGGCATCGCGCGCATTGACGCACAAATTCATCAGCAACTGGTGCAACTGCGTCGGGTCCGCCTTGGTATGCAGGAGATCGGGGCCGATTTTGAACTCACAATGGATATTCCTTGGGAACGTATCGTAGATAATGCGCTCAACTTCACGGACGATCTGGGCCGGGTTCAGGGGCAACTGTTTTCCCTCATTTCCCCGCGCGAAGGTGAGTACCTGTTTGATCAATTCGGCACCACGTTGCGCGCAGTGGCGGACGGTTTCGAGCATGGTCCGCCCGTCGTCGTCGTCGATGCGTTCCTTCAGCATTTCGACGGACAGCAGTATGGGTGCGAGGACATTGTTCAGGTCGTGGGCGATGCCGCCCGCGAGCGTGCCGATGCTTTCCATGCGCTGTGAACGGAGGAATTGTTGCTCGAGTGCCTTGCGTTCGGTGACGTCGGTGTTAATGGCGAGCACGCCTCTGGGATTACCCTCGTCATCGCGCACCAGTGTCCATCGGGCAAAAACGGTTACGCTTCCTCCGCGGCGGTTAAGATGACGCACTTCTCCAGACCAGACTCCCTCCCGCAGGACGGCTTCCTCGGCTGTCTTCAGATCATGTGGGTTCTCGATGAGAAAGTCGAGGACCGATTTCCCCCGGACATCCTCCTCGCTCCATCCATAGATTGTCTCTGCGCTCCGGTTCCAGGATAGAACCCGCTGGTTCAGGTCACGCACCATGATGGCGTCGCTCGCCAAGTCGATGAGGGCGGCCTGTTCCGCGAGGCGGGCCTCAGCGAGTTTCTGACTGGTGAGATCGGTGATGCACCCGAGCATCCGGACGGGATTGCCAGCGGAGTCACGGATAATATAACTCCGGTCGAGTACGAATGCGTAGGAGCCATCCTTTCGCTGGAAGCGATAATCGGCGGACCATTGCTCGTCGGCCCCATCGATAGCCTGCCGGATTCCCCTCCATACCTGCTCTCTCTCATCGGGGTGAATTCGGTCGGTCCAGAACGCAATCGTTGAATCGACGTCGTCACTTTGAAATCCGAAAATGGTCTCGATTCCCTCGTTCCAACGCACTGTGCCTGCGGAAAGGTCCCAGTCCCAGATGGCATCGTTGGTGGCTTTGGAGAGGAGGCGAAAGCGTTCTTCGCTCTCCTCGATGGCCCTGCGGGCGCGCCGGGTTTCCGAAACGTCTTTTACATAGACGGCGAGTCCGTCGGGAATCGGAAAAACGCGAACACCGAGCCAGCGGTCGCTGGCGGGAAAGTAGTTCTCAAACTCGGTCGGTATTCCGTCTTTCATCACCCGCTGGTACTGGAATTCCAGTACCGTCCCGGCATATTCCGAGAACTCGATTCGGGCATTCTTGCCCAGCAGATCGCTGCGGGAGCGACGCAGAATCTTCTCTGCGCTCTCATTCATGTAGGTAATGGTGGCATCCTGGTCCAGCATCAGGAATCCGTCGGTGATGCACTCAAGGGTGTTGGCCAGTTGCGTGGCCAACTGGTTCTCCCGTTTCTGGGCGGACTTAAGCGCGGTGATGTCCTGAAAGGCGCCCTGCACCCGGATGGTTGCGCCGTCGGCTCCCAATACGGGTTCGCCAATGGCCCGCACCCACCCTCGCGAACGCGCTTCTCCTACGACTTCAAATTCCACATCAAAAGTTACTCCGTCCCGGACACAGGCAACGAAGGCGTCGGCCACCGCGTTGCGGTACGCCGGGGAGCAGACGGCCAAGGCACCTTCAAGCGTGGGAACAAAGTCCTCGGGGACATCGGAGAACATGACGTTGTCTCCGGACCAGCAGAGGGCCCCCGTCGCGACCTCAATGCTCCATGCACCCAGGCGGCTCACATTGGTTGCCATGCGCAGAAGGGCCTGGCTCTTTGCCAGCTCCTCTTCGGCCTCCCGCTGCTGGGTGATGTCCTCGATGACGGCAATGAGGGTGAGCGGATCGCCCCCGGCGTTGCGCTGGGCCGAGAGACTGACCCGGCACCAGACCCAATCACCTGCCTTGTCAATGTAACGCTTGACGAGGATGGAACTCTCCACATGCCCTCCCAGGAGTTCAGCGACTTTTGCCAGACTCTCGGGGCGGTCATCGGGATGGGTTATGGTGCTGAAATCGAAGTTGAGCAGTTCCGCTTCGGTGTAGCCCAGCATGCGGCAATAGGCGGCGTTCGCCCGAAGAAAGCGTCCCGAGGGTGCGCAGATGCAGATGCCGGTGGCGGCGTCCTGGAACATGCTCCGGAAGCGTTCTTCACTTGCCTGGAGGGCATTCTCGGCGAGTTTCCGCTCGGTGGTATTCAAGTGCATCACCACCGCACCGACTCGCTTGCCGACCTGCAGCGGGGTAACCAAGAGGCGGAACCAGCGCATTTCGGATGGGGAATGACAGGGATACTCCAGAGAAAACTCTGTCAGGGTGTTGTCGAGAACTTTGCGAATTCCATCGGCTGCGGCTCGGGCTTCCACGCAACAGTCCCCCTGCGCGGCCTCGCAGACTGACACGTAGTTGACACCCAGGCAATTCTGATCAAGCTGGAGAACATTCCGCGCCCCGAAGTTTCGCCACGCTTCGTTGACCGCCACGATGATACCGTTTGCATCGAGGAGGGCCACATGGGCGGGGAGGGCATCGAGGATGGCGTCCCGCTGATTGGAACAGGGTCGCATGGAATTGTCGCACATCGGGCTCGCAGGATCGGTATCGTCGGTCCGGGAAAGGGATCGGGCCTGATCCTGCGTTGGTTTCTCTCCATGAGGAAAAGGGGCATCGTCAGCCAACGGGTCAAGCCCTGTCAGCCCCGCCTGTGCCGCGGGCACCACTGCCTGATTCGCATCCTTATCCATCGCCTTTATCCCATCGATGGCCCGAGCTCCCCCGTAGCGTAGTGGAAACGACCCGGGGGGAATACTTAACTCCGATTCCGTGGAAAATACGATTGAAAAACACGGAATCCCCCGGAATTCGGCGGCACCGCAATCGATGGCGTCCGCCGGATTTCTGACTAAATTGTACTCCGATAGCCAAGATAACGCCAGTAATATTTCTCTATTCCGGCCTCGTGCGCCGCTTCGCAATCTTGAGTGTCCTTCAGAGGGGCGGGAGCAGACTGCGGATCAGGTTCGGGCCATCTCCGGGCTTCGCTTCTTTTCCCAGGGCTTTTTTTCCCGTGGGGCGATTTCCTGGGGTCTGTGGGTCGGCAGGCCCATACCTCCGGACAGCCAGGCATTGTCGTGGCCTACGATGGCTTCAACCGCCCGCAGGAAGGGGCGCGTTGCGGGCACGAGGCAGGCCTCGTGGGGGTGAATGGTCACCTCATTGCCCCCGGCAGTGCTGCAATGGAGGTAGACATCGCAGGTGCCCCGTGAATTGCCAAGGAGCTCGGCCAGCTTGTCGAGCTGCTCAGGGACCATGTATTCCTGGGGAATCCGCACGTGGACGGCGCGGGAAAGGTGCTTTTCGGAATCTTCGAGGGCAAAGACGTCGTTGGCCAGGAGGCCGGGCTCGTCGTTGCGATAGCCCACCTTGGAGGGCATCATGACGATCATGTCCTGGGTGATAATACCGGCTTTCTGCTCGAAGACATCGGAGAATACAGTGACCTCGATGGGACCCTGAAGGGTCTCCAGGTTGACGAAGGCCATGCGCTTGTTGGTCTTGGTGACGTGGATACGCAGGGTGCTGATAACACCACCCGCGTTGACCGTTTCGCCGTCCTTGTATTCGCGGAGCATGCCGAGATTTGGGGAGCAGAAACGCTTGAGGATATCGGCATAGGGATCCAGTGGATGGCTGCTGATGTAGAGACCGAGGAGCTCTTTTTCCATCTGGAGCACTTCGTGATCGGGATATTCGGGCAGCTCGGGCTTCTGATGCATGGTGGCCATGGTATCTTCCATGCCGTCCATGTCGAAGAGGGAGAACTGGCCCGCGTCGCGATCGCGCTGGGCGCTCTGGCCTTCGCCGAGGGCCTGATCGAGGACGGCTTCCACCTGGCGGCGGTTCCAATCCATGCCGGTGAAGGCGCCCGCCTTGTTCAGACTTTCGATACAACGGCGGTTGACGGTGCGCGTGTCCACGCGCTGACAGAACTCAAAAAGGCTCTCGTAAGGACCGTTTTTCGTGCGCTCTTCCGTGATGGCGCCGGTGGGGCCCTCCCCCACGTTCTTGATTGCCCCCATGCCGAAGCGGATGGATTTTCCGT
Organism: Candidatus Hydrogenedentales bacterium; assembly: GCA_044344195.1. Lineage (GTDB taxonomy): Bacteria > Hydrogenedentota > Hydrogenedentia > Hydrogenedentales > JAEUWI01 > JAEUWI01. The sequence goes on from JBIJDL010000089.1 coordinate 5,927, forward strand.
CTACGGCAAAGTAATTCCAACTGTGGTTCACGTCGGGCGGGAGCACGTGGATGCCCATGCGGCGGCACTCGTCCACGTACAGCGCGACTTTGTCCAGGTTGCCCGACTCACTGGTGAGCAGGGCGCACATGAACTCCACCGGATAGTTCGCCTTGAGGAAGGCGGTCTGGTAGGCCACGAAAGCGTAGGCCACGCTGTGGGACTTGTTGAAGCCGTACCCCGCGAAGGTCTCGATCTTGTCCCAGATCACGTTGGCCAGCTTGGCGTCGATGTCCTTGGTGGCGCAGCCTTCGACGAACTTGGCTTTCTGCTCGTCGAGGAGGTCTTTCTTCTTCTTACCCATGGCGCGGCGCACGATATCGGCCTGGCCCAGGCTGAATCCGGCGCAGGCCTGCACGAGCTGCATGACCTGTTCCTGATACACGGCGATGCCATAGGTCTCTTCCAGGATGGGCTTGGTCACCGGGTGATCGTATTCGATGGAGTCGGTGTTGTACTTGCCCTGGATATAGGTGTCGATGAACTGCATGGGGCCCGGACGGAAGAGGGCCACGAGGGCGCTCATTTCTTCCAGACTCTGGAGGCCAATGCGCTTGGCCAGGTCGCGCATGCCGGAACTTTCGAGCTGAAACACGCCCGTGGTCTGTCCCGAGCGGAGCAACGCGTAGGTCTTATCGTCGTCGCAGGAGATATTGTCGATGTCGATGTGGACGCCACGGCCTTCGCGGATGAGGCGGACGGCCTCGTGCACCACGGTGAGGGTGCGCAGACCGAGGAAGTCCATCTTCAGCAGGCCGACCTCTTCGACGCACTTCATTTCCACCTGGGTGGCAACGGTGTCGGAGTTGGATGCCTTGTAGAGGGCGACGTGGTCGGTGAGATCGTGGTCACAGATTACGACACCCGCGGCGTGGGTGCCGCAGTTGCCGATGGTGCCTTCGAGGCGCGAGGCCAGACGCCAGAGCTTGGCCACCTGGGGATCCTGCTGGATGATTTCGTCCAGTTCGGGCACTTTCTCCCGGGCGTCCTTGAGCTTGATCTTGAGTTCGTCGGGCACCAGCTTGGCGATGCGGTCCACGTCGCCATAGCTCATGCCGAGCACGCGGCCCACGTTGCGGATCACGTTCTTTGCGAGCATGCGGCCGAAGGTGATGATTTGGCTTACGTTTTCCCGACCGTACTTTCGGTAGGCGTAGGCGATCATCTCTTCCCGGCGGTTGTAGCAGAAATCGATATCGAAGTCGGGCATGGATATGCGGTCGGGATTCAAGAAGCGCTCGAAGAGGAGCTTGTAGCGCATGGGGTCGATGTTGGTGATCTTCAGGGTATAGGCCACGATACTGCCCGCACCCGAACCGCGACCGGGCCCCACGGGAATACCTTCGAGGTTGGCGAAGTTGATCAGATCCCACACCACGAGGAAATAGTCCACGAAGTTCATCCGGTCGATGACACTGAGCTCGAACTCCGCCCGGTCCATGAATTCCTGCGCCGGTGGGCTGCCGTAACGCGCCTCGACGCCCTTCAGCACGAGATCGCGCAGATAGCTGAAGGGGGTCTCCCCTTCCTTGTATCCGCCTTCCGGCTGATACTTGGGGATCAGACTCTCACCGAGGGGGATATCCAGATTGCAGCGCTCCGCGACCTTGATGGTGTTGGAAACGGCCTCGGGATAGTCCTTGAAGACCTCAACCATTTCTTCCGGGGAGCGGAAGTGAAACTGATTTGTGGGGACCTTGAAGCGTTTCTCGTCTTCCAGCGTGGTGCCGGTCTGGACGCAGAGCAGGGCCTCGTGGGCCTCTGCGTCGGACTGGTCGATGTAGTGGCAGTCGTTCGTGGCGATGACCATGAGGCCGTGGTCTTCGGCAAGTTGGCAGAGGACGGGATTGACGCGCTCCTGCTCTTCAATGCCATGGATCATCAGCTCGACGAGGTAGTTGTCCTTGCCAAAAATTTCGATATAGCGCTTCAGCTCTTGGACGGCCAAGTCCATGTTGCCCGCGAGGATAGCCTGGGGCACGCGTCCCGCGAGGCAGGAGGTCGTTGCGATCAGGCCTTCCCGGTGCTTGTAGAGGAGTTCGTCGTCCACGCGGGGCTTGTAGTAGAAACCTTCGAGGTAGCCCTTGGAACTTAGCTTGCACAGATTGTGATAACCCGTCACGTTTTCGCAAAGAAGAAGGAAATGGTTGTTGTAGGAGTTCAGGAACTTCTTGGTGGTGTCCGTGCGGCCTTCGGGCGCGACATAGAGTTCGCAACCGATGATGGGTTTGATGCCCTTGGACTTGGCCGCCTGGTAAAACTCCACCGCGCCAAAGAGGTTGCCATGATCGGTCAGGGCGCAGGCTTCCATACCGTACTTCTGGCAGCGATCCAGCAGTTCCTTGGTCTTACAGGCGCCATCCAGCACGCTGTAGTCGGAATGGACGTGGAGGTGCACAAAACCACAACTCATGAATTCAAACACTCCCAAACCAGGTTCAGCGCGGCGTCCGCCGTCTGCATTTTTATGGACTCACGGTCCCCTTGGAACTGGCACTTCGCAGCGCGCTTGTCACCAGCGCTGGCCACAGCCATGTAGACCAGACCCACCGGCTTTTCCGCCGTACCACCGCCCGGTCCGGCAATTCCGGTGACCGCGATGGCGAGGTCGGTACCGAGGGTTTGACGCGCGCCTTCGGCCATGGCCCGGGCCGTCTCTTCGCTCACAGCCCCATGGATTTCCAAGGTCGAGGGCGGAACGGCAAGCAGGTTCATCTTCACCTGGTTGCTGTAGGCCACGATGCCGCCGATAAAAGGGGTTGACGCGCCGGGCACATTAGTGAGACGATGGGCAATCAGACCGCCACTGCACGATTCGGCGGTTGCAATCGTTTTTCCGCTATCGACAAGATAGGAGATAAGGCGATTTTCCGGTGGCGAATGGTGAGGCACTGCGGGTTCCTTCGGGTTGCCCTAACCGTAGCATCGGCACCGGTCCGAGCGCAAGATTGAATCGGGAATTTGCCCGATTTTGTTCAAAACAGGTACTTGTTCTCTTCGGGAAACACGGGTATACTATTTACAATGAACTATGCAATCTTGAAAAAGCTGGGATATTCCTGTCGCCATGCCTGCGGGTCGCTGCTGGGCTGTTCCCTTGCTTTCGCCCCTGCGCTTCTCCTGGCCGGTGCGCCCCTCTTTTTTCCCGAGCGCGCCTCTGCGGAAGCCACGCCCAAAGTGGTCAGCCGACAACACACCCAGATCCGCCGAAACAATGCGGCGGAGCGGCGCAAAGAGAACAACCTCAAGTCCTTCAAGAGCAGCGAAGGCACGCCCACACTGACAAATCGCGCTTCCAAGTCGAAATATAAGAATAAGGAAGAATACGAGGAGGTCAAGATTGACTTCCAGCCGATCTATATCGATCCCAAGTGGCGCCAGAAGAAACGGGCGCGCACCAATACGAAGATGACGATGACCTATGGCTCCGAAGAGATTCGGGCCATTATCACCGAACACTCGAAACGCTACAACGTCGACGAAGCGCTGATCTCCGCCGTGATCAAGGTGGAAAGTAATTGGAACCCCAATGCGGTCTCTTCCGCTGGGGCCTGCGGCTTGATGCAGCTCATGCCGGGCACTGCGGGCGATATGGGGGTTTCCGATATCTTCGACCCCTATGAAAACATCGCCGGTGGCACGCAGTATCTTTCGAAGATGCTCGAAATGTTCAACGACGATACAACCCTTGCGCTGGCCGCCTACAATGCGGGGCCGGGCAATGTGTTGAAGCACGGCGGCATTCCTCCCTTTGAGGAAACGCAGAATTACGTTGTAAAAGTTCAGAATCTCCTCGGTGGCGTGGTCCTCGCCAGTGCGGCCCCTCCCCAGGCCAGCGTTTTCTCCAAGAAGGCGGGCACGGCAACGGCGGGTACCGCCAAGGCAAGCACCCCGCCTCCCTCACGGGAACGGGCGCGTCCTGGACAGCCTCTGCAGGGCAGCCACCTGTATCTCGTCCATTTCAACAGCGGACTCAGCCAGCCTGCGGATGACGTGGTGGATGTGGATCCCTACTACGAGATTAAGTATGGTCGCCGCTCGTTCCAGGTTCGCAAAGATCTGGTGAAGGAAGTGGTCAAGAAGGCTTCCTGAACCGCCCAACTATAGACTGGCCGCAATTTCTTCGGCCTGAGCCCGACAGGGCGCGTCCACCCCAGGCATGGCCAGCAGTTCATCCAGCCAGCGCCGCGCCCCCTCCCGTTCCCCCTTGCTCTTAAGAATCTGCGCGAGATAGACTCGTCCCATGTGAAAATCCGGGCTATGGTCTATGCACTTTTCCAGCACGGCCACCGCATCCCCCAGGCGCGCCTGCTGGATATGGAGGTCCGTCAGGATGCAGGCGGCCATGGTGTTGCTCGGGTCCACGTCAAAACTACGTTCGGCGTAGCGCGTGGCCGTGGCAAGTTCCTTCCGGTTCATATAGAACTCCGCAGCGAGGAGGTAGCCTTCCTGACGCTTGGAGGATGGGATATCCTTCGGGCAGAAGAAGATCCCGTATTCCAGACCTGAGGCCAGTCCGAACTTCCAGAATTCCGGCGCGAAGGGGTGGAAATCTTCCAGGTACCATTCGCTGCGGTGAAGTTCGGCGGGATTTCCATACTCTTCCGGGTGAATCCAACCTTCTCCGATGGGGATATTGACCATGAGCAGCTTGTTGGACTTCGCGTAGAGCGTCTCCACGACGGCTTCGGCTTCATCTTTGAACATATGCTCGATAACGTCACCCGCAATGATGAGATCGTAGTTATCAATCTGTTTGCAGAGGTCGCGCACGTCGCCGATCATGATGTTGGAGTACAGAAAACGCTGGTGCTCCATGATGTAGGGTTCGAAGAATTCGATGGCATCGATGCGCGTGGTCCACTGGTGCTTGTAGGGGCGGCCCGGAAAGACATCGAGGTACTCACGGCACAGATAGCCCCACTTCCCGAATCCGCAGCCCACATCCAGCACCGACTTCGGCTGAAGCTGGATGATCTTGTTCAGGCAATGGGTGATCTGAACCTGGATGCTGACCGGCACGGCGATGCTCCTTCGGGGTTGCCTCTCGACTGGCCCCGATTATACGCGGAAGGCAGTGTGTGCGGTCAAAGCAAGGGCGAGCGCGAGTCCGTCCCTACGCCAGCGCCTTCTCGAAGTCTGCGATCAGGTCCTGGATATCCTCCAGCCCCACAGAGACCCGGATTAGATTCTCCGCGATGCCCATTTCCCGTCGCGCCTGCTCGGGGATGGTGCCGTGGGTCATGGTCCAGGGATATTCGATGAGGGACTCGACGCCGCCGAGGGATACGGCCTGGGAGAAGAGCTCGAGTTTGCCGAGGAGGTCATAGGCCTCGGTGACGCCGCCCTTTACGTAGAAGGAGAAGGTTCCTCCCGCACCGCGGGCCTGTTTGTTGTTCAGCTCGTATTGGGGGTGACTCGGCAGGCCGGGGTAGAGCACCTTTTCGATCTTCGGGTGGGCTTCGAGAAACTCGGCGAGGGCCTGGGCATTCTTCAGGTGAGCATCCATGCGCAGGGCGAGGGTCTTGATGCCGCGCAGCACGAGGAAGCTGTCCCACGGACCCTGGACCGCGCCGATGGCGTTCTGCAGATAGTAGACGCGATTGCCGAGTTCCTCGTCCTTCACCACGACGCCGCCGCCGACCACGTCGGAGTGACCGTTGATATATTTGGTCGTGGAATGGACCACGATGTCAATGCCGAGGTCCAGGGGGTTCTGCAGATAGGGCGACAGGAACGTATTGTCCACCACAGTGAGGATGTTGTTGGCCTGACCGATCCTGGCGAGGGCTTCCAGGTCCACCACAGTCATGAGGGGGTTCGTGGGGGATTCGATCCAGATCATTTTCGTGTTCGGCTTGATGGCGTGGCGGACGGCGGGCAGATCGCTCAGGTTGAGCAGGTCGATCTCGATGCCCTTGCTCTTGATGACGTTCATCGCCACGCGATAGGTGCCGCCGTAACACTCGTGGCTTAGAATCAGGTGGTCGCCCGCGTTGAGGAGCATGAGCAGAGTCGTTTCCGCCGCCATGCCGGTGGCAAAGGCAAAGCCCCGCGTGCCATTTTCCAGCGAAGCGAGACACTCCTCCAGGGCCTTCCGCGTCGGGTTGCCCGAGCGGGAGTAGTCGAACTCGCCCGAGTCGTCGGGCGCGTTGAAGGCGAAGGTGGAGGTCTGGTAGACCGGGGTCATAACCGCGCCGTGGAGCGGATCGGGACCCTGTCCGGCGTGGATGGCTCGGGTACGAAATTGCACGGGAAATACTCCGGGGTTGGGGTGATGATGATGTGGAATTGTAGCAGTTGAGAGCTGACAGTTGACAGTGAATTGCTTCTCAGACGTATCAGACCGAGCAGACTGATCTGACTGATCTGATCAATCCGATCCGTCTGATCGACTTAATAGTGTGCCGCGCGGGCTTGCAATAAACGGGTGCCACCCCCTAGAGTATGCGCACCCCTCTCCCCCATGGAATTTGCACCGTGAACACCAGTATAGCCTTAAAAATCCTTGTCGTTGGCCTTTCGGGCGCTCTGGGTGCCCTTGCGCGCTACGGGGTCTATGGCCTTTGCCGTCAATTGGGCTGGAGCAGCTTTCCGTGGGCCACTGTACTGGTCAACATGGTGGGGTGTCTGGCATTCGGCATTTTTGTCTCCGTTGCGGAGCACCGGATTCCCTTCAGCGACCACACGAAACTTGCGGTGCTGGTGGGCTTCATGGGCTCCTTCACCACCTTCTCCACCTTTGCGGTGGATGGGAGTGCGATGCTTCGTGAAGGAGCATTCGGCCAGGCGGCCATCTACATCATCGGGCAGAATGCGCTGGGCATTGGATTGATCTTTCTCGGTCTCTACGCGGGCCGTTATGTTGGAGTGACGCATGGATAAGAAGGGCGTAGCAGAGGTTCTGGAGGAGATGGCGATGCTGATGGAACTCAAGGGCGAGAACCCCTTTCGTATTCGTTCCTTCGTAAATGGCGCGCGGACGATTGAAGCGTTGGAGGAGGACTTGGCCAACGTGGTCGCGGAAGGTCGGTTGCGCGCCATCAAGGGCATTGGCGAGGCGCTGGCGGCCATTATCACCGAGCTTTTTGCCACCGGCGAAAGCAGTGACCTCAAGGCCCTCCGGGCAGAGTTTCCTCCGTCGATTTATGAACTTTTTGATATCCCCGGTCTGGGTGCGAAGCGCATCAAGCAGGTCTATGAAGCCCTCGGTATCGACTCCATGGAGAAACTGGAGGACGCCTGTAAGAACGACGCCATCAAGCCCCTGAAGAGCATGGGGGCGAAAATGCAGGCGAAGATCCTCGAGGGGATTGAGTTCGCACGGGCGCACACGGGGTCCTTCCACTTCAACAAGGCCGAGGCCCAGGCGCACGCGCTCGTTGCGTACCTGACTGCCTCGAAGCTGGTGAAGGACCTCGCCGTGACGGGCAGCCTTCGCCGCCGCAAGGAAGTTATCAAGGATATTGATATGGTCGCCACCACGGACGACGTGTCGGCGCTCATGCAGTATTTCGTGGACGCGCCATGGGTGGTTCAAGTCATCGGCCACGGCGAAACCAAGTCCTCGGTGCGCTTTGCCTCGGGCATCAGCGCGGACCTGCGCGTGGTGGAGGCGAGTCAGTTTCCCTATACCCTCCTGCACTTTACCGGCAGCAAAGAGCACAATGTGGTGCTGCGCCAGCGCGCGAAAGATCGCGGGCTGAAGCTGAACGAATACGGGCTCTTCAAGGAGGACGAATCGCTGGTCACGTGCGATTCGGAAGAGGCCATCTACCGGGCCCTGAACCTCCCCTACATTCCGCCGGAACTGCGCGAAGATCGGGGCGAGTTCGCCCTGATGGAAACCCCGGGCCTGCTGGAGCAGCATCAGCTCAAAGGACTCATCCACTGCCATTCGACCTACAGCGACGGCCAGCACACCCTCGCGGACATGGCGGAGACCACGCGAGAGCTGGGCTATCAATATTTACTCATCACCGACCACAGCCAGTCGGCGGGTTATGCCGGCGGACTGAAGCCGGTCCGGATCCTCCAGCAACAGCAGGAGATTGCCCAACTGAACGGTCAGTTTCACGGCTTTCGAATCCTCTCCGGAATCGAATCCGATATCCGCATCGATGGGGCGCTGGACTATGACGAAGACGTCCTGGCGAGTTTCGACCTGGTCATCGCTTCGGTCCACAACAAGCTCGATATGGATGAAAAAGAGGCGACCGCGCGGACGATCAAGGCCATCGAGAACCCGTATACCGCTATTCTGGGGCACCCGACGGGGCGCCTGCTCCTCTCCCGCAAGGGCTTTCCGCTCGACATGGAGAAAATCTTCGACGCCTGCGTGGCGAACAAGGTGGCGGTAGAGATCAACGCCAGTTGCAAGCGACTGGATGTGGACTGGCGCTTCATCCGCCAGGGGCGCGACAAGGGCGTGCTTTTCTCCATCGGACCCGATGCCCACAGCATCGACGGCTTGAACAACGTGCAATACGGCGTGGGCATCGCCCGCAAAGGCTGGCTCGGGCCGGAGCACGTGATTAATTGCTGGTCGGCGGAGGAGCTGCTCGCGTGGCGACGGTAAAGACCTCTATTTCCGGCCAGCGCGAGCGGGCGATCGAGGTGTACACACGTCTGTGCAAGCTGTACCCGGATGTGCGCTGTACCCTCGACTACCACAGTCCGTTTCAGCTCGTAATCATGACGGCACTGGCCGCCCAATGCACCGATGCGCGAGTGAATATCGTGGCGAAGGACCTCTTCGCCCGCTTCCCCACGCCCCATTCCTTTCTGGGGGCCGATGTAAAGGAAGTGGAGAAGCTCATTCACTCCTGCGGCTTCTACCGACAAAAGGCCAAGAACATCCTGCTCACCTGCCAGAGTCTGGTCGAAAAATTCGGCGGCGAAGTGCCCGGTCGCATGGAAGATCTCGTGCAACTCGCGGGCGTGGGCCGCAAGACGGCCAATGTGGTCCTTGGCGAGTGCTTCGGACATCAGGGCGTTGTGGTGGACACCCATTGCACGCGCGTGGCGAACCGGCTGGGCTTCACGAAAAACCAGGATGCCGTGAAGATTGAAAAGGACCTCATGAAGGTCTGGCCCCCGGCGCACTGGACGCTTTTCTCACACTTCATGGTGTTTCACGGACGGGCGGTGTGCTCTGCGCGTGCGCCTAGATGCTCGGAATGCACGTTGCGGGAGCTGTGCCCCTTCCCCGACACGAAGGAAGGAAAGAACCTTGCCCGGTAAAGTTCAGTCCACGAGCACTGATTCCTCCCGCAATCTGTGGGCGACCCTGCTCGTCATTACTTATATCGTCGTGGTCCTCGGCGTTGACTCGCTCGTCGCCATGCGCTTTCAGTGGCCCTTTCCCTGGTCTCGGCTAGACTGGGATCTGTCAACTACCTTTCCCAGTCTTCGGGGGACGCCCTGGGCCGGTTTTGATCTCTTCAAATTCGTATTTTGGTTTCTGGTGCCTTTCGCCGTGTGCCTGCCGGGGATGAACTGGAAGTATCTGCTGCGCGGGCCCTGGAAGAAGTGGGACCTGATCCTCGTCGGTGCCCTGGCCGTGGTGGGTATGGGTGTCATGTTCCTCATCCCTCTCGTGCCCGCCCTGAGCGCGACCTATCTCGGCCACGGCAGCCTTGCACCAGAACAAAAGTGGCCTTACTTCCTTCAGACTATGGCGTGGAATGCATCGTGGCTAATAGGCTGGGAGTTCATGCACCGCTATATGCTCCTGGGTGCCGCTCAGAAAGCAGCACCCCACTGGGGATGGTTGCTGGTGCCCCTCTCGGAGACGCTTTATCACCTGCAAAAACCGCCGATCGAGATGCTGGGGATGTTGGCTCTTTCGGTCGTGCTCACGCTATGGTGTATGAAGCGCGGCAACTGGCTCCTGGGTTTTCTAGTGCACTTGATTATCGAGGTGGAACTGCTGATCTTCCTGATGATTGCGTGAGGAATGTGGCACAGCCGTCCCGGCTGTGAATCACAGGCGGGACGCCTGTGCCACATTCTTTTGGGCGACCCCTCACCGCAATGGCGGTCCCCAGTCATCCTCCGGTGGCGCATCTTCCAGCGGACGCAGGCTCACGTAGATATCGTCGCCCTCAATCCTGATTCCGTGGCGCCGCAGGCAGACCTTGCTGCCCCAGAGGCACTCCCCCGTCACGAGATTGTACTTCCAGCCGTGCCAGGGGCAGGTGACCACGTCGCCGTCGAAGCGGCCCTGGCTCAGATCGGCCAATTCGTGCTTGCAGCCGATTTCTGTGGCGAAAAAGCTTCCGTCTTTTTGCTTGACGATGCCCACCGGGCGCGCGAGCAGTCGGTAGGACTTGATCCGGGTGTTTTTAAAGTCCTGGACCTTGGCAAGTTTGACATATTCCACGAAGTAAGCCTTTTGCGAGAGGAATTTTTGGGATAGAATACGTGTTAATACCCGTTGTAAACGAGTTTCTTCCGGAACGGTCCTTGCCATTCACTGGATTCATTTGGCCGGGATTGGCCTAATTCGTTATAATACAAGTGGATACCCCAGCGCCACCGCGCGGGCGGATTCCGTCGTGAACACAGAAATTGAGGTGCCCCATGCTGGAAGCTCAGGACAAATACTTCAGACTCGATATGCCCGTTGCGGAAGCGATGGCGATGCATCCCCGCGCCGCGGAGGTCTTTGCGGCCTTCCACCTGGGCGGCTGCTCCCACTGCGGCGTGGCCCACTATGAGACCATCGAGCAGGTCTGCATGGGCTACGGCGTCGATTCC
>JBIJDL010000480.1:0-5003 GCA_044344195.1 Candidatus Hydrogenedentales bacterium
GAACTCTTCAAGGCCTATCACCGCTGGACCGAAGGCCGCTGCGAAGGACGAAAAACCTTCAATCAGCGCATGGCCCAGCGCGGCTACGGTGAACTCAAAGCCGGGGGAATATTCTATTGGCGGGGACTGAAACTGAGAGCGGGCCAGTAGACTTTGGAGGACTTTGGCGGGAGAGAAGATGAGGAGAAGATATGTGTTGCGGAGTATGGAAACAAAGTCTACAAAAGTCCTGACTCAGGTGATGATCAAACAAGACGGCGGGGTGGATAGCTATCTCGATCGGACACGACATCAGGGAGCATGATGTCATGTCAACCAATCTGGGCATCAAGTGGGGCGGCCGAAGGTGGGTTAAGCTTCCAGCTTGACACAGAGCGGACTTCCGTTTTTGACGTGCACGTCGACGTGTTGTCCGTCTGATGTTGCCAACATACCAGCGGGCCTGGCGGCATTCACCTTGAGCCTTGTGTCAAGCTGGAAGCTTAACCCACCTTCGGTGCACGCTCAATCCTTCAAGTCCAATTGTCAGGATCCCGGAAACCGGGGGCCTCGTAGAAAACATACTCGCCGGGCTTGAGGCCGGCATCCTCTGGATTGCGGCGGATATAGGCCATACAGCCATTAAGTTGCTCTGCACCTCTCAGAAGGTGATCGAAGCCTTCATGCTGCCAGAATTGCCCACGACGTCCTATCAGTTTGTTGATCTGATTGGAGGTATAGCTCTTAATCGAATGCGTTACGCTTTCCAGTTCTGTCTCGCCCCGCAGGCAGAAGAGTGCGTGCACGTGATTGGGCATTACGACATAAGAGGCGAGGTTGTACCGGTCGCCATCGTAGTAGTGAAAAGCATTGGCCACAACTGCGCCACATTCCGGTCTACGCAGATAACACGACCGATACCCTGCGTCCAGCCAGGCATCCAGTCGTTTGGGGAACAATTCCCGGTACTCGGCAGTTGTGCGAGCGTCCCAGGGCTTCGGGTGTTCGATCAACCAGGAATGCTTTTCTGTGCGCCAGGCCATCAGTTTTTCCTGCGGCAGGGAATCGTAAAGTCGCCAGGTGATGTAATTGAAAACCCCGGTCAAACGCCAATGGGGTAGATGGCGCCTGTCCTTGCGCACCGGCGAATCACGTTCAAGAAAGTGCGAATGAGGGAGTTCGTCGCCGGGATTCTCCGAAGATACTTCCAATAGTCATCACCTTACGCAGTTACTTCCAAAATTTCACCGTGCACTGAAGGTGGGTTAAGCTTCCAGCTTGACACAGAGCTGACTTCAGTTTTCAAAGTGCACGTGGTCGTGTTGTCCGTCTGGTGTTACCAACATACCAAAGGGCCCTTGGGCATTCACCGTGAGCTGTGTGTCAAGCTGGAAGCTTAACCCACCTTCGGCGGACTGTGAGCCCACTTTCGGCTGACTTCCCATTTCAAATCACTGCTGCCCATCGAGCACCTTCAGGTCCTCGATTTTTATCTTCAGCACTTCGCAGCTTTGCTTTCGCCAGCCCGAGAAGGCGACGAATAGGTGACCGTCGTGCTCGATGACGTGGGGGTAGTCGATCCAGCGACCGCCGGTGAGGTAGCCCATTTTGTTGAAGACCATGCCGTCGTCGCTGATAGAGAGGACGAGCGGATCACGGAGTTTAGGCTTGGGGTTGGAGACCATGACGTAGCGGCCGTCGCTCATGCGGAGGCCGAAGAATTTGGAGGTGGCGTCGGGGAAGTTGGTCTTGACGGGGGCGCTCCAGGTGCGACCGTTGTCGGTGGAGAAGGAGCGGAAGAGGTAGCCGCTTTTAAGGTTGTCGCGGAATAGTGCCATGAGGTTGTTGTCGGGCAGGACCCACCAGCCGGGCTCTTCGGCCTTGAGGTTGGGGTCATTGAAGAAGACGACGGGATAGGACTCCCATTGGTCGAGCCCTTTGACGCCGCCGACGAGGAAGAAGACGTTTCGGTCGAAACTGCGGCGAGACATCATCCATTCGCCGCTGGGGATTTTCTCGGGGGCGAAGTTGTTGATGGTATTGTCGAAAACGAGGCCGGCGTCGTCCCAGGCCTTGGTTTCCTTGTTCCAGCGGAAGGCGCGGAGCTCGAGGCTGGGCCCGAAGAATTCGGCGGACTCATCGAGTGAGGCCAGGGCAAGGAGTTCACCGTCGCGCTCCCAGAGGCCGCGGGAGATCCAGCGGAAGCCTTCTTTCGAGCGGGTGTTGTAGACGGGGGAATCGGGCGCGGAGTTGGGCGGAATGGGCGTGACGAATTGGGGCCCGGACCAGCCGAGACCGTCGTCGCTGGTGGCATACTTCACGCGCTGTCCGGCCTTGTCCTCCACGGAGGGGCCGTCGCTCCAGATGATCCAGAATTTTCCGTCGTGGTGGATCATGTAGTTGTGCTGGTTGACGCCGTTGACGAGACGCGCGTCGTTGACCACGGCATGCTCGGAAGGAATCTTCGGCAGATTGTCGAAGTCGATGGTGTGGGTGTCATCGGGCACCCAGGGACCCTGAAGCATGAGGGACGAATTGGGGTTGTCCTTCGGGTGGGGATGGTCCGCGGCGGATGCGGTGAAGGATGATCCCAGCACAATGGCCAGCAGAAACTTGATCGAATGCGGTGTCAGCATATTGTAAATCCTCAAAGGTTCCAACTTGAAAATCAATTGTCCCATCGCTGTCTTTCCCGCATGCGAAAATCCAGCGCATTGGCGCAGAAAACCTGAGCGCTTGGTATATACGATGAGGCCCAGAATCCCGACGATACGCCTGCCACAGGCTTTAGCGCAATGGGAATCTTTACACCCCTACGCCAACAAATCCGTCACTACCTTCCCCGCCACATCCGTCAGGCGGAAATCGCGGCCCTGGAAGCGGTAGGTCAGTTTCTCGTGGTTCATCCCCATGCAGTGCAACACGGTCGCCTGAAAATCATGGGCGTGGACCGGCTTGTCCACCACGTTATAGCCGAAGTCGTCCGTCGCGCCATACACGATGCCGGGCTTGATGCCGCCGCCTGCCATCCAGAGCGTGAAGGCCCGGGGATTGTGGTCCCGGCCCATACTTTCCTTCGTCACCTCGCCCTGGACCATGGGCGTGCGGCCGAACTCGCCCCCCCAGATCACCAGCGTCTCATCGAGCAGCCCGCGGCGCTTTAAATCCTTCACCAGCGCCGCCGCACCCCGATCGACCTCGCGCGTGATCACCGGCAGGTCCTCGATCAGATTCTGCTTGCCCCGGCCGCCGTGATGGTCCCAGCCTGTGTGGAATAACTGCACGAAGCGGACGCCCCGCTCCACCAGCCGCCGCGCAAGCAGCGCGTTGTTGGAGAAGGCCGTCTTGCCCGGTTCCACACCATACATCTCTCGGACGGATTCCGGCTCGCTGGCGATGTCCATCAATTCGGGCACGCTCGTCTGCATGCGGTAGGCCAGTTCGAAGGCTTCGATGCGCGTGACGATTTCCGGATCGCCCACGCTCTCGTATTGCCACCGGTTCATCTGGTTGATGGCGTCCACCGTCGTGCGACGCCGCGCGGCGTCCACACCATCGGGATTGTTGACAAACAGGACCGGATCGCCCTGGCTTCGGAACTGCACCCCCTGGTGCGTGGACGGCAGAAACCCATTGCCCCAGTAGCGCGACTGCAGCGGCTGCGTGCCCCCGCCCGAGGTCAACACCACGAACGCGGGCAGGTCGGAGTTCTCGCTGCCCAGTCCGTAGCTCGCCCAGGCGCCCATGCACGGCCGACCGGAAAGGGGCGAGCCGCTGTTCATGAAGGTGACCGCCGGATCATGGTTGAACTGGTCCGTGTGCATGGAGCGGACCACGGCGATCTCATCCGATATGCTCGCAATATGGGGAAGGAGTTCACTGAACCACGCGCCGCTCTGACCGTGCTGGGCAAACTTCCACCGCGTTCCGCCCAGATTGGGCACACCCTTCAGGAAGGCGAAGCGCTGTTGCTGCATCAGCGATTCCGGCACCGGTTCGCCGTCGTGCGCCGTGAGATAGGGCTTGTAGTCGTAGAGGTCCAGATGGCTCGGGCCTTCCGACATGAACATGTAGATGACATGCTTCGCCCGGGGCGCATAGTGCGAGAGACGGTCGGGAATCTCCGCCTCACTCTTCACCCCGAGCAGCGATGCGAGCGCCGCCACGCCCACGCCCGTGGCGGAGCGATTGAAGAATTGCCGGCGGGTGATGACTTTGCTGTGGGCTTCTTGGAGGTTCATGTCTGACCCTTGGTGTAAACCTATTTCTTCTTGTCGTCCTTAGGCACTTGGAAGCCGATGGGGCGCTTTTCGATCTTTGGGGGTGCCATCAGTTGGCGGAGAGTATCGAACACCAACTTAAACTGTTTGTCGTACCGGCCCTCCACTTCCGAGAGCTTTCGCGCAAGCTCCTCGTGGGTTGCAAGCATTTGGCGCATGCGAACGAAGGTTCGCATGATTTCTATGTTGACCTGGACGGCCCGCTTGCTGTTGAGGACGCTGGCGAGCATGGCGACGCCTTGCTCGGTGAAAGCCCTCGGCAGATAGCGCCGACCGCCCCAACTTGAGGTCACAATCTGTGACCTCAAAACTTCAAATTCCTCCTTGGATACCCGAAACATGAAATCTTCAGGGAAACGGTCCATATTGCGAGATACGGCCTGATTCAAGACTTTTGTTTCCACCTGGTAGAGTCTGGCGAGATCCTCGTCCAGCATAACTTTTTCGCCGCGAATGAGGAAAATTGACCCCTCAATTCGCTCGACGGGCACAACCGATTTCTCTGTTTTTCTACTGGGCATGTTCCGAGTATCTCAAGACTGGCAATCTACGTCAAGCCAAATGCGGATATAAGCAGCGTCCGTCTTCTCAGAATCGTAGGCCGTTTGGAGGCGTAACCAGTGGTTGGCACTGGACCAGCCGACTTTTTCCATGCGCCCCGGGTGGGGTGTCTTTTTTTCATTGGCATCGCAATTGGCCTCCATTTGCCTATCCCTTCGTCACCGTTTCGTCCAGATTCAGTAA
>JBIJDL010000481.1:0-4994 GCA_044344195.1 Candidatus Hydrogenedentales bacterium
GGAGCAAGCTGGCCGAATCCTTCAGTAGTGACGATGATACAGATTTCTACGGCGTCTATGGCACCTATGCGGGTTATGAGTCCGTCAGCGCGTCGTTGTACTGGATGTTTCTACGGGATGCGAGCCCATTGAACGACACGACCTTCAGCCCGGCGGGCGAGTGGTTTGAGGATCTTCGCGGCTTGGACGACTATGGCGCGACGGAACTCCACACCGTGGGTTCGCGACTTTTCGGCGGCTGGGGTGCTTTTGATTTCGATTGGGAAGTGGCGTATCAGTTTGGCGATGCGGGCCAGCAGGGCTTCGGCTTCAAACCGGTCGGCGGCACCTACGGCGATGACGACGCGGAGTTCGGGAGCTTCGGCACGGATTTCGAAGCCGGATACACGTTCGATACGCGCTTCTCACCCCGCGTCTACCTCGGCGGTGCGTGGTACGACGGCGAGGACAACCGGGATATCTCGTTTCTGGAATTCCTGAACCCGCTCTATCAGCCCGAAGCCAGCGTGTCCTTCAACCGCCTCTTTGCGCACACCTCGGGCAAGTACTCCTTCATTCTGGACAGTGGTCAGACCCTCACAAACTTTCAGGCGGTGCGCCTTGGCCTCGAGATGAAGCCCACGGAGAAGACCGAGCTGGCCTTTGAACTGGAGCAATTCTGGGTGGATGAAGTTTTCGACCGGCCCGCCGTGGGGCTTCCGTTCCTGAGCTTCTGGACCCGGGAATCCGATGACGATCTCGGTCTCCAGACGTCCATATGGGGCCGCTACTACATGACGGAGGACTTCTGGATCCGCTTCCGCTGGGAGCACCTGTTTACGGGGGATGGCATTTCCGACGGGAGTTTTACTGATCGCTATGGCCTGGGCTTCTTCCAGGGCAGCGACGATGATGACGCCGACTACATCGAAATGATGTTTGGCACAAAGTTCTAAGGTGGAATGGAGCCAGCCCCAGGCTTGATGCCCGGGGCTGGCTCCCAATCGCGCAAGCGAAGGGTTCGCCAATGAGCCTCAAGATTGAGCTTGGAATCATGCTGGGGATCCCCATGGCCGCCCCGGCACTGCTGGCGGCGGTGTCCCTGTTCAACACGGCCACGGCCCTTTCGCGAACCGCCGAGAACACCACTTTCCAGTCGTCGGCTTCCGCCGCGGAATCGGAGGACGCTTCGGTCGGCGAGATGGGCAAGGGCTTCGCCGCAGTGCTCAGTGATGTGAAAGAACTGGTGGAGCGCACGGCCCGCGCGTCGGAGGAAATCCGCACCCAAGTGCAGAGTATGCAACACAGTACGGAGGAGACAGTGGCGGCGATAGATGCGATTAGTGGTATCATAGGCAAGTTCGAAGGCATTGCGGGCAACATCGCCAGCCGGGTGGGAGAGCAGACCTTGGCCACCAAAAACCTATCGAGCAATATCGGCGAGGTGGCCCAGGGCGCGGGCGAGATCAGTCACCGCGTCGAAGAGACCGCGCGTGGCACCATGGAGGTGTTCGCGAATCTCGGCAGCGCGCTGACCAATGTATCGGAAAATACTCGCCATATGAGCGAGCTGGCCAATGCGGCGCAAGAAATTGCGCGCAACGCCGGCGAGGCCGATCTCGGCATGAACGAGATTGCACGGAACGTTGCGGCCATCAGCAGGGCCGCCGACGAAACCTCCCAGAGTGCCTCGGGCACCCGGAGCAGCGCCGATGAGCTGTCTGGACTTGCGTCCCGACAGAAGCATCTGGTGGAACAGTTTATTGTTTAGTTCAGGAGCGTGTTTTGGTGTCTAAAGAGTTGAATTTGGTTTTCGAACAAGTCGCGCGGTGCTGTGCCGGACTTCAAATGGAAGGCCGTGGGATCGTGCTGGGCGTGAACGGGCTGGACGCGGCGCTTAATGCGAGCTTTACCAAGGGATTGAAAGCGCACCTGACGGCGTCGGGCGTGGAAGTGGCGGTATTTCATCTGGAGAGTTGCGCAGATATGGCGGCGCGCCAGGATATTCTGGCCGGGTTAAAAGGGGGCGTCTCGTCCATTCGGGCGCAACGCTTCTGCGAGGAAGGGATTGACTACGCCGCGGCAAGGGAGTCCATTCAGGAGCAGACCGCGGAGAGCGGTATTTTGTTGGCGGAGGGCGTATTTCTCTTTACGGGGGCGCTATCGGACTTGTTTGATTTGCGTGTTTACCTGGAGTCGGAAACGCCCGTTGTGCGCACCCGCATGGAGGGCGCCAAGTCTCCCGCGGCCGAGCAGGGTAATCTCGATTTTTTTGATGCCCTGACAGCGCCCGCCTTTGAGTACTATGTTAACGAATACAGTCCCGCGACGGCCTCCGATTTGGTTGTCGACGCCACTGATCTCCGTAAGCCCAGAGTCGTTGCCGCCGCGGGCTGATCCCAACATGGACTCGCAGTCCGGTCAAGGGGCAGTCCGGGGCGGGTGTGCTAAGATTCAAAATTCGAGGGGCACAGGAAGGAAGAACATGGAAAAGGAAGCCAGAATTGCGCTGTTAATCGACTGCGATAACGTTAGCCACCAGGCTATTGACGGCGTGCTGAACGAATTGGCGAACTACGGCGTGGTGAACATACGCCGAGCCTACGGCAACTGGAAGAATTCCGAGCTTAAGGGCTGGGAGGAGACCCTCCATCCCTTTGCCATCCAACCCATCCAGCAATTCGCCTACACCAAGGGAAAGAACGCCACGGACGCGGCCATGATCATCGATGCGATGGACCTGCTCTACAGCCAGGAACTCGACGGCATCGCGCTGATGACCAGCGACAGTGACTTCACCCCGCTGGTCATGCGGCTGAAAACCAGCGGCCTGAAGGTCTATGGTTTTGGCGCCACCAAGACGCCCGAGTCGCTCGTAAATGCCTGCTCCCGGTTTATCAACACCGACAAGCTGATTGCGGAAAAGAACGCGGTGGAGGACGAGGGCGGGGATACCGGAACCTTCAAGAAGAAGCCGCGCAAGGAACTGCGCCAGGATACCGCCCTGGTGAAGATGCTGCGCAACGCCGTGGATGAGAAGGCCGATGAGAATGATGGCTGGGCAAATTTTTCCCAAGTTATAAACTATATCAACAACAACACGTCCTTTTCGTCTATTAATTATGGCTACAAGCGGCTGAGCGATCTGATCCGGGAGACGGGGCTGTTTGAAATCGAGATGCGGAATAATAACAGCGCGATGTATCTTAAACAGAAATAAATCGAGGCCCGAGTTCCGTCTCGTCGCTCTGTCTGATTCATGTTACAATAGAGGCGACTCCGTTGTTTGATTTATACCCGGCGGCAGTGCGCCTTCCGTGGAGATCGCAAATCTCCTGGCGATGTCGGGCTCTGCGCCATTGGCGGGCGGGGAGAAGTGGAGAGAGGAGAGCGTATGAATCCTGGGCAGTCTCCCGAGCAAACCGGGCCTCCGCGCGAACCCACGGAGGCCGTTGGGGAGTCCTCAATGGAGGCGGGGGAAGAATCCGACGGCTTTCGGCTCAGGATAGCCAAGGATCGCATGCGGGTGACTCTGGACTGCGATACCGAGGGCCGGAACGTTGAGGAACTTGCCGCGGCCATTCTGGAGCGTCTCTCCAAGTTCCACCTTTCCAAGTCACCTCCCACTGAAAAGCTTCAGGAATCTATTCGTCAGGCTGCGGCCCAGTCTCCCAGGCTTGATGGGGCCGAGATCCTCGTCGGTACCCTCCCAAAACAGCCGATAGACGGCCGGATTGAGTGGAGCACCGATTTTTTCAATCCGGGTTTTGAGGTCGATGAGGCGACGGGCCGGATCAATTTTCGGCGGCGTATCGGTAACCGGAATGTTGCCCAGGGGCAGCTCCTTGCGACGGTCGTTGAGCCGGTGAGCGGAGCGAACGGTATCAACCTCCAAGGCAGTGTGGTGCGCGTGCGAAAGCCGCGGCGTTGCAAAATTCGGGTGGGCGAGAACGTGGAGGCTGATGTTTCCGGCCTGAATTACTTTGCCACCCTGGCGGGGCGGATTCGCTGGCACAAGGAGCTTCTTTCCGTTGACAGGACCTTTGAAATTCAAGGGGACTTGGGATTGGAGACGGGGGATATCTCCCACGACGGCGCGGTGCTGGTCCATGGGGACATTCTTCACGGAAGCCGGCTCGAGGCGGTCGGGGACATCGAGGTGATGGGGACTATCGAAGGGGCCCAGGTCCAGACCGGAGGGGCCTTGCACGTTCATGGGGGTATAACAGGAAACGAGCACACGCGGATCGTAGCGACCGGGGGCGTCCAGGCACGATTTATTCTCGATGCCGAGATTCTGGCCGGGGGCGACATTACGGTGGAGAGTGAAGTCGTGCATTCGAACCTGAGTACGCGGGGTGCGGTGTACGTGCCAAACGGTCGCCTGGTCGGGGGCGAGATTAATGCCCTCGGCGGCGTGGATGTCGGCCAGATAGGATCGCCAGCGTCCGTGCCGACCATCGTGGTCGCCGGAGAGGACCACAGTATTGAGGGGCAGATTGCCATTCTCAGGAACAAGTTGCGGCTTGCGACAGAGAATGTGGAAAAAGTCCACAACACACTCGCGCCCCTACGGGGTAAAATCGCGAATCTGCCGGAGAAGTCGAAAGTGGCGCTCCGGACTTTGCTCGGGAATCTACCCGCGATGGAAGCGACCGTGGTGGAACTCAAGGAGTCCATCGCGGAGGCCTATGCGGAGTCCCATGCTCTCGCGCGTCCGGTGATACTTGTTCGATCGCGACTGTACCCGGAGTCGCGACTGCGCGTTCACCACGAGACGCTCCTCATTCGGGAAGAAGTCCCGGGCCCGGTCAGGCCTATTCTGGTAGAGGGTAGGCTCCGTCTTGCGGCCACCCACATGCAGCACATTAAGCAGTCGATTAACCCTGCAACGGGGTTTCTGATGCATCACGACGGTCATTGACGCGGTAAACCAACGCTCTCAGATGGAAGGGCGAATGGATCTGGGCAAAAAGCGCCCGACGCGGTCTGCGTATCGAACGTAGTCTTCACCG
>JBIJDL010000482.1:0-4990 GCA_044344195.1 Candidatus Hydrogenedentales bacterium
GCGCGATGCGCTCTCGCCGAGCGCCAGCCTCGGCGGAGGACTGCCATGAACAGTACCGATTAAAGCAGAATATATTCACTCAAGTCTAGCCGGGGGCCCGGGCAATAAGAAAAATCGGGGAGGGCCGCGAGATTCGTTGCGGCCCTCCCCGACGTGAAAGGGATTTCAGTCTGCATTACTCAGCGTGGGGTCGGCGAGAACAAACCGCCATCACACCACGCCGGTTCAGGTCACGGCGACTCCCAGGTCAGGTCCATGTGAGCTTCCTTGACCATGACGTAAGCCTTGCTGCCAATGGGCTGGGGATACTTTGCAAATTCAACGTGACCGTCCATGTACAGAATGTTGGCGCCGCCGGGGACATGGTTGAAATTGTCGACACCCCGGAGACTACCGGCGGTACCACCGTAACCCGAAAACGAATTGTCCCACATAATGGCTGAATTCGACTGGGCCGAGGCACTCGCGCCGGCGTTGTTGATATCCGTGATCATGAAGCGCTCAACACCCTCTCGAAGCGGCTGAGCCGTTACAGAACGGCCACTGGAAGGCATCGTGAAGGTCGCCGGTTGGTTGCGATTGGCGTAAAATCCACGGCTCGCCGGGTTGCATTCACCAGCGGCGGAAACCGGTTTGCAGTCCAGGGATTGTGCGCTGGCGCCATTCGCCGCAGTGTCACCAAACACCGTAGCGAAGTCGGCAGGCGTCTGGAACCAGGCACCATCCACCACGTAGCCCCAGTAGTTATACGACCAGTAACCGCCGTGCATGTAGCAGTTGAGCTTCGGGTCAAACACCGAAGGATCGCAATACTGGTTGCCGCCGGGCGACACCTTGTTCACCACTTGGGGATTGCCGGAGGTATTCCAGCCGGTGCCAACCGTCCGCTGCATCTTGGCGCCCTGGGGACTCCAGAGATAGTTGGGTTGCTGGGACTTGGTAAAGTCACCATCGGACGGACAGAACTGAATCTGGATATCGGTCAGGTACTCGGGATACACGTCTTCGGTGGAGTAGGCGCGTTCCAGCGTCACGCCGCCCGAGGAGCCGTGGGCTGGATAGTTCTGCCAGTAGCGGACGCCGCGACCGGGGAAGGCTTCGCCCTTGCTCTCATTGGCATACATCTTGAAGATGGTGCCGTGCTGCTTCAGATTGTTCTGACAACTCGTCCGACGCGCCGCCTCGCGGGCCCGCGCCAAGGCTGGCAGCAGGATGGCCGCAAGGATGCCGATAATGGCGATCACGACCAACAGTTCGATCAATGTAAAGCCTGCTCTCTTCCTGTCCAATTTCATGATGAAGAATCTTTCTAGAGTTTTCTCTCTTGTAAAGTGCTCTGACCACTACAGTACTTTTATTTTTGAAGACAATGAATTAAAGAAAACCAAGTGAAACGAATGTGGAAATAAGACCTTACTTGGTCCCCTTGGCCAACACTACCTTCAACCTGCATTGCAGGCGCTCTCTCGCCTGCGTTACGGCCACCTCCCTTCGAAGGTGGGAGCCGCTCGGAAACGGGTATGCGGGGTATTAATTCCCTTCGTTCCTCGCCACTTGCCCTTTGTTTGCTCCCAATGATAGCAACGCTGCGCCACCCAACGCGACTACCTGCGCAGCGACTCTATAATTGCATTAAATGCGCGTATTGTCAACGGAATTCTAGTGATATACTCACAAATAGAATTATACTGACCATTAGGTCGTTTCCCGCGATAAATGAGGGCTTTTTGCGTGCCCATCGCCCAAACAAGCACCGATCAGTAACGACCTTTGTAAAACTCTCATTGCCAATTCTCGCACTGCATTGTGACGGATCGCTATTTTGAACGTGCGACGTCACTCTCGATCTGCGCGGCTCCCAAAGCCAAGCGTCTCACCCGCACCTCCAAAGCCATATGGGAGGCATGCCCAGGATAATTCCGTTCGCCGACAGATTCCATTGCATTCCCCGCTTAACTGACAGTCGGACAAACACTACTTATCTATTCTCGAATCCCCGCCGCTCCACCGTGCCCTCGACCGCTTGTGCAACACCCGTTTATCGCCTTCTGCGCGCGCTCGAATCACAAGAGCCGCCAAATCAGAAGCTCGCCCAAGCACGTCCAAGACTGCATGCAATCCTGTCCCGGCAAAATTCACGCAATGTTCAGGAGGGTATCGACCAAACTAGCCCGATGCGACCTTCTTGGCGTATAATTCCCAGCGATTGCCCCATGCACCTGTAGTACCCAGCGCCCATCAGGAAGTACCCCCATGAAGTCCACCCTCGATTGCCTCGAATGCATTGTTAAACAGTCCCTCCGCGCCGCGCGCATCGCCACCCCCGATCCCGAGGTGCAGCGGCGAATTCTTGATGAAGCGGCCTCGCGCATTTTCGGGATGGACCTGGAAGATTCTCCGGCGTGGCTCTCCATGCAGGCCTATGAACTGGCGTCACAGCACTCGGGCCGGCACGACCCCTACCGCGTGCTGAAGCGGGAGCAGAACGAGGCCGCCCTCGCCCTGGAAGATTCCATGCGCGCGCGGATCCGCCAGAGCGCCGATCCCCTGGAGACGGCCCTCCATATCTCCGCGGCGGGCAATGTGATCGATCTGGGCATCCTCCACACCCACGAGATCGATATCGAGAAGGTGATCGAGGAAGTCCTGGACCAGAAATTCGCCGTGGACCATACGGAGGCGCTGAAGGCTTCCCTCGCGGCGTGCGAAGATCTCCTGTTCCTCCTCGACAATGCCGGCGAGATCGTCTTTGACAAGCTGTTAATTGAAGAGCTTCAGAAGCGCACCACGGTCACGGCGGTGGTCAAGGGCTCGCCCATGATCAACGACGTACTCCTCGAGGACGCCGAGTTTGTGGGGCTGACGAAGATCTGCGAGGTCATCGACAACGGCGGCGGCTTCATCGGGTCGCCCCTCAAGCACGTCCCACAGCACTTCCTCGATCGCATGGCGGCGGCCGATGTGATCATCGGCAAGGGCCAGGGCAACTACGAGACCATCGACGACTTCGACGGCAATGTGTTCCTCATCCTCCGTGCCAAGTGCGAGATCGTGGCGGAGCATATGGGGGTGAAGCTGAACCAGGTGGGATTGATCTCGACGCGCCAGCGGGCGGCGGCGGGCTGAAGGGGTACGCCCGACCTATCGGACGCAGCGCGGACTCTGGCCGCAACCCAGCTCATTGCAGACGTGCCACGCGATCCGGCAACGCCGGTTCGTGTGCCCATGGCGAGGTTTTCCTGGAACGCCAGCGGCAATTCAACCGGCCCTTTTGCGTCACTTTCGATTTACCGACATCCAGCACCAGATAAGCCAGCCGCCCGGTCATGGCATGTTTCATATGCTCAGTATACGAGGCTCAAGGCACACGAACCGGCGTTGCCGGATCGCGTGGCACGTCCGTTGATTTCTTGTGCATCGGAAGGCAATGAAGGATCGTGTCTAAGACCCCGCCTTCATCCCTCTAGCTTCCACGGCGCGCGGTAGTTCACCGCTTTGAGCAAGCGATCCGCTTCTCCATCCCCCACGACGATTTCCTTTTCGGGATCCCATTGCAGCTTACGCCCCAGGGTCTGGGAGACATAGCCCAGATGCCCCGGTGTGATGGAGCGGTGAGCGATTTCCGCCGGGGCGATGCATTCCGTCCGCATGCGGATACCGTCGAGGAAATTGTCGTGGTGAGACTTCGAGGCGTAGGCCTTGATGGGGCCGGGGTCAAAGTCTTCGGCGAGGAGGGCCGTGTTGGAGGCCTCCTGCTTTTCCGGGCTCGCGTGGATCCAGCCGTCTTCCCCGATCCACTTCGCGCCGTTGGCGTACTGGTTTCCGATGCTGGTCGTGACGCCATTGGCATAGCGGCACTGAATGTCATAGTCCACGGGGGTGTTGTAACCCTCGAATGTCGCCCAGGTCCAATCGCCGGTGGCCTCCACCGCCACGGGGCCGCTCCGCTCCGTGTCCATCCCCCAGTGGGCGATGTCGTTGAAGTGGCCGATCCAGTCCATGATATTGCCGCCGCCGTAGGTCCTGTGCCAGCGCCACCAGCGGTGATGGCGCGCACGCATGTAGGGCAACTTCTCCGACGGCCCGCACCAGAGGTCGTAGTCCAGGCCCTCGGGCGGCTCGGTGATGGTGGGGTCCCCCTGGGCCGAGCTTGGGCCCTGGGGCAGGCCCACCTCGACGCGGAGCGGCTTGCCGATGTGACCGTTCCGCACCAGCTCGACGCTGCGGCGGATGTTCGCGTTGGAGCGGTGTTGCGAGCCGGTTTGGAAGATCGCCTTGCGCTTCGCCACTTCCTGGTAGACCAACTGGCCCTCGCGGAAGAGGTGGGTCACGGGCTTCTCGCAATAGACATCCTTGCCGTTGCGCAGGGCCTCCAGCGTGATGAGGGCATGCCAATGATCCGGCGTGGCGATGACCACAGCGTCGATATCCGTCCGCGCGCAAAGCTCACGATAATTGATGTAGGTGTCGCAGCCCTTGTAGCTCCCGCTGCGCACTTGCTCGCCGTAGAAATCCTCCACCACCACCTTCGCCGCATCGCGCCCGCAGGGACTGCGCTTCCCCCACTCCGCATCGCGGTAATGGAGCGCATGGACGTCGCACGCGGCCACCACCTGGGACTGGGGCGATTGGAGAAAGCGCCCGATGTGCCCCATGCCCAGCCCGCCCAGACCGATCACGCCGACGGTGATTCGTTCGCTCGGGGGCGGCGTGGTATCGTCGCCTCGCGCGCGCGACGGGAGAATGAGTGGCGCGGCGGTGGCCAGGGCGGACTTTGCGAAGGTGCGACGGGAAAGTTTCATGGGGGTTGTACGGCTCCTGTGCTGCGGTATTTCCGCACGGCGATACTATACGAATCAGTCGGACACTGAGGCAAGAAGGTAGACACATTGGGGCCTGCGTCATCCCAGTGGGTATTCTCATAATGCGTTGATTCTCGGTTCGTTTGGTGTATAATTGTTTATACACTAACCGGAGGAACCCCCCATGT